>CAYWZZ010000045.1:0-1511 GCA_964463005.1 uncultured Candidatus Bathyarchaeia archaeon | reverse complement strand
GTGTTCAGTATTGGGTGCTTTCCCATGGCAGAGCTTAGGCCCTGCGGCTGAACCCCGTATTGGCTTTATTTGAAGCCTTCAGAGCCTTCGACCTCTCAAAATTCAAGTTTAAAGATTATACCATGGGGTTTGTAAAAACCACAGATGAAGCTGTAAAAGGCGCAGTCTACTTTAATGAAGATAGGTTTTAGTTGTTTTAGCCAATGTTGAAGATAGACCTGTGAAAGTCTTCAGGTGGACTGTAGACTTGGAGAGGATTGGATGGTGTTCAGCGTGTAAATACCACGTAACCGATAGTCTCGGAGAATCTATCCGATTAATTGAGGGGAGAGATTTGGTTGAAAAAGGCATTGAAGATTCTCTCGAAGATTTTAGATTTAAAGTCTACGCCATCACTAAATACCGGAGCGATGGAAGATACGTCCTCTACAACACTCGACCTTGGGTTGAAAGCTATGTGGGTGGAAAGTTGACGGTAAAAACCAGAGGCCCGGGAGGTCAGGGGGCCGTTCTCAAATTCTACTCCTCAGAGAAGCCTAGTGAAATCATGTTAAATTTTAAGGTGTTAAAAGAAGGTGAAGAGTGGATATTTGATGAATCTACTAGAATAGGAACAGTAACATATAGATATGTAGATGTAAAAATAGAAACAATGATTCAAATAAGCTAAAACATACCAATATGTTTTAAATGTAGAATCAAAAAGCTTAAACACATAATGCATGAATTAGGTTGAAGGCAAAGTGTTCATTTTAATGCTTTACGAAAGTGATTAAGCTCAGTACTGCTAGTAAAAGATGAGCTACATATAATTTAGAGAGGAGACGGGAACGTTTGTTGGTCATCACGAAACATCCCTTTTATCTAACAGTTCGCTTCTCGAAAATGCGCTCTATTTACACATATTGGGCTCGGTCTTCAGAGGCTTCGTCTTCTTTGGGATACTCGTCATCATATTTGCTTCTCCACCTAGGGGGCGTAACGGCATCGATAATGACACTAGAGCTCTACAAGATAAGTCATGCCTCCAATCATAGAAGGACTTAAAACCACCTTATTGATACTCTCTAGAAACCGCTCATATCTTCAACATTAATAGGGTTATTTTATCAGTTGCAACATAAAACTCCCAGGCTTCATATCAATCCCATTACATATATTTGGGAATACTACCATGATGGTTTTTAAACTAAGCCCCCTAAGAATGATTGTCCCCCCACTTCTAGCCTTATTAATTTCAAGACTCTTTAATCTGTCGAAAATTTAAACAGCTGTGTTGGCGATTATGCGTAGTGTTTCAGTCGCAATCTCAATGATGGTGCTGAGCGAGCGCTAATACTTCTACGAGGAGACGATAGTCTCATCAACGCTGACCTCGTCTATCGGAGCCGAGCTCCGATAGACTTATACTTAGCTTCCAGCATTGGACTCCTAGAACAAACGGGAGGTGAACCTTAGCACGCCTGAGAATACTCTAGGCCTATTTGAAAAGTATCTTACTTTATGGGTGC
>CAYWZZ010000044.1:0-2098 GCA_964463005.1 uncultured Candidatus Bathyarchaeia archaeon | reverse complement strand
ACGGTGTGGACCCCGTTCAAGGAGGAGCGAAGCTACTACAGGTTAAAAAAGAGATCGGAGATAGTATATGTATATGGGGAGGGGTAAACTCCTCTGTTACGCTAAAGCTATGGTCTAAAGAGGAGGTCGAGAGGGCCGTAGCAGACGCCATTGAAATACTTGCGCCGGGAGGGGGATTCATACTGTCAGCTATAGATCAGATATTTCCAGATACACCATGGGAAAGTATAAGAATAATGCTGGAGGCTTGGAGGCGCTTAGCAGACTATTCTATAAACCGTTAAACTTTGAACTGTGGAAGATACTTAGACTCATGCTTTATTAAATCGTCAAGTATGTTCTCAGCCACTTCTAAAGTCGGTATTGAGGGGTGCATCAATAACGCCTGCAACGCAAGTTTACGGTTTCCAGTTAAAGCGGCGTCTACTGTTAAATCTACGTGTGTAAGTTGTTGCCTTAGAAGTTCCGTAATCGTATTGGGAAGTGGGCCGACTTGGACGGGTTTTACCCCAATATTGCCTACAACTCCAGGAACCTCAACTATGGCTTTGCTCGTTATGTCTGAGATGGATCCCATGTTTGGGACGTTCACCGCCTCGTAGAAGTCGTTACGTTTAGAAGCTAGACTTTCAAGCACTCTGATTACAAGTGTTTCTTCCGTGAATGTTCTTGCAAACAGTTCATCTAGCGGAGCCCTGCCAGTTGCCCATTCAACTAGACGCGACCAAGCCTGCTCACGCCACTTAAGGTCGTATATTGTCCCCTGTGGGTATAGCGTTAAACCATAGAAAGAGCCGTATGCTTTATCTTCTCTTATAAAGTATGGTAAAAATTCCGCTACGTGAGAGTCTGATGGTGATGGAAATAGTCCAAACTTGTCGTATAGAAGTAGGGATACGTAGTGTCCTCTAAATTTTTCAAGCATCTCAAGTCTACTATACGATTTCTTGGCATTCTCCCAAGCCTCGTGAAACTTAGGATAAGCATTTTCACCTCTGAAGAGGATCTCTTTTATCCACGTGAAGTGGTTTATCCCACCAGCGATCACGCTTATGCTTTCAGAGTCTAGGTTTAGAAGCCTAGCTATGAAGCTCTTCGCAATGTAGATTCCAACACATAGCCCGATCAGGTTTATCTTAGACGTTTTAAGCATAGCCGTACACAAAGCAGTCATCGGATTCGTCACGTTGAGTACAAAGGCGCTTGGGCAAATCTTCTCAATGTCCTTAGCGATGTCGACCATAACTGGGATATGTCTAAGCGCTCTAGCAAAACCCTGCGGTCCAGTCGTATCCCCCACTGAAGCATATATGCCATATTTTTTCGGTATTTCAACGTCAAATCTTTCAATATCAGTACCTACAGATATCGAAATTATCACGTAGTCGGCGTTTCTCAGAGCCTCAGCCCTATCAGTAGTCGCATCAACAACAATATCAGACTTTCTTTCACGTACTATTCTATCGGCTAGTTTAGCCATGAGGTTTAGTCTCTCCTCATCTATATCCATAAGACAGACTTTAGAGCCAGCGAGGACGTCTGATTTCGTAAGGTCAGCGAGAATGTTGGGGGTGAAGACCAGACTGCCAGCACCTATCACGGTAACTTTAACAGCCATATATCCTACACCACCGTATTAGTAGTGAAACCGTAATACGTAGTTAAAGTTTTACCCTTTAAATATCGATTGAAACAAAGACGGATGTTTTTAACGAAAAACATAAATAAAAGTTCTTGGAAAAAAACCGAATCTGTGAGGAAAATGGAAAGCGAGTATAAAGTTGAGAAACTAACGGCTACGACACTCATATGGGTCGCCATCTTAAGCATTGTTTTAACGGTTTTCTGGGACCTATTCGCATTATTTCTGCCGCCTGTAGCAAGTTGTACTCAGAATCTCAGTAGTGTTATACCTACACCTGGAGTTGAGCTTATGGGTGGGCCATTTATAATGCTAGTTATAGTGATGGGACTTATGAAGATTCCATATATGAGAAAATGCTTGACAACTGCAAACTTAGTATATTTATACGTGACTTCCCTTGCAGTTGCATATTTTGCAAACTTTAACCATCCATGGGGAGTGGACGGAGGATTC
>CAYWZZ010000043.1:0-2251 GCA_964463005.1 uncultured Candidatus Bathyarchaeia archaeon | reverse complement strand
GGTTGCGCATTGATGAGGTCTGAAGAACCGTAGGTAGAATATCGCACATGACCTATTCCAATAGGTGCGCTTAAACCCTTCAAAATGTTATGGCTGAAAACTTCTATCACAAGACCCAGACCTTTAAATGTTGAGAGTTTTCCATTCTTTAAAACGGTTATACCCGCAGACTCTTGACCTCTATGCTGTAAAGCTAAAAGACCGCTAAATATCACTGGTGCAACATCAACCCTATCTGAGTTAGATGAAACGGCGAATACTGCACAGGACTCTTTGAGACTCGTTGAGTCTGTCATTAACATGAATTGGTGAATAAATGTGGATAAAATAAACCTTTTCTACAAATTTTTGACTACTCAGAGCTCTAAACGGCTATAATCCCTAACCATATATCAACGCCTCATTGCAATTATAACCCCTAGGAGAAAGCCAACGCCTATTGGAAGGATTGTTAGTATGCCTAAGGCGGATATAAGCGTTTGAATTAAAGGATAAACTTTCGACCATTCTAAACCACTTCTTGAAAAGAACTCCTCCAATCCTCCGAGTTGCCATATATCGAGGAGTAATCCTATGAGTACAATAGCCACTAAAGCCAGAATATACTTGAAAACTTTAGCTAAGAAGTAACCCAGTATTAAGCCTAAGAAGAACTTTACGACAAACGATGCGAGTACTATTGGATTTGACATGAGTTCTGAAATAACCAATTGTAAATCTACACCATCTTCAGCGAAACAAGGGCTTATGCCGGAGAAGACCAGTAACACTACTAACAACGTTAAAAAGTGTTCTCTTTTCATGTTCATCGCAATTATTTAATTCTCACTTGAACTATTTAAAGGAAGTGCAACATTTTTCTTAAGAAAAAACTACATAAATATTGTGAACTACATCGATTTTTAACCTTTAAAACACCTTTAACACGTTCGTTATGGATGAGGTTACTAGTTCATTACACTGACGGTTGTTTGAGAGATCGCAGTTAAATGGTAGCCAGTATAATCTTCTAATAGGGTGTTAAATTTTGAATTGTAAAAAGCTAAAAGTAGAGTTTGCTGAGGAAGGTATCATTGTAAAGAGTAGTTTTTGGGAAGTCGTACATGACCCTAGGAAAGGCGGCTGTATAACCAGTATTAGGTTTTTACATGGAAGTGGCGAGAACGTTTTAAAAAGCCCCATCGCATCTTACTTTGGCTCTTACTTAGATGTACTAAACGATAATACGGCTATTAGAGTGATAGATAGAGACGGATTTGTAGAAGTTGAAGCATGCGGTAGATTGATCGATGAAAATAGCTATACAGTATCGGATATCGATTACGCATATACTTACAAATACTCAGAAGGCTATGTTAAGATCGTACAGAAGTATACGTTTGAAAAACCAGTCGCTGATGTAAAGCGGGTTGGAATAGGTTGCATGAATCTAACACCTAGATTCAAATACTTTGCTGCAAGACCTTCGCACGTTAGAGTCGATAAACCGTATGGCAACTGTGCGGCAGTTTGGGGGGGAAGTTCATTTTAACGGTAAACCTGCATTTGAAGAGAGGAGTATACCACTCTACATGGCTGTTTTCGATCCAGGAGTTGAAGGTGTAGAATTCATCCCCGGCTCCGATCTAGAGGAGTGGACTAGACAGTTGACTGCAGAGAAAGATAGAGGTGTTTTCCAGATTAAAGGAGAGTTGAAACCGCAGAGTACTCGAATCATAATAGAACCCCTTAACTATAAACTCGTAGATCGTAGTACTCCAAACTTCTCAGGCGATTACGTTTTCCATTACTACTTGGGGCTTCCTAAAGTCCGTGATAAGCTACCTAGAAAGTATATGCATATGTCTTTCGGCAACCACCCATGGCCTAGTGATGGGGATATACGAAGATGGGCGTATAAGGGTGTCTCTGTAGTCCGTATACATAATGATTACCACCCTAGTAGAGATTTCTGGCACGATGGTTCTTGGCCGCCTTACGATGAAAAAGGTATGTGCGAGCTGAAGCGTGTTATAGACACGTGCCATAGGTATGGAATAAAAGTAGTACCGTACATCTCTCTACGAGATCAATCCTAAGTCTGAAGCATTTGCAGACGGATATATAGTTTGGAGGAGGACAATAGATGAAAGATTCTCCCTTATAGAGACTTACCCGCCCAATTACTTCTTCGGATTTGGAATGTGTCTTAAATCTGGTTGGAAGGAGTTTCTAAAGAAGTATGTAGAGAAGGTTGTTAAAACCTTAGGCT
>CAYWZZ010000042.1:0-3156 GCA_964463005.1 uncultured Candidatus Bathyarchaeia archaeon | reverse complement strand
TTGAAACGGTGGAATCAGGCTCATCCCTTGGTAGAAGTTTAAACGTCAACGTAGTGGTCGGTTTTGGAGGTGGAAGCGCTATGGATGCCGCTAAAGCCATAGCACTGTTATCTGCTAAAGGTGGAAGTGTAAGAGATTACGTTTACCCTTACGTTGTCGAGGATGAAATCCTCCCAATAATCGCAATACCTACAACCTGTGGAACTGGCAGTGAAGTCACAAGATATGCCCTTCTATCGGATTTAACGGTTAAGAGGAAAATCGTGGTCGCTGGCTATCCTCTCATTCCCAAAATCGCAATAATAGACCCAGATGTACTTAAACATCTGCCTGTAAGTTTAACTGTATATACGGCTTTAGATGCACTATCCCACTCCATTGAAGCCTACTGGTCTAAATCTTCTCAACCGCTTTCAGACATGTTTGCTTTAGAGTCTATAAAAATTATTTTAAGCGGTTTAAGAGAGGCTTCATATAATCCTGAGGCTCGCGATAGTTTACATTATGCAAGCCTTCTAGGAGGATTGGCTATAAACTGCGCTGGAACCACCGTTGTTCATGGGCTGGGCTACTACCTCACAATACACCATGGAATCCACCACGGCTTAGCCAACTCGATATTCCTACCGTTAGCAGTGAAGTTCAACGCCTCCGCATTACCGGATAAAATCCTACGACTTGTAGACCATTTGGGTTTTAAATATGAGGACTTTAATGAAGCGGTAAATAAACTGGTTGAAGAAATCGTTAAACTTGAAACTGAGCTTAAGGTTCCTACAAACCTTAGAAGTCTCGGTGTTGGAGAAGATGAGGTAGACGCCTTCATAGCCAATACTATGCAGTATAGACGTAACCTTGAAAATAACCCTAGAGCAGTATCCGAGGAAGATGTACGTAGGTTTTTCATGGATGCTTTTTAGAAACTTTAAATATCAGTCATATATCTCAATCTAGTTGCTGAGCCATTATGGTTCAAAAAGCCAGAATAAAACTCGCATCTACAGATTTGAAAAAGCTAGAAGAAGTTTGCAGTGAGATTAAAGATATAGCTGAGAAAACAGGCGTTAAAGTGTCAGGCCCTATATTTCTTCCAACTAAGAAGCTTAAAGTTGTTACACGTAAGTCTCCATGTGGAGAGGGGAGTGAAACGTTCGATAAATGGGTCATGAAGATTCATAAACGGCTCTTCTACATAACAGCTGATGAGAGATTTGTTCGAAGACTTATGAGAGTTAGAATACCGGATGATGTATACGTAGAGGTACGTATCTCGTAAATTCTATGTCCTAAGCCTTAAATAATATTATATCTTCATCTTCTTTTGGTAAATTGTGGTAGCTAAAGTTTACTTCAGCTCTTCTAGAGCTAAGAGGGAGGAGGAATCTCTAGTACATAAGATTAAACGGATTTTTAGAGAAGCGGAATTAGATTCTACAATCGGTAGGGGAGATGTCGTAGCAATTAAAATCCACATAGGTGAAAGGTACGGCCACACCTATGTAAGACCTAAACACGTGAGGGCAGTCGTAGAATTAGTTAAGGAGCTTGGTGCTTCACCTTTTGTAACGGATACAACTGGTTTAGACTTGACATCAAGTCGAGGGAATGCGTTAAAGTGCATTGAAGTGGCAACACTTAACGGTTTAACTAATGAGACAATCGGCGCGCCTATAATAATAGCAGATGGCTTAAAAGGCCTTGAAGGGGTTAAAGTGAAAGTTAACGGTCTAGTTTTGAAGGAGATATACTTACCTCCGGTTTTAGCAGAAGCAGACGCTTTAATATCGTTAGCCCACGTTAAAGGGCATCCTAGAACCGGGTTAGGTGGAGCTATAAAAAACATAGCCGTTGGTTGCGTCAATAAGACCACTAAGGCTCTAATACATTTGAAGGACCCTCCCTATGTTAAAGAAGATAGGTGTAATGGTTGTAGTCTATGCGTTAAATTCTGCCCAAAGGGTGCTATTTCTATAGTAAACGGTAAAGCGGTCATAGACCATGAAAATTGTCTATTGGGGTGTGGATGCTGGAGTATATGTCCTGAAGGCGCCATTTCAGGTTTTCGTGAAAGACACAGGGCTCAAGTAGAGTTTGGTCTCGCCGTAGCAGATGCAGCATATGGAGTGGTTAAATATTTTACGCCTGACAAAGTCGGTTTCATAAATTTAGCATATGATATAACTCCACATTGTGATTGTTTCACATATAGTGATATTCCCATGGTTCCAGACCTAGGGGTTTTAGCCTCAAAAGATCCTGTAGCGATAGATAAGGCATCTATAGACCTTATTAGAGATTCTCCTGGAATACCAGGCTCGGCGGCTGAAGAATTGAAAATCATGAATATAGGAGTGGATAAATTCAATCAGATAAACCTCTGGGAGCCGTTGAACTTCGCCCGTAAAGATGGAGAACCAGTCCCCTACATAGTGTTGGAGGCGTCTTCAAAGCTTGGATTAGGTAGTCTTCAGTATGACCTAATCCGCGTATAACTTTAGGAAAATTTTTCACATCTATTTATTCAATATTTTAACGGTACCCCTTTATGAAGTACGTTGTTAAACCAATACCAGAATCTGGTATACCTCTAGGAGGTATAGGGACTGGTAGTTTTGAGATAAGACTTGATGGAAAGTTTTATGAATGGCAAATATTCAATAATAAGCCTTGGCGTTGTGGTGGTGCACCTTGGGAGGACGGTAAGGAAGAGTATATGGACCTAAACGGTTTATTTTTTGCAATAAGGTGGAAGTTTGAAAACGACGAGTCTCTAATACGTCTTTTAAGGTTTGGATATTTGGATATGTAGTGTCGAGCTTGGATATGACCTATATACGCTCTCATAAGGTTAAGGTGGAAATTTTAGTTGCTGGGAGAAACGTTGAGGCTTACATAGAACCTAAGGAGAACAACCTCATTGAGATAATCTAAGGAAACTATTTCGTTAACTCCTGAAAGGACTATTACGGTAACGCTCTACTTCTAAAAATCCATTATTTTTCCCACTTCGTAAATAAAAAAGGGTGTTCACTGTCACTTCTTGGAAACCCATTTTTTGCATATGTTTACGCCTTCTACTGCGTCTCTTCCGTATGCGTCTGCACCTATTTGTCTTGCGTATTCTTCTGTTAATGGTGCTCCTCCAACTATCACTTT
>CAYWZZ010000041.1:0-3399 GCA_964463005.1 uncultured Candidatus Bathyarchaeia archaeon | reverse complement strand
GGTAAGCTCGACGATATATATCCGTTATTCTGGCAGACCGATACATCGGTCTGTAGGAAGTCGTGGGGCTACATAAAAGACCATGAGTATAAATCTACGGATTCAATAGTAGATGATTTAGTAGACATAGTGAGTAAAAACGGTTGCCTACTCCTAAATATAGCTCCTAAACCTGATGGAACTATTCCGGAAGAGCAACGGCAAATCTTACAGAGCATCGGCCGATGGTTGAGTATAAACGGAGAAGCCATATATGGCTCTAGACCGTGGAGAGTCTATGGAGAGGGGCCGACTAGAGAAGTTGGTGGAGAGTTTAGAGAAGAGAAGCACCCACCCTTCACTGGTAGAGATGTACGTTTTACAACTAAGGGTGATGTACTTTACGCTATTGTTTTAGACTGGCCCTGTAATGAAGCAGTCATTCAGTCGCTCAGCACAAACTTAAGACTTTACAACTATGATGTCGAAAGTATACAGCTACTCGGGTCTGAGGAGAAGCTAGAGTGGACTCGCGATGAAAATGGTTTGAGGGTAAAAATGCCTACCAGGAAACCCTGCGATTACGCCTTCACGTTGAAAATTCTAAGGAGGAAATGAAAGCTCATATACGTCTGAGGGGAAAATCTTTATTAATGGAAAATGCCGGGTGAACGTATAGAAGAGGTAAAAATAACAATACCTGTATTGGCTTGTGTCATCATAATAACAGCTTTACTAACAATAGTAGGGAACATATTCGTATATTTCCTACCAAATAGACTGGAAGAACTTCCACCTTCCTTTTATTTTTCCCACAGACCTTTAGCGTCAAAGTTCTACCGTATTTCAAGCTTTAGATGAATAGTTTAGTTTTTAGAGTATCTTTACTAAGTCTAGGTTCTTAAAAAGGCTCTGCATACCGTATCTCTTGAGAGCCTGCCATAGTATTGTGCAGATAAGCTGATTATAGGTGAAGCCAGCGGCTCTAGCTGCTTCAGGTAGACATGAGTGGGCTTTGGGGTCTGGGATCAACCCAGGTAGCGGGTTCACTTCTAATACATGCGGCATACCGTTTTCATCCAACCTCATATCTATCCTACAGAGGTCGCGACAGTTCAAAACTTTAAACGTCTTTACGGCGATTCGCTTAATTCTCTCTTCAAGTTCTCTAGTTAAGCTTGCGGGGCATTGAAATATCTCTAGAGGTTTAACGGGCGTATCCCAAACCCATTTAGCTTCATAGGAGTATATCGGGTTAGCGCCCTCCGGCAGTTTATCAACGAGTATTTCAATAATCGGTAGCACTACGGGTTTTTCATTCCCTATTAAACCTACCGTAAACTCCCTACCCGGTAGAAACTCCTCGACTAAAGCTGGTTGCTTATAAGTTTTTATAAGCCAAGAAACCTTCCTTCTAAGAGAGTCTTCATCCTTAACTAGAGAATCGTTTCTAACACCCTTACTGGAGCCTTCTGCTAAAGGCTTTACAATGAGTGGAAATTTGAGGTTTTTACGCAACTTATCGTCAGCTCTCTTAAAGACTTGGAAGTTTGTAGATGGTATACCATTGGCCTTCAGAACCCAATTGGTTAAAGCTTTATTCAAAGCTATGGCTAAAGTCTCCGGGCCCGACCCAGTGTAAGGTATATTCAACATTTCAAGCATTGCCGGAATATGAGATTCGCGGCTTTCTCCACGTAAACCCTCGGCTATATTAAACACTATATTGAGTTTTAAAGTCTTCAGTTTAAAGTAGGCCTCTTCATCAGCTTCTATTCTAACAACATCACATCCACCCATCTCTAAGGCTTCAGCTATGGCTGATACCGTAGTCTCCTCATCGAATTCAACGTAAAAGTCTTCAGGCAATTCTGGAGTAATCTCTTTTCTGAGGTTATACGTTAACCCTACTCTGAGGGCCATAAGAGGGTAATCCCCTCACGGATATTTCATTTTCACGCGGTTGGGGGTATACGTAGATTTTACCTTCGTAGTTTCTAAGTACAACTTTATCATCATCCATACTTATCACATAGTTAGGCTGAAGTGGAATCTTTCCACCTCCACCTGGAGCGTCTATGACGTAACGTGGTACAGCTAAACCAGAAGTATAGCCTACTAAGGCTTCTATTATCTTAATCCCAGTCTCCACCCTAGTTCTAAAGTGGTAGGTTCCCTTGACCAAATCCATTTGGAAGAGGTAGTACGGTCTAACGCGAATTTTTAAAAGCTTTTGGACGAGCTCCTTCGTAATCTTCGGGTCATCATTAACCCCTCTTAAGAGGACTGATTGATTCCCTAGAGGAGCCCCTGCGTCTGCAAGAAGACCACAGGCTCTCTCACTCTCCTCTGTTATTTCACGCGGGTGATTGAAGTGGACGTTTACATAAACTGGATGATACTTTTTAATTATATTGCATAATTTTTCTGTGACCCTCTGCGGGAAAGTACACGGAACCCTAGAGCCTATCCTCAGTATTTCGACGTGTGGAATAGCCCGTAACTTTCGAAGTAGAAATTCTATCCTATCATCTGACAACATTAACGGGTCGCCACCTGAAAGCAGAACATCTCTAATAGATGGATTATTTCTAACATACTCGATCTGTTTCAAGTATAAGTCTAAGGATGGATTAAGCGTAGATTTACCCACCATTCTCTTCCTCGTACAGAATCTACAGTAGGTTGCACAATTCTCTGAAACGCACATGAGAACTCGGTCTGGGTATCTATGAACAAGCCCAGGTATTGGACTATCGGCTTCCTCATTCAGCGGGTCTTCAACACCATAGGCATCTTGAAGCTCTAAAGGACTTGGAACACACTGCTTCCATATTGGATCGTCAACCTCTTCTATTAAGTTAAAGTAGTACCTTGATATTTTCATCGGGTATTTCGCTACAACAGCCTCCAAGGGCTCTACATCAATTTTAAACCTGCTAAGAAGTTGTTTTGGATGAGTTATACACTCTGAGAGAAGCCGCTTCCACTCCTCCACCATCTACTTATACGCCTCTATGTTTCAGAGAATTCGAAAACTAAAGCTGTATTTAAGTCTTTTCATTAAGAAACTAGTTAAAAACTTTAGGATATTTACTCTAAAAATGTGAATAAGCCCATGGTTTTCATCATCACCGACTAAGGTTTAAATGCGACCTAATTTCGACATACTACGGTCTGTTTAAAACTTGAAAGGAGTAAATTTATATCTGGATTTGAATATTTCAGTTTGGGTGAGTTTATGAGCAAGCAAGAGGTTTTGGCTAGGCTTAGGGATTGTATTGTGAACTTGGATATTGATGGTGTTAAGAAGGCTGCTAAGGAGGCTATTGAGGCTGGTATTACGCCTTACGAGGCTATTATGGATGGTATGGCTAAGGGTATGGAGATTGTCGGTCAGAAGTATGAGGCTGGTGAGTA
>CAYWZZ010000040.1:0-3486 GCA_964463005.1 uncultured Candidatus Bathyarchaeia archaeon | reverse complement strand
GTGGAGGAAGATGGATGTTTCAATCGAGTGGGGTTGCGTGGATGCTGTTGAAAGTATCTGGGATGGTTCGATTGAAGTATTTAACGGCGAATTGGCTGATTTAAAACCTCTTAAACCGTTGAGTAAGGTTGAGATATTATCTGGAAACTCTTGGAAGTCTAAGGTGAGAGTAGGTGAAACAGACGGTGTGAAAGCAACCGTATGGTATGCTCACAGCGATAATCCAAGGAGCTTTGACAAGACCATTGTCACGATCAGGTCTAAGACGCATAGCTTCTCCTTCAGCGTAGACGATTTGGAGAAATATGGGCGGATTTATATAAAAGACTACAACGTCCTCATCTTCAAGTCTTCTGAAAAT
The DNA here is from genome assembly GCA_964463005.1 of uncultured Candidatus Bathyarchaeia archaeon. Classification (GTDB taxonomy): domain Archaea; phylum Thermoproteota; class CALKCG01; order B24; family B24; genus DTBU01. The sequence goes on along the minus strand of CAYWZZ010000040.1, from coordinate 3,125 downwards.
CTAGACTTAAAAACATACAGTCGTGAATTGTCTGAGCAGGGTTTAACTACCATATACGACCTCATAGGTAAAATGCCTGAGCAAGCTCTTGAAAGGGCTTGGAGGGAACTGCCGAGTAAGAAGAGGGGTATACACTTCATCTTAGGCTGTAAAGGTCGTAGGCAGAAGTTTGGAGTAGATACGCGAGGCGTGGTCTTTATACCGAAGCTTTGGAATATCCGGGTCGGAGGCAAGTACTCCGATAGATTCCTATGGAGTGGAGATACCATAGCCTACGGCTTCGGCCTACCGGATCTTGAGCCTGAATATAGGTGTTTGGAAGAAGGCTTCATGCCGATAGTATACGCTAAATGGGTTGACGATGGTATAGTGTACGAGCAGGAGGCTTTTGCAACTCTCCTCTTCAAAGACGTTCTAGACGACCTTAAAGGTGAGGAGGCGATCGACGGCGACGACCCGGTCGTGTGCATGGTTAAGATAACCATTTCATCTCAAGCATTATCCCGTAAAACTGTAACTTTAAAGCTTTCGTCAACTTGCAAGAGTAATTGGCGTGAAGCCGGAGGAGTGGAGGAAAAGCTAACGTATGAGGACGGTTTAGTTTACGCCGTATGCCCAAATATCCAAGGTAGGAGGCTTAGGTATGCATTGGATATGCGTGGAAGGGGTGAAGTCAAAACTGTCAATCGTAGGCTCACATACACGGTAAGCCTCGATCCAGGTGAAGCGCATACAGTTTACGTTAAGATACCCTCTATAACGCTTCTCGAAGACTTTGAAGTTGAGAGGCTGAGAAGCCTAGACTACGAGGTTGAGAAGGCGAAGGTGTCTGAGTACTGGAGGACACTTCTCAGCAGGGGTATGCAGGTACATGTCCCGGAGGAGTGGTTGAACGACTTCTACAGAGCCCATTTAAGCCACATACATATAACCGACGATAAGGAGCCTGGCTCTCAAAGATACATGTGTAGAGTAAGCTCTTTCAACTATGGCGTTTTCGCGAACGAAAGCGCCATGATTATAAGCGAGCTCGATAGGAGGGGTTTACACGACGAGGCTGAACGTAGACTGGAGGTTTTCACCCACTACCAAGGTACAGCAGTTATGGCTGGTACGTACTCGACGGCTAAAGGCGTCTTCTACGGAGCTGGAGGATACGAGTGTGGACAATACGGGCAACACCACGGCTGGGTTCTATGGGCCTTTGCAGAACACTACAAGTATACTCGCGATAAAGAATGGCTTAGAAGGGTTGCCCCAAATCTAATTGAAGCGTGCAACTGGATAATAAATGAAAGAAAAGCGACGATGAAGATTGATGAAAATGGAAGGAGGCCGATTGAATACGGCTTCCTACCACCTGGAGCCCTAGAAGACGTAACGGAATTTTGGCATTGGATTGCAACAAACGCTCACGCCTACAGAGGATTGAAGTCCATAGCAGAGGTTTTAAACGAAATAGACCACCCTGAGGCTTTAAGGCTTAAGGAAGAAGCTGAAGCCTATAGGAGAGATCTAATTGCTGGAATAATGGAGGCTGTTATAAGAAGCCCTGTTGTAAAGCTTAAGGATGACACATGGATCCCCTACTTCCCATCTAGACCTGAAAGACGTGGACGCGACATGGGATGGATACGTGAAACCTTGGAGGGTGCTATGCACTTGATCCTATGCGGTTTAATTGAACCGCATTCAAAGGAGGCTGAGTGGATACTTAAAGACTATGAGGACAACAAGTACATTTCAGACGGCTACGGTTACACGGTTCCAGATATCGATAGGTACTGGTTTAGTAGAGGAGGTTTCTCAATGCAACCGAACCTCTACGGCTTTCAAATACCATACCTATGGAGGGGCGATGTGAAGCACTTCTTAAGGGCGTTCTTCAACTCCTTCGCTGTAGCCTTCTACCCGGATACGTGTATGCTAACGGAGCATCCTCTTCCAACAATGGCCGATTGGGCTGGAGACCACTTTAAAACTTCAGATGAATCCATATCCTGCTACTGTCTAAGGCTTACGCTCATATACGAGAAGGGAGATACGCTCATACTCATGCCTGCTGTCCCACGTAAATGGCTTGAAGACGGTAAACGCATAGTTGTGAAAAACGCTGCCACGTACTTTGGACCAATATCCTTTGAAGTCGAATCCAAGATCTCCAATGGGTTTATAAAGATGAAATTGACCCCACCTACGAGAAACCCACCTAAAACCATACAAGTCTACTTTAGACACCCTGAGGGGTTTAAAGTTGAAAAAGTAGAGTTGGATGGTGAGGAGTGGATGGACTACGATAAAGAAAAGGGTTTAGTAAACATTTGTATGGCGGAGAAACCCATAGAAATAGTAGTCTACCTCAGCCCGTCTATTTAAAAAACCGAAGTTTATTCACAACCAACCTCTAGGTTGAACCCAGTGGTAAGGGTTCTAAAGGGTTCTTTTAAGCGGAGAATTGAATTAGGGCTTGCTTCAGCAATATCCGGTTTTTCTTCGAAACATTTACGCTTCTAATGCTACGGGATATAGCGCTCAAAGAGTTGCAGAAAAGGTCTGAGAGATAATTTTTATTAGAATTTTATGGTAATCCAGTATGTATTAGAGGAAAAGTTAAACAAGAAAAGCAGAAAAAGACCTTTCTAAAAGAAAGTTGATGTGGTGTAGAGTATGAACTTACAAGAACTATTAAGCTTCTATCCATCATTGGATGAAGTTGAAGCATATTGGAGAAGAGCATTACTTGAAGTCCCTGAATCAGTTGAACCTGAAGAGACCATCGATCGAACGCAACAGGTTTATCCCAGCGCCTGCGATTACCATATCGGAGGAGGAGTTTGGCTTAAATTCAGAGGTTTGGATGGAAGGCCTTTCTGGTGTTTATGGCAAAAGTGTCCACGGCCTGGCGTTCATAAGGCTTTAATACACCTACCAGGCTATGGAACTGAAGTATCAGCCCACCCGAGTCTTGTACATGGTGGATATCACGTTCTCCACGTTAATCCGAGGGGTTATTGTGGTCCTGAAGGCTTCGGTAATAAAGAGTGGAGGGAGCCTGACGGTATGGCTAAAGTAATCTACTCACTCTATGAACGGTTACCGAATACTAGGGCGATTATCGAGTTTCA
>CAYWZZ010000039.1:0-4512 GCA_964463005.1 uncultured Candidatus Bathyarchaeia archaeon | reverse complement strand
TATCTATAATCCAGTCTTCAAATTGCCTAGATGCAAACTCATCAGCCTCTTCATCCCCTATTTTATCTGCCTCTAATAGAAGCCTATGAACTTCGTAATCTTCCACTTCCACTCCTATCTTGCTACGTAGAGAGGTTTGGTCAAAACCAGCTGTGTAACTTCCCATATCGGCATAGCCGAATATGCCCACCCTTGAACCAAATAGCTTGTTTACCGTGTAAGCTGCGCGTGCAAAATGCAGTATTTCACGGCGGACGTTGCTGGACTCTGGATTTCCATACACCACCTTGAGTTTAGCACCCATAGCCCTTAACGGGTGCATTACAGCAGCCATTGCTGCTGCTCCGGCCGGAGCTATAAGCACATCCCCTTTTTGGATTGATGATAATGCCCATAGTAGTATTGGTTTATTAAAGAATGGCTGTAAAGTGTTTACAATCATTGGGGACTCAGCCCACGATGGGATTAGAGCTGTTAGAAAGTCGAATTGTATAGAACTTATCTTCGATACAGCTTCTTCCACGTCGAATAGGTTTATAACTGGACCAGCCTCAGAAACTACTTCAATCCCTAAGGAGGCTAAGGCCTCCTTAGCACGACCCACTATCTCCTTTAAAACTTCAACTGTATCCTGGGTGTAAGCTGGTGCTATAAAACTTACAAATCCAGTACGCAACCTAACACCTCTAGTTTTGAATTTTTGGATGAGCATTTATAAGCCTTTATAGAGTAAGATCTAGAACAGCTTTTCAACTGCTTTATAAAGCCTCACATATGTGTTGTATCGCTTATCATATACGTCTCTATTGGTTTCCGATGGCATTAACCTATCACTTATCGAAATCATGGATTTAGTAGCTTCTCTTACGGAATCGAATATACTGGCCGCCACACCGGCAAGCATAGCCACGCCTAATGCTGCTGTTTCTTCACAATGAACCGTTAAAATGGGTTTTTGAACAACATCGGCTTTTATTTGATTCCATAGTCTACTTCTAGCAGCCCCTCCCGTAGACCTTATTTCTCTCACCGTAATACCCAGCTCTTCAAGGAGTTCGATATTGCTTCTAAGCATATAGGCGATTGATTCCATTATCGCTCTTATTATATGGCTTCTCCCATGGTATAATGTGAGACCAAATAAGACACCTTTAGCATTTGGATTGAATTCTGGAGAAGCTGCTCCTGCAAAGTGCGGTAGTAAGACCAGTCCATCTGAGCCTGGAGGGGCTTTAGATGCTTCAAGGGTCAATAAATCGTACGGGTCTATGCCTATTTTATTGGCGACTTCAACCTCTAATGATCCGAAGTTATCCCTATACCATTTAAGAATGGCTCCGGCCGTATGGCACCAAGGTTGAAGGAAGTATCTTCCTTCTACAGCATGATGATGGCAGGGGATTCTTCTCATAGGGTCTAACACTACATGATCTGTTGTCGCTACTATAGCTAATGCCGCACCAGTCGTTTCTGTAACTATTCCCGGCTCTATGTTACCAACTCCAATAGCATTTGCCGCCTGATCGTACGCTCCTGTCGATACAATAGTACCTACATGAAGCCCAGTTTCTTCCGCAACCTCTGACGTAATGTTGCCTACAAAAACGCCTGAGGGCTTTAACTCGGGAAGCTGATCCTCAGTTATGCCAATGAAGTCTAAGATATCGCTCCACCACTTCCTCCGCGTTATGTCAAATAGAAGGGAAGAACATACTATCGAGTATTCTGTGGCGAATTCTCCCGTCAACCTGTATATCATGTAGTCCTCAAGCAGTAGATACTTGTACGTCTTCTCAAAAACAGTAGGCTCGTTTCTCTTCAGCCATAGTATTTTAGTCGCCGTCCATGTTGGGATAACGTCATTCTGCCCCGTAACACTATAAACTCTATCCACTCCGAACTCATCTTTTATGAGCTGAGCCTCCTCCCTTGATCTATTATCAAGCCAAACTATAGCTCTCCTTAAGGGTTTTCCATCTCTACCCAAGGGTATGAAGGACTCTCCTTGACTAGACACTGCGATGCCTGAAATGTCTCGAACGTTTACCTTCGATTCACTCAAAACTTTCATAAGGGAGTCTTTAAAAGCACTCCAATAGGTCTCAGCTTCAACTTCTACGAAATCAGGCTGAGGCATAGAGAGTTCATATTCGCTTCTACTAGATGCTATCATCCTACCCATCTGGTTGAAGAGAACACACTTAATAGATGTTGTACCTACATCTACTCCTAATAGATAGCTCATAAACACCCCGCAACCACATATCTATATTTACTTATAGTGTTGGTGCATTTCTCCGTGTTGTGGTAGTGTAAGTATGTCTTCTAGCAGTTTTCTAGCCTGTTCTTCCGATTTTGTCCACGGATCCATAAGTATCAACTGGAGTAGCAGTTCTCTACTCCCCGCTTCATAGGCTTCGAGTTCGGTGTTGACTGGCGCAACTCTATCTCTTAATATGTAAGCTGTTAGGGGTTTTGGAAGTCCTTCCGTCTTAATCCCTTGGATTCCCCTCTTACTTACCAGTGCGGGTATTTCAACTGAGAAGTCTCTAGGCACTCCCGGTACGAACCCTCCATCATTTAATATATTTACCTGGAATACTCTAGGTATGTCGCATGCTATAGACTCTATCAACGGTACTGTTATCTCCCCGGACTTTTGCGGTGGAAATACGCTTGTGGCCTTAACATTTGGGTCTTCAGCTATCTTAATCAACTCTGCAATGGGGTCTTTCTCCGACGGCTGGAGAACCCAACTCCACCACCTCTTGGGATCCTCTCTCCACCTCTTTTCTGTTTCATCGTCTACGTGATACCACCACGGCCATGAGCCTCCGCCGGGTGTACAGGTGTCCCCTATTGGGAAGACTCCAAACCTCTTGTATAAATCTACAGCTTTAGATCCCATATCGTCGCTTGGAGGACAATTCTTCCAGTATTCTGAAGCCTTCTTTTCAATCCATTCGTCTAGAAGTGGATATGCGTCTTCGCCTTCATAATAGAAGTGCGTCAGCCATATGAAATGGTTTACACCTGGAGCTTGAAAACTTACACGGTCTCTATCAAGTCCAAGAACATCGGCTAAATGGTATACTCCATGAAAGCCGTGGCATAATCCGACAAACTTAAGCTTCCTATACTTACGGCCTATATAGGTTATACCAGCCAATACTGGGTTTGCAAGCTGAATATACCAAGCATCTGGGCATAAATCTAGAATATCGCCTATTATAGCGTCGAATAGTCTAAACTGGTAGAAATTTATCCAGAAGCCCTCATCATGCATAATATGATAGCTTCCTCCAAATCTATATCCATGCTTAAACCCTATATTCCATCCAGCCCTATAACCGCTGTAGCCTACAACCAAGGCGGTGTTTATCACAAAGTCTGCATCCTTCAGAGATTCTCTCCTATCCATAGTCTTCTCAAGTCTCAACTTAATATTCATCTCATCCGCATACTTTCTGCACAGTGCATAAACAGCGTTCAACCTACGCTCATTAATATCCATAAAACTCACAGTTGCTCCTTCAAGACTACGCGTAAGACATAAGTCTTTAATGAGTGCAAGAGAGAAGGTAGCACTACCAGCGCCAATAACACTAATCTTAATATCAATCATAACATCACCATTGTAAAAATAACAACCTACATCTCTTATACCTTTTGACTATTTAAGCCGTGGACTGTCTAAAGTTCAACAAGCATCCCTACGTTAGCTTGTTTCTAGTATTTTTAGTGCTTCTTCTACGCTGAAGTTTTCATGTACTATTTTTACTAGGGCTTTTACCATGGCTGTTGGGTCTTTATATCCCCATACGTTTCTACCCATTATTACGCCTTTAGCTCCTACGCTTACTACGTCGTGGACTATTTGTAGTAGTCCTTTAGGGTCTCCAGCTCCAGGTCCGCTTAAAACTATCACTGGTACTGGGCAGCACTTTACTACTTCTTTAAAACTGTCAGGGTCTCCAGTATAATACGACTTTACAACGTCTGCTCCAAGCTCAGCTGCAACTCTATCGACAAACTTAACATGCTCAGGGTCGGGCCACTTCCACTTGGCTTTAGGCTTAAAGTGGTGTTCAACGATCTCAGGCGGTAATGCTTCAACTATATGAGGCATACCCCATTTTTCACAATCCCGTGAGACGCGGCCTATCTTCTCAGAATTCTCACTCTCCCTCTTAACACCTATAAACGCCATAGTAGCCACAGCATCAGCACCTATCATTAAAGCTTCTTCAACAGACGAGAAAAGCCTATAATCCGTTATATCTGGACCCATTATAGTAGCAGTACCATCCAAACGAGCTATAACACCAACTTCACCGGCAAGCTTAGCATAATTCAACTTTATCATAGAAGGATTCATGAGGACTGCGTCGGGCTTATAATCGCCGCTTAAAACCCTAGACAATGTCTCGCCAGGGTTCTCAAGACCTTCCAAGGGGCCGAGGTCAACACCATGATCCATAGTAACGACAACAGCCCTACCAGTCCTTCTAT
>CAYWZZ010000038.1:0-4638 GCA_964463005.1 uncultured Candidatus Bathyarchaeia archaeon | reverse complement strand
ATATATATAGAGAGAATATTCAAGTTCTGTGAAAGCACTCTTTCCAAAATTTAGTAAAGAGGAGGTAATCAAAGAGCTCAATAGATGCATTAAGGAGAGCCGTGAGCCTTTGAAGCTGTATAAGGTTTTATTGCTCGATTCCTATGCTAGAGGTAATTATGTAACCTCAAGTGACACAGATGCATTCGCCGTATTCAATAATGAGAAAATTAGCGGGGACAAGGTCTACAAGACTTTAATGAAAGCTATTAAACTTCCTAGGATTGAGCTATACATAATGTCGAAAAAAGAGTTTGAAAGTCTTAGAAGCTTAAAGTGGATAAAGACAATAGAAGAATATGGGATAAAAATCTTAGACACCCCTTAAAACCTACTTACAAATTTAGGCCTCAAGTGAAACACCGTAAGGAAGTGTTGTTTAGAGTTAAAGCTTTTAACATTAGAGGATTTTAGAAATTATGGGTAGGATAGATGAATGAAAAAGAGTACCTCTATCAGGAGAGGTTGAAACGTTATTTAACAGCTATGCGTAATGAAAAGCCGGATCGTATTCCAATCCGCCCTTTTGTCGCAGAATTTACTGCAAAGTATGCCGGTTACACTTGTCAAGAAGTTACGCACGATTATAGGAAGGCGTTTGAAGCTGTACTCCGTTGTGCTAGAGACTTCGATTGGGATGCTATGGTTCCCAATATGGTTTACGTGTGGACTGGTCTTACTCAGGCTCTCGGGTTGAAGTATTACGCCATTCCAGGCGTTGACATTCCTCAGGATACGCCGTTTCAGTATCTTGAGCCCTCTGAGCAGAAGGCGTTTATGAAACCGGACGAGTACAACATGCTCATAGACGACCCAACCGCGTTTTTGTACAATGTTTGGCTTCCACGCATTTCAACGGAGATTGTAGATGGTTCTCTTCCATACCGTAGTAAGCTTGCACTGGTGAAGGGGGCTATGGCCATGCTTGACTACTTTAACGCTTTGGCTCTACAGGTGGATAGGATGAGGAGTGAGACTGGGACTGTGTCAGCTATAGCTGGGATCCTCAAAGCACCTTTGGATATAATTGCGGATAAGTTACGCGGATACATTGGTCTAGTTAAGGATCTGCATAAACAACCTGAGAAAGTGCTTGAAGCTTGTGAAGCACTCGCTCCGCATTTGACGAAAGTTGCACTCATGACAGCAGATCCAGAGAAGAAGGTGCCCATAGGTTTCTGGATGCATAGGAGCTACGTACCCTTCATAAGTATGAGCCATTTTAAAAATATACACTGGCGTACTCTAAAGCCTATTATCGAGGAGATTTGGCGTCATGGGCATCAAGTTCTCTTCTACGCTGAAGGCGATTGGACTCCACACTTAGATAGTTTCGCAGAGCTACCTGAAGGTAGTATAGTGTTCCACGTAGATAGAAGCGATATCTACGAGGTGCGTAAGAAGCTGAAGGATAAGTTTTGTGTAAGCGGTGGGATACCAAACTGGTTACTCTCCATCGGTACACCCGAAGAGGTGCAACGCTACTGTAAGAAGGTGATCGATGTTCTAGCATCAGATGGAGGTTATATCATGGACGCATCAGCTATAATCCAGAACGACGCTAAAATTGAAAATGTTAAAGCTATGACGGAGTTTACACGCAACTACGGTTTATACCCTCTAGGGCGGTCTCAAAGCTCAAAACAGCAGTCGCATTCAAGGGAGGAAGTGGATGAAACAGAACCTATGCTAGGGTCTAAGGTTAAACCGGGTATATGCATCCCATGGGAGGAGAAACGTAAAGAACTACCGCAAATCCTAGGCGATGAAAACCTTCTAAAGAGGGTCTGGGAGGAGGTAGAATCCTTCGGCTATCTATTCATCTGGCAAATTCTACTCTCCTTCTAAGAGGATTTCTATGAGTTATTTTAATGTAAACCCATCTACCACAGAGATTGTAAAAATGTCTATAAAATTTTTCAATAGGAAATAGAGCAAAATTTACGGTTAAAACAAAGGAAAAAGGGTGGAAATTGTTTTTAATGCTCCGGGCGGGATTTGAACCCGCGACCTCCGGCTCGAAAGGCCGGAATACTTGACCAGACTATACGACCGGAGCTTCTGAGAAAATTATAGAGAAAATTTCTTAGAATAAAGGTTTCGCTTTCCGGTAGCGTAGAGGAAAAAGGTGGATGGTGTTTATTTCGCCTCGTCTTCTATTGTTGCTTCATACGTTTCCCAGTCTACTCTAAGTTTCAGGTTTACTTGATGTTTACCCGGTTCTATTTTACCACCGTGATTTACCATTATGTATACTTCATCTCCATAGTATGATGTCACGTACATGCCAGGTGTTATGGGCCTGACTGCTTCATCGGCTATTTTTATGGATGCCTTATTCGTATAGTCTACGCCATCAACGTATACTTCTAAATCTACGGATGCGGATCCGGAGCCTATCCTATTCTGAAATTTCAGCGTTAAGGTTTCTTTGACACCGTCTTTGTCAAGGTCTACGTTTTCCATACTTCCTTTAACGTATGGGAAGTAGTAGCTGACCATACGGTAAAATTTACATTAAAGGTTTTCTTAAGCTTTACGCCTCTATAAGGGTTTCACTACTTCTAACACCTTCAAGCCTATTTATCACGGCGGATATCTCAGCTATATCCTCGTTTGTTGAACCTTCTACGATGCAGACTACGTCAAACCTTCCATATGTTGGATAAACCTTAACAACACCCTTTAACTTCTTAAGCTCTTCAAGGACTCTATTCAACCTCACTGGGACAACCTTTATCAATATGCATGCGTCAACCAAGCCTAAACCACCTCCATTTCAACAAGAGTTTCTGTGAAAGCAACTCCTCCGATACGCCCAATACGTCTAACGAGAGAGGCTAAGTCGCTGTAGCTTTCAACTTCAATGTCTGCAACTATGTCAAACCTCCCTAAAACTGGGAAGGCCTTAACAACTCCCTTAAGGCTTTTAACGGCATTTAAAACCTCCTTATACCGACCAGCTGAAGCTCTTATAAGGACGCATGCAGACGGCATAATATCAACCCCAAATAATACCTACATTGAGATAATATATGTGTTTGCTTAAAGAGACTTCAGTATCGCTGAAAAGCCAAACTCTATTTTAAATAGCCCTTTATATCGATCTATTCTCCGACCTTTAACTCAAAAATAGTCTTCCATTAGGCTAAACGTTCATCTATTAGATGTTAAACTTTCCTCTTCTTAAGGGAGAATTTTTCCACCAGCTCTTCAAGGTCTTCCAGCGAAAGATAACTCTTCCTCATCCTAGCCATAGTTCTGGCATACATGAGCATTTCAGTAAGCTTATCCGGATCCTCAGGAACATCGTACCCCATTTCATGGTTGAGGACATGAATAAGCCCAGACCTACCTGAGCTATCTCCAATTACGATCCTCCAAGATTCACCTAAGATCTCAGGCGGATAAGGCTCGTAGATCCTCCTGTCTTTAAGCAAACCGTCTTGATGTATACCAGATTCAACGGTAAATATATCTAAACCTGCCACGGGTTTGTTGCGGCTTATAGGACTTCTGGAGGCTTCGGCTACAAACCTACATATGGTTCTCAGAGGCTTAACGTTGAACTTCTCTACGTTTAAACGGGTCTTCAAAGTTAGGAGAACCTCCTCCATAGGAGCATTGCCAGCCCTCTCCCCAAGCCCATTCCAAGTAGCCGATATCCAACTAGCCCCAGCTAGAACGGCTGATATAGTGTTGCCAACAGCCATGCCTAAATCGTTATGGTAGTGTGTTTCGATAGGCTTATCCGTAGCCTTTACCAGGAAACGCATTCTCTCATACGCTAAAGGCGGTAAGAGCATGCTTAAGGTATCGCAGTCTCTAAATTTCTCAGCGTTTACATTCTTCAGAAATTCAACCATGTAGTTTAAATCCGCCCTAGTAGAATCCTCTAAATGCATCGATACTTTAACGCCGTGGCTATGCAGATAATCTATCGATTCAAAAACCTTCATCAACGCCTCTTCCCTCTTCAGACCGTTAAACTTATACTTTAAATGAATATCTGATATTCCAAAGGATACTGCAACCCAGCTTGCCTCCGTTTTCAAAGCGAGTTCAAAATCCTCCCTTCTAAGCCTAGACCAAACCACCAATCTAGATGATAAGCCCTCTCTTCTAAGGGCATTTACAAGCTTAAGCTCGTATTCCGAGTATGGTGCGAAAACTTCTATCAAGTCTATTCCAACATCTAAATCGAATTCAACTATCCTTAAAGCCTCTTCAACCGTGAAGGCTACACCAGGAGCCTGCTCCCCCTCACGTAAAGTCGAATCTACTATTTTAACATCTAAGCTTCGGCTAGCTCCCTGAAAACCCTTAACCTCAAGCATAGAAGTTTTAAATATTTTCAAAAATTTAAACGTTTCCTTTAAAAATATTTCATAACTTTACGCTTCAAATTTTAGACCTCTCAAGTTCTATCAGATGCCAGACTTCAGGATTTGCTATCCACTTCGGCTTTCCGCCTTTAAAAAATGTTTCCAAAGCCTCTAAAACCATTTCATCAGTCCTCTTAACGGCCTCATACGTGTATGAAGCTATGTGTGGTGTTAGTATTGTGTTTTCTATTTTTCTTAGTGGGTGGTTTTTTGG
>CAYWZZ010000037.1:0-4921 GCA_964463005.1 uncultured Candidatus Bathyarchaeia archaeon | reverse complement strand
TAGAGTTCAGGTATCCTGAAAGAATACCTTGCTTCATAGACTTCTTACCAGCTGTATGGAATATCTACCATGAGAAGCTTATGGAGATTATTCTTCGACACCCCTTAATCTTTCGAGACTTTAAACCTGAAAATGTAAAGTATGAGGAAAAGCATGGGCTTCTCAAGTCTAAGAGGATTTCTAGAGATTCCTTCGGGTGTGTATGGGCTTTTCTAATTGATGGACTGGAGGGGCAGGTGATAAAGTATCCTTTAGAAAGCTGGGAGCATTTCAACGATTTTAAGTTACCAGATCCTGAGGATGGCTTACCTACTATGAGCGGTGGGCTTATCCCATGGGATAAAGTTTACGATGGGCTTGAGAGAGCTAAAAGTAGGGGGGATTTAGTAGTCGGCCATATGCCTCACAGCTTCTTCTTTCAAAGACTCTATTACCTCCGCGGGTTCGAAAACCTCATGAAGGATTTCGTAAAGAAGCCGTCGCAACTGTATTCTCTAATAGAGCAACTTACAGAGTATAATCTTGAGCTCGTGAGAAGGCTTCTGAAGTTTAAAGGACTAGATATGATATCGTTCGGAGACGACCTTGGAATGCAGGATAGATTGCCTATAAGCCCTAAAACCTTCAGAGAATTCATAACGCCATCTTACAGGAAGATCTTTAGGTACGTAAGGGGTGAAGGCGTTCACGTGTATCTGCACAGCGATGGACACATACTAGAGATTATGGAAGACCTCATAGAAAGCGGCGTAAGTGTCATAAATGTTGAGGAGCAGGTTAACGGCATGGGAAATTTGGCCAAGTATAGAGGACGGGTATGCCTAGACGTATACGCAGATCCGCAGCATCTCCTACCATTCGGAACGCCAAGTGAAGTTAAAGCCTATGTGCGATGTATGGTGCAATTTCTCTCGTTAAAAAGTGGGGGTTTGATGATAAGAGCTGAGCCGAATCTACCGATAAAGTTGGAGAACGTGGAGGCATTATGTCAGGTTATGGAGGAGGTCATGTGGCTACAATAAAGGAGGGAAGTTATTCTATAGGTTTAACTTTAAGTTTTAATGTCGTTAATTCAAAAGGCTTTACGGTTAGTATTACCGTGTCTCCAGATGCTTCTACAGGTTTCAGCCTATCTTCTACAAGGTTTGTGAGGTAAGCCTCCTCTATCTTCAGAAGAGGAAGTTTAATCTCTACCTTCGTCTCTCTCCCTAACGTCTCCCACAACCTCACCACGATACCTTCACCATCCTCTGAAGGCTTTAAAGCAGTCACTAAGATGTTAGGCTGACTTACTTCGCAGAAACTACACGCCTTCATAGGTAAAACTCCCTTCCAGCCACCGATGGTGAATACAGGCGTTAGAGGGCTTGATGCACCCCAACCATGCCTCATCGCAACACCATTATTCCAGTCGCCTCTGTGAGATGTTAAGGAATATCTTAGAAGTAGGTCTCCGGTTTGAGTCATGTAGAAGTTTGTTCTAAAGTTGTTCTCCAGCACGAACGAGTAGATGTATCCCTTCTTGAACTCTTCAACTCTAAGCTCTTTATTCGGGTATCCTAGTGGTGTTACACCGTGGTGGGCGAACGAAACACCTACAGGCCATAACCCTCCAAGCATCGCAAGGTGGGTGTCTATAGGAGACCATGCAACCCCGAAATCCCCATCCTCATCATATACGTGAACCCAGTGTTGAACCGGGTAGTAGCACGTATGCGACCCCGGAAGCTGATCCCTAGGGGGCTTCACAACTATATTAGGCCCCTCGTATGTGAAACGTGGTTTTTCCATCCTGAATGGGAAAACCACGTATAGCTCCAGCAGAGCTGTGGAATCTTTTAAAACCCTAACGTTAAAGTCAACCCTCTTAATCCCATTATAGAGAGTTATCTCCTCGACTATCAATGGGAACCCGTATGCAGTTCCCTCTACGATTATGCTCTTCATGACTGGGCCGTCGAAGCCTCTCCTAACACGTATATTCTCCATGACGTGCTGTTTGGATGTACCGGATTCCCTCACCACTACCTGGCCGAAACCATGCGGAGCGTTTGCATCGGCAAGCTCTCTTCCAAGCTCCTTATCGTACAGGCTTATGGCCACACCGCGACCTGGGTCAACTTCAACCCTGTAGAACTCGTTCTCGACCACGTAATCTTCAGTAGCCTTATCACGTATAGGCTTACTTTCTTTCAGTTCTTCTATCTTGTAGACTTTATATCCAAGTGGAGGCACGTCTTCGGCTACGAACAGTATTTCACGTGCAAACCTGCCTTCATACCCACCTACTCCAGCCCTATCGGCTGCAAATGGAGCAGGCATCTTAGGGTCTGATATCACTATTTTCTGATATGTAACCTCCCTCCCAGATTCGAGGTCTACTATTCTAAACGGCTTTTCGAAAAGCTCCACGGGTGGATGATGGGGATGCCTCCCTAAGACTGGTCCGGAAAGGAGGATAGTCGTGGGCTTTTCATCTCCTACTTTAGCCTCAAACATCGGATGCCCACATGGGTCAGGCTCTAGGAGCTGGAGTCTAACAACGTCCGTCTTCTTCCATGGGAGGCTGTTGAAAACGACTATGTAGTAGCCTTTCTCAGATAAGTCTATCCCGTCAACTATTCTATTCAAGCTTTTAACCAGAACATCGTGAGCTAGGCTGTACGCCTTATAAGCGTACAGAGTTTTTTCAGTCCTAGATGCTTCCTGAGCCGGTCCGAATGGACAGCATAAGCCCCACGTATGCTCATCATAAAGGATACTATGCTCATATGCTCTATCGATGTACTCTCTCCAAGGATACGGTAAATCAAATAGGAGGTCTGCGATTGTGACGAACTTCTCAGCCGATGGAATAAGGTCGTGTGCGTTTCTATTTACTATAGTCGCCTGCATGGTCGATGTAGCACCTACTGGATAGTCGCTGTCAGGTATCTCACCTCTGAAAATGGGCAACTCATTGAGCACGTGTTCATAGTTTTCCCTTATGTATTTGAAGAAGCCGTTTAACGTGGATACGATCACCCTTGGATACGCCCATTTACTGTTCCACTCTTTAGCCACTATGCACTGTCTAAGGGATGGAGGGGAGTTATCACGATGCCCAGAGACTAGGCGTATGAGAACCGCGTCGAATGGATAATCTTCCTTCTCCAATGTGTCCAGCAGCTTTGGAAGGTTCTCGAGAACTTTATCGTAGTCTTCGTTAAAGCCTACATCACCAGCGAATCCAATATCCTGATACCAGAACAGGATCTTATCACCATTCAGGGCCTCCCACCAGAAAGCCGTTGGAAAGCCCGGCGGCTTTCCAGGTGAGATTTTACTCTCATCCCAGAATGGTGTATAACGGCCATAGTACCACCTTGGAAGTAGCGGTGCTATCACTTTAACATCCGCACCCAAGAGTACTGTTGCCAAGCCCCATGAAAGCCCTGGGACATCGTTAAGCTCGGCAACCTCTATGGGAATTCCATATGTCTTCTTAAGCCTAGATGCCGGGTATATCAACCTTATAATTTCCTCGTGGCCGCATAGTCCTGAGACTTCGTTACCTAACAGGGCGGAAACGCCTAATCTTCCGCTTTTTATCAGGTTTATAAGCCTTTCAGTCTTCTCCTTAGGCTGAGTTCTAAGGTAGTGGAGGAGGGACCATAGCTGTTCGACTTGGTATCTAAACTTAACATCCTCAGGCCAGTTGTCTGTCTTCTCACAGTATTGGATAATAGAATTGTAGAAGCCTATATACTCGTTAAGCACGTTCTGAGGCGTATCAGTGTAGCCGAGATCATGGTGCGAATACTGAACCAGATATATGATCCAGTGTCTTCTAGGTCTCCAATTAAGAGTTCTTTCGTCAAGCACCTCACCCGTAGAGCTACATATGGAAAATTTAACGTCTATGCACTCTCTTATATCAGGGATGAAAACATCATAAATAGCTTCCCCCTTCTTCAGCATTCCTAAAGACGTTTTGTAGGTATTTGATCTCCAAGATACCAGTAGATTCGCATGAACCGATTCTCCACCGTTAAATATATGTAGTCTAATCAAGTTTTTTAAAGAAAATTTTTGGTCTTGGATGAAGAAACAAGTTTGCTCGATTTTTTTAATGCTTAACCCACTTGGCATATTCGGGGGTCACCCGCTTTATTATTTAAGCTTTTTCCATAAAAAATGGGAGTCTTAAAATGGAATGAGCCATCTGATAAGTCCTGACACAATCCCTAAAATTACTGTTATAGCGTAGCCTAATACTACACCAGCGGCACAAGGTACGCCGTACTCCTGATAAGCCTTACTACCGCCGATTCTAAGAGTTATGAATTTAAGCACCCAAGCACCTAGGAAGGACGTCCAAACACCTGTCCAAGTCGTATATTGACCTCCACTTATCAGAAAGCCCATTGGATGTAGAGGCCACCAGACGAATCTAGCCCTTAGCAAGAATAATAACATGGTTATGATGAACCCTACTATTATTGGTTCTACTAACTCGTTGGCTGGAGGAACTAGATTATAGCGTTCCAGAGCCATCTCATCACACTCCCATCCTGATAGGCAGTTCGGAAATCTTGCTCCAAACAGATGAGGCCACCAAACTCTAAACACTACGGATATAGGATACGCTATTAAAATCGTTGCGAGCATTAACATGTAAATGGTTCTCGTGTGAATGTTTGTCAAATCCGCTAGCCTAAAGCCGTGCATAGTGCTATTTGACCAAGCAACTATGTAGCCAGACGGAATATCCAACTCACGATTCATCATTATTAGAGCTTGGCACCATCCCGGTGTATATTCACCTGGGAATCTGGAGTATATTAGGTGGACTGGCCAAGTAGCCCATTTAACACGTCCCCAGGCATAGCCAGCTCCTGTGAGCCCTTGAGCGTAGGCATCCACTATAGGATATATGAAG
>CAYWZZ010000036.1:0-6476 GCA_964463005.1 uncultured Candidatus Bathyarchaeia archaeon | reverse complement strand
CGCACTTCATGAGCCTGCCCTCATAGGAAGCCATGCTTCCTGAACAGAGTGGGCAGGTTTTAGAAGTGTCCTCAGCATTAACGTACTTAACCGGTAGTTCAAGCCACTTCAGCTTGTATTCCAGCATGAACTGGAACGTCCTAGCACTCCACTTCGAGAGCTTCCTGTTCTGCTTCTTAGAGCGGTTTAGAACATTGTGCTTTACTAGTGGTCAGTTTATGCATGAAGTCTCCAGCCCTATTCCTCTCACGGCTAGAGTTGACGGCTGAGTCTACGTAATGCTTTGAATACTTCCAGCCTTTCAGAAGCCCGTCTCTAACCCTCTTCCTATCATCGTTTTTGAAGTCTAAATGGACTTTACCGTTGAATTTAACGTGGTTGAGAACAGCTTCTAGAGCCCTTCTCTTAGCCTCGAAGTATGAGTCTACTAGGTCCTTAGGAGCCTCTACTATTTGAACTGTAGCATTCCAACTTTCCTCAGAAGCCTGAACATAATCACTCTTAGCAAGGAATTCACAGGCCCCCCTCAAGAACTTAAGCTAACTTTAAATGAGGCTCAACCCTTTCACTAGGATCTAAAGGTACGTTAAAACCTTAACAGAGGGTTTATATATTGTTATGGGAAAAGTTTAGGTAGGGTTTACATTGACTGAGAGGAGGCCTAGAATAGGACGTATAAAGCCTATGATAAGACCTAGGATCGGCCGTATAAAGCCTAGGGATCTAGCCGGACATCTAAAGGTGTAGAATTGTGGGAGTTAGAGTTCGTGTAAAAATCAAGTATAAGGGAGAATTACTGGAGACAGTAGCCCTCGTAAACACTGGTTTTGAAACTCCAAACCCGCAGATCCTACTACCTGTTAAAGCCGCTGAGAAGCTCGGTCTTTGGCCCGACTTACCGAGGGATACATTAGTTGAAATTTACGATACAGCTGGAGGGCCTACGAGAGTGTATAGGGTTAGAAGTGCCGTTACAGTTGAAGTTGCTGAGAGAGGGGGGAGGGGCGTCGTTGCAGATGCCGTAATATCCCACATGGAAGTCGAAGTTTTAATAAGCGATAGGCTTGCTGAAGAGCTTATGATAGCTATCGAAAAACCGAGTGAAGGTATATGGAGATTTAGAGATGAGAAAGTTGAGAGGAGGAGTGAGAGGCCGGAAATATGGCTTTAGCCAACACCTCTATGCGTTTAAGGGGAGTAGTTAAAAAGCATTTGATTCAAGACGGTGACGGGTGGATGGGGAAAACGTTAATATTGTCCGAAGCCGATTAACGTGTAGTTTGAAGGGGGAAATTTCCATTAGGAAGCGTAGAGTGTGGATGAGCATTTTAATAAGCTCTATCTTATTCGCGATATCCATGTTTATAGGCTTTGTTTCAGATACCGCAATCACATCGATAATAGAAGATTTAGTGGAGCTATCGAAGTTTTTAACGGGCTTTCCACCTCCAATGCTTGTAATCCTGACATTCCTAAACAATTTCATTAAAAGCCTCTTAGTTATTCCATTGGGCTTTCTTATAGGAATCCCGCCCATAGTCTTCCTAGCCTTCAACGGTTTAATACTCGGCGTAGTTGTTAGGTATGGCTTCGCTTCAATTGGGCTTACAGCTACCTTAGCATCTCTACTCCCCCACGGCGTCATAGAAATACCTTCAATATTAGTAGCATCGGCATTGGGTTTAAACGTCGGATGGGAGGCTTTAATAGGCGTCTTCGGCATGGAAAGTCACGTCAAAACCACAGTCATACAGTGTTTAAAAATATTCTTCAAAGTAATTACACCTCTACTCGCCGTAGCCGCTTTCATAGAAGTCTACGTAACACCTCTAATATACGGCTTCGTAGCATACGGTTGATAGTACTATTTAATAGCTTCCACGATACAAGACTTAATGTATGTGGCGTCGCATTCTCGAAAAATTCTCCTCATACCCAGCTAGAGTTAAAGTAGCCAAGGCCATAATAGAACTCGGTTTTAGGATATCTAAAGATGGAAAGATATACTGCGGTCCAGTAGAGCAGAGCTTCCAGAAAATAGCAAGAGCATTAAACGTCGATAGGAGGGTTGTAAAAGAAACCGTTATATCCATCCTCAGAGACCCCGACCTTAAAGAAGTATTCACGTCCCTTAAACCATCTGGACCATTACTTTCCGAAGTAGCTAAACATTTGGGTTTCTCAGTCATAGAGATTTACGCCGACTCTGAGAAACCGGGTATACTCGCTAAAGCAGCCTCCATCGTAGCATCTGAAAACATAAGCATAAGACAGGCCGTAGCTGAAGACCCAGATTTATCACCTGAACCCAAGCTTATCCTAGTCTTGGAAAAACCTACATCTGGAGAGGCATTGAAGAAGATCCTTGAAATAGAAGGTGTGAAAAAGATATCGGTCTACTGACGTGTTAAGAAAAAGAAGAAGTTAAAGTTTAAAGGCAGGCTTTAGCCATATCTAATAGAACCCTATATGGATCTTTAGCCTTAACCACACCGCTGGCTAAGAGAACCCCCTTGGTGCCTAACTCTAAAGCTTTTTTAACGTCCTCACTAGTCGATATTCCAGCTCCACATAAAACCGGAAGTCTTGGATTTATCTTCTCTACAAGCCGTAACGCTTCCGTAACGGCTTCAGGTCTAGCTTTACTCACAGGTATACCCGTTCCTATAAGCTCAGGAGGCTCATATGCTATGATGTCTGGGTTTAAAGCAGCCGTCGCATACGTGACTTCAGGAGTATTCGTACACACTAAACTTATCAAACCCACCTGTCTAACCCTTTTAACACACGCATCTATATCGGCTAGAGTAAGCCTCTTCTCACTATGATTTATCAACGTCCCTATAGCACCAGCTTCTTTAACGGCTTCAGCTAAAACCGCTCCTGTCCCCGCACCCGGAGCCGCTGGATCTACGTGTTGAGCAAACACAGGTATTTCTACATTTTCAGCGATCAACCTTATATCTGTCGCCTGAGGCGCTACGGCTATGCAGATACCCGTCTCCTTAGAAACTCTTTCAGCTATTTTAGCTAATTCAAGACCTCTCCTACCCGTCGACTCAAGATATATTTTAAAGTTTACGATTATAACTGGGTATTTTAAAGCCGGCATACACCACCATCTCCACTTTAAATCATCATAGATGATAATTTTATTAAGTTCTTTCTAGAGAAAAGTCTTTTGTTTAAAAGGAGGTTTCTATTGGTTAAATTCATATTCATAACCGGAGGGGTTTTATCCAGTGTAGGTAAAGGCGTAGTCACGGCTTCAATAGGTAAGATTCTCCAAGTCCGCGGGTATAAGGTTTCAGTGATAAAAATCGACCCTTACTTGAACGTAGACTGTGGAACTATGAACCCATACCAGCATGGGGAGATATTCGTTACGGAGGATGGTGGGGAAATAGACCTAGATATTGGACATTACGAGAGGTTTCTAGACATAAACTTGACTAAAGACCACAATATAACGACTGGTCAAGTATACTGGACTGTTATAGAGAGGGAGAGGAGGGGGGACTACTTAGGTAAATGCGTTCAAATAGTACCGCATATAACAGACGAAATTAAACGTCGAATATACATGATAGCGGAGAGAGAGCCGATAGACGTACTCTTGACTGAGGTTGGAGGCACCGTAGGGGATATAGAGGGTTTACCCTACTTAGAGGCGATACGTCAGATAAGGCTTGAAAAAGGATATGAAAACACCATGTTCGTTCACGTAGCTCTCGTCCCAGTTTTAGATACAACAGGTGAAGAGAAAACTAAGCCTCTACAGCATAGCGTTAACGAGCTTAGAAGGATAGGTATTCAACCGGATGTTATAGTAGCCAGATGTGTGAGGAATATCGGAGAGGAGACGAAGGCTAAAATAGCATTGTTCGGCACCATACCTAAAGAAGCCGTTTTCTGCTCCTACACTCTTCAATGCGTATATCAAGCCCCCCTCATACTGGATGAGCAGGGTATGGGCGACTACGTCATTAAGAGACTCGCCTTAAACCCGGTTAAACCAGACTGGTCTGAGTGGAAGCGTATAATAGACTCCTTCCTTACAGCAAAATACGAGGTTAAAATAGCGATGGTAGGTAAATACGCTACCTTAGCAGATTCATACGTCAGTATTAATGAAGCCGTTAAACACGCAGCAGCCTATTGTAATGCCAAAGCTAAAATAGACTGGATAGAAGCTGAAGAATTTGAAAGCGAAGGAAATCTTGAGAAGCTTTTAAACTACGACGGTATTATAGTGCCCCCGGGCTTCGGTGCAAGGGGAACAGAAGGGAAGATTCTAGCTGCAGATTACGCTAGGAGAATGGACATACCGCTACTGGGTATATGCTTCGGCTTTCAAATGGCTATAGTAGCCTTCGCGAGATACGTATGCGGTCTTAAAGATGCAAATAGCACTGAAAACAACCCTGAAAGTAGTCACCCAGTCATAGACCTCATGGCTGAACAGAGGGGTGTAAAGCAGCTCGGAGGGACTATGAGGCTTGGAGCTCAACCAGTAAAACTCATACCTGGAACGATGGTGTACAAGCTATACGGGTGTAGAGACGTAATCATGGAGAGGCATAGACACCGCTGGGAGGTAAATGCAAAATATTGGGACATTCTACAAGAGCATGGAATGGTGTTCTCGGGCTTCTCCATAGATGGTACGCGCGTTGAAGTTTTTGAGCTACCGGATAGGTACTTCTACATGGGTACGCAATTCCATCCAGAGTTTAAGAGTAGACCTGGAAAACCATCACCACCATACTATGGGTTTGTAAAAGCATGTTTAAGTAGGAAGCTTGGACTATCCAAATCGGAATTCATTAAAAGCCTTTAACTTCAACATTTCCCCACAACCCTACAACCCTCTTAAAACACCATTTCTAGGAAAAGAAAAGCTTTTAAACAGTTTCACATAGAGTGAATCTTAGTGGGAAATTGTCTAGTGAATATAAGCCTGTTAGCACCAATCTATGGATCTTTACACTGATCATACTATTCATCTTCGGCTTCTTCGGACCCGTTTGGACGACTATGATTCCCGGAGGTTTTACAAACTGGTATACTGCTGGAACCGTGGGCTGTAAGCTTTGGGTTCCAGTTCTACCTACTGTCTTGATATTTCTCCTAGGTATTTTAAGGGAAATCGGGCTTTTCAAATCAGCTGATAAGACAGCCTTCGCTTTCCTATACGTAGCTACGATAGGCCTCGTGGTCTTCCTGAGCTATGATGGATGGCCTCTTCAAGATACATACACCGGCTTTCTCGCCAGTAGAGTCGTAGAGCCAGGTATATCGGATAACTGGCCTTCCATATTCGCCCCTCCAGCTGACGTAGTTAGACCCATCGTCAGCGGCGGCGCCCCGGTCCCATGGGGTGCTTTAATGCCCTTTATAGTCTTCTGGTGGCTTATGATGGTTGCTTACGCAGTCTTCTACTTAGCGATAGCATCCCTACTCCGCCACCACTATATAGATGTTGAAAAGGTTCCATTCCCACAGACTATTGTCAGCGTCACATTGGCCAGCAGGTTCTTAGAACAGGGGAGTCTAAGGAAGAAGCTCGGTGTTCCACTTATAGTAGGCATCGTTCTGGGATTGGTGTACCAGATCCCATTGTTTTTCACCGCCTTATACCCATGGTTCCCAGACATTTACGGGTGGAGGACGAATACGTGCAACCATGGAACTGTTTGGCTCACAGCAGGCTCAGCTTTAGCTCAACTTCCAGGCATGGCTATGTTGAATAAAAGCGCTGTACACGCAGCCATATTCTTCCTAGCCCCACTATCCGTCCTCACGAGTGCGGTGATTACAAATATAATCTTCCAAATACTTATGCAGGTGGCGTATTTCTCAGGCTACTACTCTGGAATCCTCGGTTTAGATGGCTGTGGTAGAGTCTGGTGCGGTACTATAAGCTATAGGGTCGGTGAACCGTTTAAATGGGATGCTTTTTCAACTGCTGGAGTGAGTACTGGAATAGTCTTATTCTACTTCATCTTAAACTGGCGTGCCGTATCTTCAATAATTAGACAGGCCATTAGAGGAGAGGAGGTAAAAGGTGAACCTATTAACTACAGGACAGCTTTTCTCATGATAATTTTAGCAGTGATAGTTATAGCCGCTCTCTGGGGTTCTGTAGGCTTAACGCTAGCGCCAATAGTGGTTCTAATCTTAAGCAACTTCATATGTACATTCGCATCTACAAGAGTCTACTCACTAGTGGGTTATAATGCTCCGGCTGGAAGCTGGTTCTACTATGGGCCTATGAAACTAGTCATGGGAAGTATGCCGACGGAGGCAAACTATAAGGAGTGGGTGTTGGCGATGTGTATGATGCATCCTACGGGTCAAGCCTTCACAGAGGGATGGGGAACCCCACTCATAACATCTCTATCATCCTACAAGATGGGCTCTATGATGGGAATGGATAATAAGACGATATTTAAGGTTTCATTAGTCGTGGGAAT
>CAYWZZ010000035.1:0-6673 GCA_964463005.1 uncultured Candidatus Bathyarchaeia archaeon | reverse complement strand
TTAGGGAAGGATATAACCCGTACTTCGATGTACCCGATGTAATGGATTTGGAGGAAAAGTATGGTTTTAAGTCAATACTCTTCTTTAGGTGTGGGTATAAATATGAAACTTTGATAAAATATTTCTCCACGCGAACAAATTCGGAAATCTTCTCTGGGTGATTTATACGAAGATCTGTATACTCACTCCTCAAATGCTCAAATTCTTATTTGGTATCTTTAGAGTCAAACTAGGGTGGTTTAAATATGAATGGGAGCAGGATTGTCCTCTGAAAGAATGCTTGGAGGATGCTAAAGCAAATGGACTTGACATATTCACGTTCTGGCAAAGGTTTCCGGATATTAAACCTAGGTACAAGTGGTATACCGAGTGGGATCGCATTGCTGTGTTAGACGTTCAATATGGTTACAATTACTGGTGGAAGCATGTATCCAAGAAAACAAGGAACATGGTCAGGAAAGCAAAGAAGAAAGGAGTTGTAGTCAGCGTTGTGGAACCTAATGAGAGATTTGCGAAGGATGTAGCTAAGATATATAACGAGTCCCCTATACGGAGGGGAAAACCATTTGTACATTATGGTGAGACGTGGGAGAAAGTTTACGAAGATTTTATTAAACTCACTGATAAGGTGACATTTATAGGTGCATACTACGGTGACGAACTGATAGGATTTGCCGTGATAAAACATACCCCAGAGTATTCGTTAATATCCCAAATCTTATCTCTCCAAAAGCATATGGATAAAGCACCAAACTACGCCTTAATGGATAAAATAGTTGAATTATGCGCCTCACATAGCGTACGCTATATAGTTTATGAAAGAATGCAAAACGAACGTGACCCCCTCAGTTTCTTCAAGTACAGAAATGGGTTTAAGTGCGCTTATGTTCCACGATACTTTATACCTTTAACGGCTAAAGGGCTAGTTGCTATGAAGATTTACAGAAAATTATATCCGTTTCTTTACGTTATAATGGTGTCGCATTGTATGAGGAGGCTTATACGTCAGCTCTTCTACACGACAAGAGGACAGCTGGAAACGGTAAAAAAGTGGTCTTCTTATGATCATCGGTTTAAGACATGATATCGATACTAGTTACGGATTGAGACAAGGATTACCTAAGGTAATCTCTCTAGAAGAGAGGTACGACGTTAGATCCACGTTCTTCGTTCGCGTTGATATTTTACATTCTGATAGGGATGTTGAGATTCTTAGGCGGATTTTAGATAGTGGTTGGGAAATTGGTTTGCATCTGATCAATACAATCGGCGACCCGAAACTACCCCCTCCCAAGAGTGAACTGGAAGTTTTAAAGAATTTCCTCGGCGATTCAATTTATGGAGTGACGCCCTGTGGAAGTACCATCGGTTTTAAAGGTGATACTACTTGGAGAGCTATGGACTCTCTCGGGTTAAAGTATATGGAGGGTTACGGGTTGCCACGATTCGCTGTTAACACTTTCGTTATGCCTACGCACTTATCACTTGACATTCATTATGTGAGAAACTTTGGTGAAGTAAAAGGCTACGAAAGGTTCAAGAAAGCCCTTCTAGAAATGCTTGAGAAAAACAGTGTAG
This sequence comes from uncultured Candidatus Bathyarchaeia archaeon, assembly GCA_964463005.1. Lineage (GTDB taxonomy): Archaea > Thermoproteota > CALKCG01 > B24 > B24 > DTBU01. The sequence goes on along the minus strand of CAYWZZ010000035.1, from coordinate 5,095 downwards.
CGATGGTTCTCACACATCCGGAATGGTTTGTGAGATCCGTCGGAGGAAGCGGTTTAATTAAAATTCCGTTAACGCTATTGGGAAAGAAGATGATGAATAAAGTTTACGATACATTCCTACAAGAGTTTAAGGATAAAGTTAAGTTTAAGAGGTATGTAGACGTGTTTCGTTTATTGGGAAGTACTGAGCGATAAATGGTGCTTTAAATGATGGAGAGAAAGCTACGGATATACGCAGTCGTCCCTGCTAGGAATGAAGAAGGTTTTATCGAACAGACGCTACTATCATTGGTCAGGCAGACATTAAAGGTGCAGGATATTATAATCGTAAATGACGGGTCTGAAGATAGAACTGCTGACGTTGCCGCACGTTATGGGATCGTTGTAAATCTCCCGTCTCATAAGGAGAGCTATGTTGGTAGGCCTGAGCTAGCCCTTGTGTTAAACGAGGGGTTAAAGAGGATTCCAGAGGACTGCGACTACGTTTTAATTTTAGGGGCAGACCACGTATTGCCTCAAGACTACCTCGAAAAAGTCGTTTTTAGGATGATTGAGGAGAACGTTAAAGTCGCATCCGGATATATTGAAGGAGAACGATACCACCCTGAAATGCCCAGAGGGAGTGGGAGAGTTTATGACTTCAAACTGTTTAAGAGTATGGGGTTTTTCCCAGCCAACTGGGGCTGGGAGAGTTACATTCTATTCAAGTTTATGCAAATGGGTTATAAGGTAAAATGCTATAGAGATATTGCCGCGGGAAAAGTTAGGTCTACAAGCATGACTAAGACGAAACTATACTACTATGGAAAGGCTATGAAAGCATTAGGCTACGATTTTAAATACGCTCTGGGGAGAGTCATAGTCAACAGAAGCTGGAGCATGTTAAAAGGCTACATGTCTAAAGACATTAGAGTTTACGACGATATAGCCGAGTTCGTTAGGAGGTGGCAAAAAAACATTTTCTGGAGTAGAGTAAAACAGGTTCTTAGCGCTGGTAAAAATGGGTAGAGGAGGTATGCGCTCTTTAAGGGTTTTGCACATTTGGAATACTGCTGGTGTTGCAAGCGTTATAGCAAAATATATGGATAGGATACTTGGTACTAGAAGCCTTGTTGTTTATAGGAGGGCTTTCGACCGATATGGCGTTACAACTTACGGTGAGCTTTGGGATTGTGGTGCTAAAGTATTCGCTTTAAGGTGTTTGCTGTTGGCTAGGAAGTTTGATCTTATTCATGTTCACTCTTTCGATAAGCTTGTTCCCTACTTAAAGTTGCTTTATCCCAGTAAGCCTATCGTCCTCCATTATCATGGGACTGATATTAGAGGCAAATGGCTTCAAAAACAGAAATACCAGAGCAAAGCCGATGCAATACTATACTCCACACCAGACCTTTTAAATCACGAGACGCCTAAACTAGCAGTTTATCTACCAAACCCCGTAGACACGGACTTGTTTTATAAGTTTCCGGGCATCTTCCAAAAACCGAAGACAGCGTTGGCCTTTAAATATCAGTTAGATATGGATAAGGCGAACAGGTATGCTAAGAAATATGGTTTGTCTATAGAATTTCTTGAGCGTAATATCCCTTACAGGAAGATGCCGGAAATCCTTAACAAGTATGAATACTATATCGACCAAACTCAGATTCCCTCTCTAAGCAAAACCGCTCTGGAGGCTCTTGCATGTGGTCTTAAAGTCGTCAGGTGGGATGGAGAAATCGTAGAAGGCTTGCCTGAAGAACATAGGCCTGAAAACGTCATTCGCAGACTTATTGAAGTATACAGCTCAATCCCTACATAACATCATATTTAATGTGAAGATGCCATTCTGCCTCAACGGCTTGATGCCCTCCGCATAACGGCAGCTGTTAACCGAAACATTCTTATAATAGATTTGCCTGCATTCAGGCAAATAAGGCTTAAACCATTCTTGGCAAGAAGAATAACATCCATCCTCAAACCTAACCATTAACATCTCTTTTAATTGTGCAACTGTTTTTTCGTCACCCAGTAGTGTGAGGGATCACTAGGTATGGCTTTCCTAGAAGACATAGCATGTGGCAGACCTGCCATAACATATGTTTCATCAGAGTTCCCAAAATATGAAGAGTTTCCATTAAAAGACGTAAAAACCGACGAAGAAGTTGCCGATGTCATACTAGAAGCCGACGTTAAGCTATGGCAGAGGGAATACGCATACTTAGAGAAAAATCATAAGCCGGAAATCGTAGTTAAAACATTACTAGAACACTATAGGAGAGCGATTGGATGAAGTGCGATGTTACACTATAAGTTTTTTCGCTGGTTTTCGGACAATTAGCTTCATACACCTTTTCCATAGAAAAGGCTATTCATGTAGTTAAACCTAGTGCTTTACAGATTTTACGTAGATAACATCAGGGTAACTATTAAGTCTAGGAGCTATTTCATAAAATGGAGAACATCGGAAAGGAGTTGAATTTCACCTTCTCTCTTCCAGATATATCTTAATGGATTCGAAGAAAAGTTTTACGCATCCAATATAGAAGACAAATCTTGATCTTTTCCTTAGTCGCACCCTTTCCATCCATCTATAAGTGCTCATCTTAAATATGTGAGAGAAGGAATGCCTATGTAGGTGATATAACTCTCCAAAATATGGTTTGAAATTCAGCCCTTTCTCTTCCATCCAATAAACCTCCTCCATAAAATCTGGCTTTTCAGGTATTGGATGTCTAATTATCGTGCTCTTCTTAACGGCAAAGGCTCCGCTCTGAAATAAAATCCTCTTTTTACTCTTATGTCTTGTTGAAACTAGAAATAATACCTCCTCCTCTTTAACTTCATTTGCCATCTTAAAGACATCAGATGGCCTAACCAATACATCACCTCCTGCACAGAAGACCACATCACAACTTGCCATTCTAGCTCCTTTATTAAACGCTATTGCAGGGTTTCTTTCATATAGGAGAAAGACTTCCTTAACTATTGGAATCTTTCTATACCAATCAGCTACTCTTTCACATAGTCTTTTCCTTCTGGGATCTCCTGACAATATCACCGTAATTTTCTCCATAAATTCCTCACTTACATATCCATAGTTCTATAGAATTCTTCTCTCCTTACGCAACATTAGAGAGCTTCTTCTCCGCCACCCAGTAGTTTGGATGTTTAGTCGGACGAATTTCGTAGCCGAACTTCCGGAGGTGGGAGGCTACCCTATCGTAGTATTCTTGGTTAAACGCCTCATATATAATCTTCTTAACAACGTGTCTGTCTAGGTTTAAACCCTGGAGAGCCTCATATTCAGCCCCTTCAATATCTAGCTTTATTAAATCCAAATTCCCAATGTTCTCTTTTTCAAGTAGAGTATTTAGCGTAATTGTGTATACGGGGATTTTCCGCTCTATGAGATGTCCTTCTTCAGCAACTAGGTCTCGTTTGAGGCTTGATGCACCTACGTTCACCTTTGTTATGAAGAAGTCTAGCTGTTTCCCATCCTCACACCACAATGCCCTGTCAATAGCCTTCACATTCATAGCTCCATTAAGCCTTATATTTTCTTCGAGCAACTTAAACGTCTCCGGGTTAGCTTCTACTGCTAAAACCTTTTTAAACCTAGGACTTAGCATTATACTGTACTTTCCAATGTGTGCTCCAGCATCTATGAAAACGTCACCCTCAACCATAAACTCATCCCAAATCTCTCGCTCCGACATAAGGATGAGCACGTCATTTGTGCCAGCCCTCACCTTGAAACGACCGTAAGCCGTCTTGTAAATACAGTTAACAGGTGTAGTGTATGGCTTTCTCAAGCCTATGAGGCGTAATGCATGTCTATACACGAGATATAGAAGGGTTGCCGCTTTATGACATAGGCCTTCAACGCCTCTTACTATTTCAAGCGTCAGCTTCAATCCGTCAAATATCCTCATGATAAACCTCTCTTAAGCTCTTCAAGCATTCTTTTGACTTGTTTTATTGCGTACTCGGCTTCTTCGGGGTTGTATATTCCCTCGTAGAAGGCTTCATCGTGTAGCGTCTTCATTATGTCGCTGTATAGGGCTCTTAAATCTTCACGGTTCATCCTTCTAAGCAGGGATCTACGTTCGCTGTGAGATCTAGGTGTTACGTTCATTTTTCGGCTTATGTAGGAGTTTACGGCTAAGATCATTGAGAGGAAGGCTTTATCCACGGCGTTTCTGTAAAGCACTAAATCCCCAGTTTTAACAGCCTTCTCAAATTCCTCCTCGGCATACTTTAGATTCTTTCTAGCCCATCATACAGTTGCGTTCCTAGTCTATACTATGTAAACCTTATATAGGTCTACCTTAATATAATGCTGTGTGGGTTGCTGTGAGCTATGTGACTGTTTCCGCTAAGATTCCCCGTAGAGTTAAAGAGCTACTTGATAGGTATGGTATTAAGGTAGGTCCTGTCATTAAGAGGGCTTTAGAAGAGGAGGTTAAGAGGAGAATTATCGAAGAGGTTGAAGAGGAGGCTAGAGAGTTGAGCGTTAAGGTTTCCCATATTCCAGATGATGAAGTGGCTAGGTTAATCCGTGAAGATAGAGAGAGGTAGTGAATGTACCTCTTCGACTCCAGTTCGCTTGTCAATCTTGTGAAGAAGGGTATTGTTAAACCGTTCGTCGAAGGTGTGACTTTAGATTTAGCGATTTATGAATCTATCAACGCGGTATGGAAGGAGTACGTACTTTTAAAGAGGATCGATGAAGAAACAGCTTTAAGATTTGTAAGCACTATCAGCAGGGTATTTGAAGCGATGGAAGTTACATCTATAAGTGGTTTAGAATCTGAAATTTTCAAGCTAGCTTCTAAGGAAAACCTAACAGTATACGATGCATCCTACTTATGTGTTGCCGTTGGGAGAAGGCTTACACTAGTAACAGATGATTGGAAACTGAGGAGTATAGCTTCAAAGTATACTAGAGTATTGGCTAGCGGCGATTTAACGTGAAACCTATGATCTAGATGCTTTATACGTCAAGTCGTCGTACTGATGTACTTACTGTGTATTTGATATATTTGAAGATTTGCCTCGTCTTCGGCGGTTTAGGGCAAATACAGGAGGTTTCAAATCTCTTAAACCCGATTTAA
>CAYWZZ010000034.1:0-7109 GCA_964463005.1 uncultured Candidatus Bathyarchaeia archaeon | reverse complement strand
CAAAACCTTCTCTCCAGAAAGCTTTTTAGGAAGGCTCATACCATATCCTTATAAAAGAACCGTTCCAATTTAAATCTTATTCTCCAAATTCTCTATTCTCACATTCTCCATTCTCAAGCCGCCATTCTCTGATTGCGAAATTCTTAAATACCTACAATTACATAGGGAAGTGTAGGTGATCGGAATGCGGGAAGGTAGAAAGAAGAACGTGATGGTCTACCTAGATCCAAAGATAGTAGAAGAAGCCAGAGAACTGGGCTTAAACATTTCAAAAGTCTGCGAAAATGCCTTAAAAGAGGCAATAAGAAGATTGAAAGGCGAATATTCCCAAAACAACCTCAATCCTCAGTTGTCGAATAGCTATAAATCCGTGGAGCAAAAGGGAGTGGACCCGGCGGGATTCGAACCCGCGATCTTGGGCTCCGAAGGCCCATGTCCTGATCCAGGCTAGACGACGGGTCCTACAAATAGTAGGAGGAGATAGGCATTAATTAACTATTCTGACTCTAAGACTTCAGGTATGACGTGTGTACCTTCTGGAACTGCAAGTAACTCAGCGTCTTTATTCGTTAAGGAGAATGCTATTTCTAAGGCTTCTTCAGGGCTTGAAGCTGGTATTAACATCATGTTCTTAAGTTCTTGAGCTGTTACACCTTTTGCATAGACGACTATACGGCTTTTCATAAGTATTCTAGCCATTATCTGCACCTCCCACTGGTCTCTAATAGGTTCATGTTCTTTTATATACCTGAGTAGAGCCGCTGGGTCTTTAAACTTTGAAGCGAGCTGGTAGAAGTGTTCATGCGCCACACCATCCCTACACTCGGCTAGAAGCACGATCACACCGTTATCCTTAACTAGTGGCTCGCCAACAGCCATGCCTTTAACAGCCTGATACAGATTTCTATCGGCTGGATATCCTCCACCGCTGACCACAACTATGTCCGCTTTCCTCTTAACCCTAACCTTTACGAAGTGTTCTAGAAACTCTACGGCAGACCTGTGAGTTTTTAAGGGTTCACCTGAGAAACACTTTGAAACTCCTCCTTCAAAGCCCAAAACAACGTTTACAACGGCGTCGAGTTCAGACATGGAAGATGCCTCACAGATATCCTTGTAGATTATATTCCTATCTAAAACTCCAAGTCTAGAGCCGGGGTGGTTTATCATCGCATAGGAGTGGTTTCTGTAAATCGTTTCAACGCCTGAAACCCCTGGGAGAATAATCTTCCCACCTCCACTATACCCTGCGAAGAAGTGTGGTTCTACTGTACCGCAACCGATCCGTAAATCGGCTTCAAAAATCCTTCTATTAACCCATAGGGGGGTACCCCAAGACGTTTCACCTAGATACGTCAGCTCATCTAATTTTGAAGCGTCATGATTTACAACTTCAGCTTCTTCAAAAACCCATCCGCCTAGAAACTCTTCAAGCTGTTTTTGGGAAGCTGGTGCATGCAATCCATTTGCTACGAGAACTGTAAATTCTCTAAACCCCTCTCCTTTAAGCTTTCGAATAAGTGGAGGTAGAATCCTACTTAACGGAGTAGCTCTAGTATAATCTGTAACTATGAGCAGAGCCTTAGAGCCTTTCTTTATAAATGGTGTAACAGGGTTTTCCAAACTCTTTAAGACTTCATATTCTACATCTGCGGAAGCTGAAGGTCTAGATGTCTTTAAAACGCCTATGAGGTTTCTATCCGGTAATTCAAGTTCAATCCGTTCTTCACCATATAGGAAACCGACCTTCAAATACCTCGCCATACATTTAAAAGTTCAAGGTCTATTTAAACATCTCCATATGCTTAAAAACTATGTGAAGACTTATCTAGTATGATGTAGTCAGTTGATACTGGAGGTGTTTCCTTTTGGACGTTTTCGAAGCAATTAAAAAGAGGAGAAGTATAAGACGTTATAAGAAGGATGCTAAGATTCCTGAAGAACACCTTCTAAAGATTCTTGAAGCAGCTAGATTAGCGCCTTCAGCTGGCAACCGTCAACCTTGGAGGTTTGTAGTCGTCAAAGACCCCGAGGTTAAACGTAAACTTGCAGAAGCGTGTAACAATCAAACCTTTATAGCAGATGCCCAAGTGGCTATTGCTGCAATTGGAGACCCATCTGCTTCACGATGGTTTGCTCAAGACCCTATGATAGCCGTTGAACACATGGTTTTAGAGGCTACAGAGCTAGGTTATGGAACATGCTGGATAGGCGCATTTAATGAAGACGCCGTTAAAAAGGTTCTAAACATACCCCCTGAGCTTAAAGTCGTATGTGTAATTCCAATAGGCGTTCCAGATGAAGAGCCACCAGCTAGACCTAGGAAAGCAATTGAAGAGATATTCTACCTCAACAAGTATGGAACCCCATACAAGGTTGGATAAGTGATTAAAACGAGCGAAATATTGGAAAGCCTCGATAGATACATGCTTACAACTTACAACGCTATGAGGAAGACAGGTCTACTATTGGGTTCGGTTGGATCTAATGGAAAACCTAATCTTATGACGATAGGGTGGGGGTTGATGGGGATAATCTGGGCTAAACCGATCTTCCTAGTGGCTGTAAGGATAACTAGGTATACGTATAGGCTTTTAGAGGAAAGCGGCGAATTCACAGTGAATGTTCCAACTGAAGATATGGATGAGGCTTGTAGGATTTGCGGAACCACATCCGGTAAGGAGGTTGACAAGTTTAAGAAGACTGGTTTAAAGTGGAAGCGCGGTGAATTTGTCAAAGCACCAGTTGTAGAGGGATGCCCTATAGTTTACGAGTGTAGAGTCCTCTACAAGGACTCCGTTAAACTTCAAATGCTACCTGAAGACTTGGTTGAAAACGTATATCCAAGGAGAGACTGGCACACCTTATACTATGGAGAGATCCTTAAAATACATGGGAAAATTTAACGTAACGCCCTCCCACTTTTATTTCTAAATGTAGTATTCAGCCTCTTCCACGTACGTTTTATGGGTTTTGAAAGGCATCTTCAAGTTGAGTTGAAGGCATCTTCAGAGATTTAAAGGCGTAATGCTTTTTAAGGAGAGAACGATGTGTGTATGTGCTAAAGGTGAGGCTAAGTGTCGGCTAAAAAACCGTTTTACGTTAGATTTAATGTACCTAAGGAGCTGGCAGATGCAGCCTATGAGACAATATCCATGGTTAAAGATACTGGTAAAATTAAACGTGGGGTAAATGAGGTTACAAAGTCTGTAGATAGAGGTATTGCTAAACTGGTGGTTATAGCTGAGGATGTAGACCCACCTGAAATCGTAGCACATCTTCCCCTTCTATGTGAAGAGAGGAAAGTCCCATACATTTACGTGCCATCTAAAAGACAACTCGGCATAGCTAGCGGTATAGAAGTGGCTGCATCTTCCGTAGCTGTAATAGACCCGGGAGAAGCGAAAGGAGTGTTTGAGGAGCTTATCTCTAAAATCGAAGCTCTTAGGAAAGGTGGAAGTCAATGAGTTCTAAGAAGCCTAGAGAAGAAGAGCCTACTCCAGCCGAGGTTATCCAAATAATAGAGCGGACTGGTGTTACAGGTGAGGTGGAGCTTGTTAGAGTTAGGATTCTAGCTGGACGTGATAAGGGTAGGGTGATATCTAGAAACGTTAAAGGGCCTGTCAAAATAGGCGATGTAGTCCTCCTTAAAGAGACCGAGAGGGAAGCGAAACGTATAAGGTAGCTGTAGAGGGAAATAGGTTATGCTACCTAGAGTTAGAAAATGCTCCTTCTGCGGTTCAGAAATACCCGTCGGATCTGGGCTTATGTACGTTAAACGAGACGGTACCATACTTTGGTTCTGCTCGAGAAAATGTAGGATCAGTATGTTGGAGTTTCACCGAGACCCTAGAAAGCTCAAGTGGACGGAATATCACGGGAAGGGAGAGAGAGGGAGTTAAGCCTATATCCAAATTAAGGTGGTGTCCCCGTATGAGGATAGTCGTTTTAGCCGTCCCGGGTGGAGGCAAAACCACTATAATGCGTTATGTTCAGATGAAGAAGCCAGATGTAACGATTGTCAATTTTGGAGATTACATGTTTAAAGCTGCCCGAGAACTTTACGGTGTTAAGGATAGAGATGAAATGCGTAAGAAGATACCGCCTGAAGACTACATTAAGCTTCAAGAAATCGCCGCTAGGGAAATATCCAACATACCCGGAGACGTTCTGATAGACACCCACGCATCTATAAAGATGGGGAGAGGCTATTATCCCGGATTGCCAGATGACGTAGTTAAACTGATGAAGCCACATTACTTAATCCTATTCGAATTCAACCCCAACATCGTATTGTCTAGACGTATGAAAGATATGGGAGGCGTTAGAACGGGCAGAGACATGGAGACTCCTGAAGAAATCGAACAACAACAGCAAATAAATAGACTATTCGCAGTAGCTGCTGCAAACGCGGCTAGAGCCGTTTTACGCATAGTTGACCTACGCTTTCCCGAAAAACATCCGTATGAACACGCCGAAGTTGGAGCTGAAGAGATTTTAAAAATTCTTAGAACAGAGTGAAGTCATCTACGATTTTGCTCAACTCCTAGTTAATGCATACTAATGCCTAGTTTTTTACTTTATTAACTTTACTCAAGTATTTAAACTTCCTATGTTTTATACGCGTACTCTTTCCATTATGTGAGCAGTCCTTTCATAAAACCTGCGGATAAAGCTTAAAAGTCTATAAGCTCAATTTAACACTATGGCTATACTCCTTAGAATACTTCAGGAAAATTGGGCTCGTAGAGTTTTCGAAAGTAGAACATATTATACCTCGCTTAGGAGAAAATGGGAGAAGGGTTTAGAATGCCTCTTCATAATGAAGACAGATTTCGGGGACTCAGTGGTGGGCTACGGTATAATAGAAGATTATAAGACTAGGGAGGAGTGGCTTAAAAACGGAGGGGAGAACTTCACAGAACATCCTTGGAAAACCGTCCTAATATTTGGGAAAATCGTGAAATTTCAAAATCCAGTCCCCATAAAAGAACTCCAACTCGATAAGCGTTTGAAAGGTAAGTATTTACATGGGCTGAAGGTAGATAGACTCTCAGTGAACAAGATACTTGACTTATCAAGTTAATGTTCGATAAAATTTTTAAAAGACTCACCATTACATTGACTATTCAAGCATATGAAGAAGTCGTTTAGAAATATTTACGCCATGTTGAATTGCAAGTTCAAATAACATAGACCAACCTACTATAAAAATGTACGTCCTCTTCTATTGCTGACAGCGAAAAACTTATAAATTATCTAGGGATATTAAGAGTCAGTGGAAGATTGTCAAAGGAAGTCGTTGAGGAGAAAATTCCGTGGCACTTTCTGATACCGTTCATGGTTGTCTTAGGAATATTTACAATGGCTATAAACCCTCTAAACCCGACTGGTACTTGGAGGAATCCACCCGGATATTCCGCGGCTATGGGGGTCGTCGTCGTATGCTACTCGGCTTTAACAGCCCTACCATTCATATGCTTCTACTTCGCGGGTGCTTTGGGGAAGCTCAGCTTCTTCAAGAAGAGAGTCAACATGACGACTATAACTTGGCTGTACACTACGACGTTATGCCTCTCATTCTACCTCGGCAGACCTACATCTGACACGGCTTGCGCCAGCTACGGCGTCTTCCTAGGTAATAGAATTATGTCTCCAGTTGAAGAGACAACAAGGCTCGTTCCATGGTTTATGGCTCCGTCACCAGAAATCGCTAGGCAATCGCTCTACGGTGGTGTTCCGGTGCCTTGGGCCGACCTAATGCCTATGATGATTTTCTGGAGCACATTTACAATAGTGTACGGTCTTCTGATGGTATCGATTGCCACAATATTTAGAAAGTACTGGATAGACGTTGAAAAAGTCCCATTCCCCCACGTCGGTGCTGCATATGAGCTTCTAGTGAGAACATTGCCTGAGAGGAAGGCGAGGTTTTCAGGCCCCTTCCTAATTGGATTCGTACTAGGCATTATTGTCTGGATTCCAACACTCTGCACAGGCCTCTTTCCATGGTTTCCAGACATCTACGGGTGGAGGTGGGCGGCAAACGTATGCGGATACGGCTCTCACTTCGTAAGCCCGGGTGAGCCATTAGCAGCCCTCGTAGGTATGGCTAGAATTGGGAAGGAGCCGCTGGGTGTGGCTATAGCATACTTTGCACCGTTAACGACTCTGTTCAATATGTGGTTCTGGTGGCTTATTCTAATAATACTATCTCAAATAGCATACTTCCTTGGATACTATACGGGGCTTCCGACTACACCTGGTTGCGGTAGGGTTTGGTGTGGGGAAATATCTATATCTTACGGTGAGCCTTTTAAGTGGACGGCTGTATTGGTTGGAGGTATATGGGGTTTAACGATATTCCTGTTGATTTTAAGTAGACGGCACATAATAGACACACTTAAGGCCGCTTTTGGAAGAATGGATTCCCCGGCTAAGGTTGAATTTGAAAAAGGTGAACCCATAAGCTATAGAAGTGCATACCTCTTGCTAATAGCGACGTTTATCATAGCCATATTCATACATATTGCATGTGGTATGAACCCGATATCCGCGCTACTAACGCCGATAAATATGATCGCGTTGTGGTTTGGCTCTATGAGGCTTCTAGGCTTAGGAGGAATCTACTACCGTAAAACGGATAAGGGCTATGCCTTACACAGACTTCTACTATGGCCAAAAGCACCTGAAGTCGTAGATAGAGACTTCGCAATGTCTGCGCACTTCAACACGTGGTTTACAGACGCCCCCGACATGGGCAATCAAGTCGGTGGAAACTTCTTAACGGCTTTCGAAGCCTACAGAATGGCTAGTCTCACAGGAGTAAGCACTAAAAGCATCTTTAAAGTTCTCGTAGCCTCCATAATAATATATTCACTTGTGACAATACCAACATGGCTATCAATTGCATACACGTTCGGTATAACAAAGCTTCAAGGCACCTGGGGCATGCATGGTTGTAACGCGGTAATGCAGAGGTCTGCGGATCCAGATAGCTGGAACAGTGCTCCGGGTACAGAACCTTGGGTGCCTCACTTCGTAGCAGGCTTCCTATTCGTAGGGCTTTTAAGCTGGCTACATGCAAGGTACATATGGTTCCCATTTGA
>CAYWZZ010000033.1:0-9056 GCA_964463005.1 uncultured Candidatus Bathyarchaeia archaeon | reverse complement strand
GCCCGGGGGAGATTCGAACTCCCGTCGGAGGCTCCAAAGGCCTCCATGCTTGGCCACTACACCACCGGGCTTCATTCAAAAATAAACTTTAAAGGAGGTTAATTAAAGTTTTTCATTGAAAAAAATAGGGAGTATTCAGTCAGCTCTGCAATGCTATATTATTGGTCTTGGAAGTATTATCCACGCCAGTATGCTTAGTGTTAATACTTCCAATACTTCGCCCAGTATAACTCCCGATGCAAACGGTACAACCTTCTCCTCGTAAAGTTTACTTCCGCCCATTCTAAGAACGATATTCTTAACAATTAACGCCACCAATATCGGAACCCACGCCCCCCATAGGGAGACGCCCCAAGCCCATGAGACGGGTGCAACTATAGGATCAGGGAACCATAGGAGCTTTGTATATAGGTATCGTCCTACAATCACTACTATGAAGCCTATGAGTAGATGTACAGTAGCTTCTGAAATCGGCGTATCAACAGGTCTATACCAGAAGTTCCACTGAATATCCCCTTGGAAGTCTCTGAGCTCGTATCCAATTCTTCTGGCCCCATAAAGGCCTGGGAGTATTGCTATTCTACAGAGCTGGTAGACGAATAGAGCTGGGAAAAGCGAAACTATTATCAGCTTAAAAACATCCCTACTGTTTATCTTAGCAAGGTCAGCCATCTTGTAGGATAGAACCGATGCGTAGAACGCTGAGCCGAAGCCAGCGGCGGCGTAATGTCCGATATGTTCCCTGCTTAGCAGTGGGACAAGCGCATAATCTACTGAGTTTATTTCAGGTAGAAGCTGGGTTGGCCAAGCCATAATTCTTATCATAGCTGGTGTGAGGTCATAGCATGGCTCATAGGCGAATCCAACCCTTCCCCAGACCATTCCTGTGACTATCCAAGTTACTATTCCTGCAAATGGGACTACGAAAGACAGCCATGGGCTTAACCCCGTATATATGAAGAAGACCATCATTAGTATGAAGGACACGATCACCATTATCCAAGAGCTCCTATAAGACATAGGTTCTCTGCTTTCAAATTCACTCCTACCACTAGATCTCCCGAATGCAGCTTTCAAAGTTTCAGCTATGTATCGCCTCTCGTAGACGATCATGGAGACGAATATTCCAATCAATGCGCCTGTGCTGATAACTGATATTTGAATTGGTAGACTAACGTAGGGACTTGGAGCACACCAGTTTCTTCCACAGAAGTCATACTGCACCATCTGTGTGTAATATCCAGCGGCATAGGAGACAAATATCGCTATTTCAAAAACCAGCAGGTAAAATAGTGTGCTGAAGAGGTAGTGCACCGGTATTACTAACATGAAAGCCCAGAAGGTCGGATGTTTATTTATGCCTAAGTGCCACGGTATTCCTGGTGGTGCGAACCAGTGTGAGCCAGGTCCACAAGTATTAGTCTTCCAAGAGTATATGTCTGGGAACCATGGAAACATGTACGTTGCACCTATTGGTAGGCATAGTATGAATCCTGCCAGCAGTCCTAAGAGGAACGGTGTTCTCATAGGCCAATCTCTCTTCCTTATATTCTCCACATTAATTAGACAAGTATGGTATACTAGAGTGTAGGGGAAGGGTATTTTCTCTATTTCAATCCACTCGCATCTGAAGATGTTAGCTATTCCTATTGTGATGCATGAGAATATTCCGAACATTAAGAAGCGCCACATGATCGCTGGAAGTATGGAGTTCCAAGGTAGTCGTCCTAAGTCTCCAACCCCGTTTATAAGCGGTAAAGACGCCTCTGTTGGAAGTGTTACGAATTCAGGTAAGTATCTACCAAAGGATTCTGAGATGGCGTATCTACTTAGAAGATAGGCTTGATCGTTGCTTCCTACGACTCCTCCGACCATTGCACATGAAACGAGTGTTACAAAAAGATAGGCTAAGTTTCTACCTGTGAGATACTTTTTCATGCCTGGAATCTGCCAGAGAGCCGTTATTACTAATAAAGCTACCATAGGCCAGCCTGGGAAGTCTCCACCAGTCATCATGATTGGTGAACCTAGGCTTTGCGCACACCCCAGTGGTGCTGGTAGTAAGGGGCCTTGGAAGCTTATAATAAATGCTAACACTACACTTATGATCGCACATATGGTCAAGGTTGTCAGTTTAATTCGTTCCACTTCAGAGGTTTTTTCAGCCAAAAGACCACCAGTGAGTTTAATACGCGTAAATCTTTTTAAGAATTTTCCTTCAAACTCTTCCCGTTTAAGATGCTTCTAAGGTATTTCTTGAAGGATTCTAAAAAGCGTTTAGCATCTTCAGTTTTAACTCGCCTTCTAAATTCCCTAGCTATGAGAGCTATCAGCCCAAGCTGTGAGACGGCTTCCAATACGGCTAGAAGCTTTAAAGCAGCTAAACTCCTATAGAATTGAAAGTCTACAATGGATCCCCCATGCCTCTCATAGGAGTCTATAAACGCCTCAGACAGCTTCCGGCTTTTTCTCCCAGACATTTTATCGTCAAAGTCTAGAAAGTTGAAGGCGTATGCAACATCGAATGTAGGTTCAGCTACCTCCGCACCTTCCCAGTCAATCACATAGGCTTTACCATTACTGTACACTATGTTGTCGAAGCCGTAGTCGCCGTGGATCAGTCTCAATCTAGCTTCAACTCGACAATCTTCAAGCTTCTGAGCATAGCTGAAAAGCCTCGTGAAAATCCACGGCTTTCCAAGTGTAGTTAACATTGATATGACCGTTAAGGCTTTAACCTCCTTTAGATCACTCATGGGATAATCTCTCCTAACCTTTAAAACGCCTTCGACTTCACTTGAGGATACGCTGTGAATGTCAACTAGCGACTTCGCGATAGCGTCAATAAACTCGTAACTATCTGTGACGGGGGACTGTTGAATCTTCTCCATTATCATAAAAGGTTTACCTAAAATCTCTCCACTCTCATCGATTGTGTAAACTCTTGGAACTGGTACACCCTTGCTATGTAATATGCTTAAAATCTTAAACTCTTTAAAAGCCTTCTTCCCATTGCCTGGATAGACTCGGAGGATGAGCTCTCTATTAGAGCCGTCGTCAAATTCAACCTTGAGAAGATATATTGTGTTGCTTAACCCCTGCTTCTCATAGAGTTTTAACTCTAAAACTTTAACGTAGCCGGAGGTCAGCTCTTTAAGCTCTATGGAGTTTAAGTAATCCTCCAGTTTAGATGCGAGTTTAAAAGAGCCTAAACCACCGCCTTTAGAGAAGCCTAGTCTCTGTACTTCCCCTTCTCTTCCCAAGCCCTCCTCATAGCCTCTATATTTTCGCTTCTGTATTTTAAAGCATGCCCTGGAGCCATGATAACGCCACCCGCTCTACCAAGCTTAACACACTCCTCAACTTCCGCTACGACTTGACTCGGCGTCCCCCTATCTAAGGTTCTAGCGCTCACACCACCCCATAGGGTAATCCTGCCCTGGAAATCTCTAAGTATTTTAGCCCAATCGTTGCACTCACGCTGTATGTTCAATATGTCAACACCCATCTCTATCAACTCCGGAACCAACGCCTCTACTTTTCCATCACTATGGAGGTAGCAAAACGCCCCTGCATTCTTAACAGCCCGGTAGAGCTTTTCATGTCTGGGTTTTAAAAACCTCCTCCACCATTCAGGTGAGAATAGAAGCCTATCCTCCATACCCCAATCATCACCATAGAGTACTAAGTCGAAATCTACTTCTTTCATAACAGTCTCTAAAACCTCAAGTTTAACTTCAACGACCATATCCATCAATTCATCCACAGCGTCCGGGCATAACTTAGACCATAGAAACAATTTGTGCATACCGCCCAATAGAAGCCAAGATCTCTCAAATATCCCCCAGCCATGATCAAGAGCCAATAAACTGACTTTACGGTCAACTCTACGAAGGGCTTCAAAAACAGGCTCCAGTATTCTACCTTTAGATGGTGAAGGAGGTTTATACTTGTCTAAGTCTTTCAGCTCGGTAATTGGATGACCTACTGGGAAACCGTCTGAAAAAGGATCTTTAAGAGTCCAAACAATCCCCCAATCGTCTACTCCTTCACTCCTATGCTCCACTATGCCAGGCTCAACTATTTTAACCGATTCATCGAACATGGGGCAGGGTAGCCACCAAGAATCCTTCCACTCAATAGCTGAGAGAACGTTCTCCTTTGGAGAAACTTTAAACAACATATTAAGCTATTTTCCAATATACGTGAATTTAAACGTTAATGTCTTCAAGCTTTACGCTAACTGAAGACTTGAAAATCCAGTGTTTAAATTAACCTTGTTCTACTGGAGTCTAAATTTTAAAGTTCATCTATCGTGGGAGGCCGAGGTTTCCTGTAAAGTTTTTAAGTGCAACCTTTAGCTTCTTCTAGAAGAAGATGACGGATTTTGCCGTTCAAGTTAAAAGCCTCGTTAAGGTTTACAATGGTAAGGCTAAAGCTTTAGATGGTGTGGATTTAACAGTTGAAACCGGTGAGACTTTTGCATTACTTGGCCCAAATGGTGCTGGTAAGACTACGCTTATGAGAGTTTTAACGACTCAACTTAAACCCTCAGCTGGCGATGCATACGTCTTCGGCTTAAATGTAGTCCGTGATGGGGGCAGGGTTAGAAAACTCATCAGCTATGTGCCTCAGGAGATGAGTGTATGGACCGATATCAGCGGCTATGAAAACCTCTTGATATATGCTAAGATTTTCGGAATCCCCCGCTTGGAGAGGGAGAAGATAATAGATGAAGCCTTGGATATTATGGGTTTAACTGATGTCAAAAAGAGCCTCGTTAGAACGTACTCCGGCGGCATGATAAGAAGGCTTGAAATAGCCTGTGCTATGCTTGTTAAACCTAGAATAATGTTTCTAGATGAGCCGACGATAGGTTTGGATCCGGGTGCTAGGAAGATAGTGTGGGAGAAGTTGAATGTATTCAAGAATGAGTATGGCGTAACTATTTTCTTCAACACCCATTATATGGATGAGGCAGATCTATACGCCGACGATGTAGCTATAATAGATAGGGGGAAGATCGTAGCGAGGGGTACGAGTGAAGAGCTTAAACACTCCATAAGCGGGGAGATTGTGGCTTTCACTTTGGAAAGCCCGCAATCTGGGTCTTGGCTTCTAGAAGAAGTTCGCAGATTAAAATTTGTGAAAGATGCCTTTATGAAAGATAGAGATCTGAATGTTCTTGTCGATGATGCTGAATCTTCTCTTCCATATATTATAGACTTTCTGAAATCGAAAGCATTGGATGTGGATAGAATCTCCATAACCAAGCCAACTTTAGACGATGTCTTTCTCAAATATACTGGAGTTAGACTTGAGGAAAGAGGTAGGATAAGTGACGTTAGACAAGTACGCTATATGATTAGGAGGTGACGGTATGACCGCGACCTTTAAAAACGTACTGGCTATGATTGAGCTTGAATTGAGGAGGCTGAGCCATGATAGGACGGAGATATATTCTAGAGCCGTTCAACCTATTCTGTGGATAGTCGTATACGGAACAGTCATGGGAAGTGTTAAAGCGATACCGACGGGTGGCGTACCGTACATAGACTTCATCACACCGGGTGTCATAATTCAATCAACAACGTTCATAAGCATATTCTACGGACTGACGATAGTTTGGGAGCGTGAATCCGGTATTCTTAAAAAGCTTCTCGTAGCCCCCGTCTCTAGATATTCTATAGTGATCGGTAGGGCTATGGCTTCAGGAGTTAGGGCGATTTTTCAAGCTTTAATAATTTTACCCGTAGCAATTGCTGTAGGCGTGAGATTTTTACCAAACCCCGCATACCTATTATTGGCTTTCATAGTGATATTTTTCGCCTCCGGTGGCTTTGCAGCGGCGTCGATACTAGTGGCTTCTTTCATGAAGACGCGGGAGAGATTTATGGGGATAGGGCAGGCGATCACTATGCCGTTGTTCTTTGCAAGTAATGCCTTATACCCGGTTCAATTAATGCCGCCGATTTTAAGAGAATTTTCAATAGTAAACCCGTTAAGTTACGTTGTAGATGCTGTAAGGGGGCTTCTGATTACTGGAAACTTATCCAATATTCTGGGAGATTTGATAGCGATCACGTTATTCGATACTGTAATGTTTATCTTAGCCTCAATATGTTTTAGACGGATAATAGAGTGAAGTAAGCATGTCAACGAAAAGTTTGATTGAGGACAAATTCAAACTCCCTACAAACTCAACCTATATCCTCTAGAATTAAAGTAATTGTTTTTCCCCAGAGAACTTTTTACTTATAGTAGGGATTTCAGAATGGTTATGTTGAGTTTAGGGATGCTTCAGAGCTATGAGAGACAGGCGAAAGTATTGAAAAGATTTAACCCGTTCCGGTTGAAAACTTGCCCTCTTAGACTTGAAGTTAACGTGTACACCGGATGTGCTTTTCAATGCATATACTGCTATGCTAGAGCATATATACGTGATTTTGAAAAACCTAGGTGTAAATCAAACTTTGAAGAAAACCTTAAGAAAGACGTTAAAAAAGCTGTTGAAATCGGCTTAAACAAACTACCTGTGAGTACTTCAAATTCCTGCGACCCCCTTCAACCGTTAGAGGATAAATATGGGCATACACTGTTTACAATTAAGCTTCTAACGGAGAACGATTTTCCGATAATAATCACTAAAAACCCTTCAAAACTTTTAGAATCGAAGTATTTGGAAGCTATGGACTCTAAGAGAACCTTGATAGAAGTGACCGCCATAAACATGAAATCAGAGTTTTTGAGCCGAATACACCTCCTCCAATGGAGAGGATTGCCGCAGCGGAAGAATTGGTCAAAATCGGTTTTAACGTCGCCATTCGAATAGACCCAATTATCCCACGTTTCGGGGAAATCTTAGGCCAGTCGCCATCGGAAATAGAAACACTTATAGAGAATATCTGTAAAATCGGAGTAAAAATTGTCGTAGCGAAATGCTTAAGGCTTGTAGGAGCGACGGCTAAAGTGCACCCCGCCTTCTATTATGGACTACTACCATACTATAAAACACATGGCGTTTGGAGTGGAAACTACTACGAGCTTAGAAACGATATCAAGCGGATACTTCATATGCCTGTTTACTCAGCATGTTTAAAACGTGGAATAGGCTATTCAATATGTCTAGATAATGTAGATCTCCCGAGTTCAACACCATGCGATCGAGGTAATATGCTTCTATGTGGAATAGAAAAAGTTAATAGCTTTAACTTTCGAAAAAGTTAATCGACCTGTTTCAATGGCTTCTCCAATACGGATCAGGTTGAAGATAGGAGAGAATGATATTTCAGTAGAAGTTGACGGAGCATCTTTTTCAGTAGCTTTTCCAAGGGGTTCTCTTGAAAACTATCCTGAACTTGCTAAGAAGATTCTAGCTGAGAACCTGGCTTTTGCATCGACGATGCACTTGCCCTTCTTAATGGGTAGGAATACTGTCATGTATCATATGCGTAAACCTTTAGCAAAAGAATTGATTGAAGAGGGTTTTCGACTGTCCCTACCAGCAACGGCTTTTTTGAAATCTCAGAAAACGTCGGAATTGATTGAAAGGTTTTCGAAGTTTCGGTACTTTTTCGAAGAAGAGAAGCCCTCAAATTATACTTTACACCAAGAGGATTTTACAGATAAAGCCGTTTTACCCTTCTCATTTGGAAAGGATAGCCTACTCACCTATGCTATCTGTAGGGAGATTGGGGTTAAAACCGTACCCGTGTACATTAAAGAACCTCTCACAATCTGGGAGAACTATTTCAAAAAGGAGCTCTCCAAGAAGTTTTCCGAGGAGTTTGGAGAGGAAGTACTATTCATCGATAATGGTCTTGGAGCTCTTAGAGAACCGGATAAAGGATTGGAGGAGAGGGGTTGGTATGGTTGGGAGTTGCAGTTGACCCAAATAGGCCTCATGTTGATACCGATAGCATACGGTGAAAAGGCTAAGTACGTATTCTTTGGTAATGAGAAGTCTTGCGACGAAGGCTTCTTCGATGAGGAAGGCTTCTGGTGTAATCCAGTTTACGAGCAGAGTAGTGAGTGGATTTTAAAGTTTAGAGAAATTGTTAAAACACTAGGTGTAGAGAACATCACCATTGGTTCTTTAATTGAGCCACTGCATGAACTAGCCGTCATAAGAATTTTACACCACCGTTACCCTGAGGTTGCTAAGTATCAGATGTCTTGTGGAGAGAATATCGAACCTAGAAAATCTCGCTGGTGTGGAAACTGCTCTAAATGTGCTCGAATCTATATCTTCCTCTTGGCTAATAATGTAGATCCGAAGAAGCTGGATATGCCTACCAATATGCTCGAATCGAAGTATAAAAGTCTCTTCTGCCTCTTCAACGGAGGCAAAGGTAACTACGGATACGACTCTTCAAGACTTGGAAGAGATGAGCAACTTTTAGCCTTCCTACTAGCCTACTGGAACGGTTACGAAGGAGATCTAATAGACCTATTCAAGAAAACGTATCTAGAGGAGGCGGAGCGTAGAGAAGAAGAGTTGAAGAAGAAGTTTTTCGGAGTACACCCAGCGAAGACGATGCCTGAAGAATTGAAAGACGAAGTCTTGGAAATATTTCGAGAAGAGCTTGAAGAAGTATGGTAGGTAGAGCTATATCGTCCATGACAGTTTAATTTCTCAGCGATTAAAACAGCATCGTTATCAACATGATTTTTAAATAGGCTCACCCGTATATTAGTTGATAAATGGTTGAAAAGAGTAAAGGCTAGCTAGATCAAACTGAGGGTGATTTAGAACACGCTAAAAACGATTTAAGATCAGGCTTTTATGACTGGGCTTGTTTTTCAGTTCAACAATCCGCTGGAAAAAAGCAGTTAATGCGGTTCTCCAAAGACTTGGAGCTGAATCTTGGGGTCACTCAGCCTTTGATCTGTTCTCCAGCTTAAGTGGTAGAATCGAATTTGGTGGTGAATTATTGGATTATGCTTTAGAGCTCGATAATACGTACATATCTACGGTTATCCCAATGCACATTCATCCTCCTCCCCTAAGAGAAGATATACATGAAGGGAGCTGAACATTTGATTGGATATATATA
>CAYWZZ010000032.1:0-10683 GCA_964463005.1 uncultured Candidatus Bathyarchaeia archaeon | reverse complement strand
CAAGATTAACAGCCTTACCCCTATCAACATAAGGATCATACGCCAACACACGCATTCCAAAAGCTTTAGATATCTCAGCAACCCTACTCCCTATACTGCCTAAACCTATTATACCCAGCGTTTTACCCTTAAGATCAAAACCGACGAATTCGAGCCTCGCCCATTCCCCGGACTTCATAAATATATGAGCGTCCACTATACGTCTACTGAGCGCTAGCATAAGTCCGACAGTATACTCTGCTACACTCTCGGCATTTGCACTTGGAGTGTACGTGACAACTATACGTTTTTCCGTAGCCGCCTGTAAATCTATATTGTCTACGCCTACGCCATGCCTAGCTATTATGCGAACCCTAAGATCTCCATTTAAAACCTCCCTTGTTACTCTATCCGTCCCGAGAACTACACCGTCATACTCTCTTAAAACATCTCGGAGGGCTTCAGCTTGAAGCTTCCCTCTATTAACGGTGACTTCAGCGAACTCGTTTAAACGTTTGAAGGTTTCCGGCGTCAACGATCCGAATGAACCAGACGTCACGTAAATTCGAGGCTTATCCTTCAAGTAAGCCGTCACCCTCGTTAAGAGTCAAAACTTATTTACCTTCAACTGTTACGTAAAGTTTTCCCCTTACAATCCCCCAAATACTTTACAGTTCGAATTTTCCATCATGTTTAGAAGGCGGTAATGGACGATTATGTTTAAAAATTCAAGGTGGATCCTGCTGTCAATCGGTGACATTTTCCCTTACTATGATAGCAAGGTTTAACTCTACTTCTACTTATAAACCGATATTGGTGTCACTTCAGTGAGTGAGCTATGGAGTGAGAAGTATAGGCCTAAAAGTCTAAAAGACATGGTTGATCAGAAGGAGATAGTGGAAAGGCTGAAGAAATTTGTCGAAACAAAATCCATGCCTCACTGTCTCTTCGCCGGTCCACCTGGAACTGGGAAAACGACAGCTGCATTATGTCTAGCCAACGACCTATTCGGTAAATTTCTAGCAGACAGCTTTATGGAGTTGAATGCATCGGATGAAAGGGGGATAAACGTTATCAGGGATACAGTTAAACGCTTCGCTAGGAGTAAGAGCTTGGCGGATGTACCGTTTAAGATACTAGTTCTCGATGAGGCTGATCATCTAACTGATGACGCTCAACATGCTCTTAGAAGGACTATGGAGAAGTATACGGATACCTGTAGGTTCATACTTTCATGTAATTACAGCAGCCGTATAATTGAGCCTATACAGTCTAGGTGTGCGATTTTCAGGTTTACGCCGTTGCCTAGAGATGATACGGTTAATTTCTTAAAGCGTATTGCTAAGGCTGAGGGCGTCCAACTCTTTGAAGACGGTGTCAATGCGGTGGCTGATATAGCTGCTGGAGATCTCAGAAGGGCCATAAACCTTCTCCAAGCATCTGCAGCTACTGGTGAGCCTATTACAGCCGATGTCGTCTATAGAGTCGTTGGACTCGTCCATCCAAAGAGGATAGCAAACTTGCTAGATATCTCTATAAAGGGTGATTTAATCGAAGCTAGGGAGGAGCTTAGGAGATTACTCTACATGGAAGGCTACTCCGGTTCAGATATAGTTAAGCAGATACATTCCCAAGTGTTTAAACTAGACATCCCCGAACCCGTTAAGCTCAGAATAATCGAACTTGTAGGTGAGACGGATTTCAGAATAGGTCAGGGTGCTGATGAAGAAGTCCAGATAATGGCTTTGTTAGCTAAGATAAAACTTGCAACCTTGAAAGGAGGATAGGCATTGTCTGAAATTCCGTGGGTTGAGAAGTATAGACCTAAGAGCTTGGAAGAATACGTAGGCAATAGTGAGGCGGTTGAACATTTAATCAGATGGGTTAAAGGCTGGAATCCAAGTAGAGGTAAGAAGGCGGCTCTACTATACGGTCCTCCTGGTGTAGGTAAAACAACTATAGTGTTAATAGTTGCTAGAATGCTCAATTACGACATAGTTGAAATGAATGCAAGCGACTGGAGGACTGCTGAGAAGATATCTAGAGTTGCCGGTAGAGCCGCAGAACAGGGGACTCTCCATGGTCAGGGTGGGCGTATAATTCTGATAGATGAAGTTGATGGTATATCCGATGAAGATACTGGAGGTTTAACAGCCTTACTAGATACTATAAGAAAGTCGAAAAACCCGGTTATACTAGTCGCCAATGACATATGGCAACCTAGGTTTTCTACTTTAAGAGAAGCTTGTGAGCTCATAGAGTTTAAGAGACTTACGTCTAGAGATGTAGTTAAACACTTAAAACGTATATGTTCCATGGAGGGGCTGGAGGCGGATGACGCTGCTTTAAAGTTAATAGCCGAAAAGTCTGAAGGCGATATGAGGTCTGCTGTAAACGACCTTCAAACAGTCTCATATGGACGTAAACGCATAACAGTTGAAGACGTAAATTGGCTTGCTACTAGAAACAGGATCATACCGATATTCGACGCCTTAAAACTCGTCTTCTACGGTAAAACCGTCAATGGCGCCAAATCTGCGTTTGAAATGGTCGATATGGACCCTGAAATGTTCTTTGAATGGGTTTATGAAAACGTGCCAACACAACTTAACGACCCTGAGGATTTAACCGAAGCCCTTGAAAACCTTGCACTGGCAAACCTATTCTTAACTAGGGTTAAGCAGGAGCAGGATTGGAAGCTTTTAAGCTACGCATTAGAGTGCATGACCGCTGGTGTAGCGATGTCTAGGAAGTATAGTAAACCTAAATGGGCACCCTTCAAATTCCCATCTAGAATAAGGTTCCTCAGCAACTTTAAGGCTAAGAGAGAACTTTTAAACGGTTTAGCTGCTAAAATAGCCTCTAAAACCCATGCTTCTAAAGCCAAAGTTGTCGAAGAATACCTTCCATATTTGAGGGCTATAGCTTTCTTAAACCCAAGTCTATGCGAGAAGATAGGTAAAGAATTCAGTCTTACAGAAGAGGAGCTAAGCATACTCGGAGGATTGAAGGAAGAATCTTCCGAAAAGCCAAGTGAGACTAAGCACCTGAAGAGACGTAGATGACCGTATGGGCTACAATACGTTTATATCTTTTCTACAGTAAATAACCATTAAATATGTTACTAGTAGATACGCACGCACATCTAGATGAATTTGAAAACCTAAAGCCCATTCTGGATAAAGCCAGGAGAATTGGGGTAGTTGCAATCGTAGCAGTTGGGTCTTCCCTAGAGACAAATTTGAAAATTTTAAGAATCGGGGAAGAGTTCAAAGGATACGTATACCCGGCTCTTGGAATACATCCTTGGAATCTAACGTCTAGGCCTGAAGACATAGAGGAAAACTTTAGACTTATTGAGGGGGAAATTGGAGAAGCGGTCGCAATTGGAGAGGTTGGATTAGATTTTTGGATTAAAACGGATAGAAACATACAGGTTAAAGTATTTAAAAGAGCTGTGGAGCTTGCCGTTAGATACGGCAAGCCTTTATCGATACATTCGAGAGGTGCCTGGTCTGAGGCCTTCGAAATAGTTAAATCTATGGGTGTTGAAAAGGCGGTATTCCACTGGTATAGTGGACCTGAAGATGTTTTAAATAGGATTTTAGATTCAGGCTATTATGTGTCAGCTACACCAGCCGCCCAATACAGCCGCTATCATATTGAAGCTGTTAAAAGAGTTCCATTGGAAAGTCTACTTCTTGAAACGGATTGCCCGGTCGTTTATAGGGGTGTTAGCTCAGATCCGTCATCGGTTGTTGAAACTGCTAAGGCTGTATCTTCTATTAAAGGCATACCTGTAGATGAGGTTGCTGAAAAAACCACTAGAAACGCTATTAAAGTATTTAACATACGTGCGTAGAATTTATAGTGGTTCTATTAGAGGCTTTCTACGCTTTTCATCAGCCTTAGGTCCTTCAACTGGTATCTTATACATCTTCCCCTCTCCAGTTGTCTTCTTATCTACTTTAATCTCCTCTAAAAGGGGTTTACCTCCCTCCACGATTATTTCAGCTCCAGGGTATCTTCTACTTAGCATCTTCTTAAGTTCTGAAACGTCTACGTTTCTACCAGCTTTAACGTAAACTTTGGTTTTCCCTCCCTCTTCTATGACATTTATAGAGTACCCGTAATCGCCAACCTCGGACTCTTGGAAAAGTTTTTCAAACCTTTCAAATTCCTCCTCGATATCTCCAAATATTTCATCGAAGAGGCTTCTACGCTTCCTACTCTTCATACATGAGAGAGGGATTTAAGAGAAGTATTTAAAGCTTCAGATTAACTGTTTAAGTGAAGTTGCTTGAAGAAAACCTTGAAGTTGAAAACTATCTATAGGGCTTTATCGTCTTATTTAAGATTTAAAATCGGCAATCCAAGGTTAAGCTACGTCGTTTATTGCTGTACTGCCAGATGTAATCTGAGATGTGTCTTCTGTAATTGGTGGAAGAGTAGCATCAAGGAGTTGGAGACGAGGGATGCCCTTAAAGTGATCGATCAACTGGCCGATTTCGGCGTTATAGCAGTAGACTTCTCAGGAGGAGAGCCAACACTTAGAGAAGACTTGGAAGTGTTGGCTGGGAGGGCCAAAGAGCATGGAATCTATACAATTCTAAGCACAAATGGGACGACGATAACAGACCCTAGAGCGAAGTCCCTCAGTAAAGTATTCGACGTGGTGAATGTTTCGCTAGATGGTTTCGAACATACGCACGATTCAACTAGAGGAATCGTTGGAACCTATAGTAGGGTTTTAAAGTCTATTCAACACCTAAGGAATAACAATGTTAGGGTTGGAATAGACTTGACAATATATTCAGCCAACGTAGACGAGGTGTTTCAACTATTTAAAAGTCTAATGGGGGTTGTAGACTTCGTATCCTTCCAGCCAGTCATGCCTTACCCCCCACCAGTAGAGTTGAAGCCTGAAGCTGAGAAGGTGAACATGCTCGTTAAATCTCTCCTAAAGCTTAAGGAGGATGTACCGCAGTTCATAGCACCGACGAAGTGGTACATAGAAGCAGTTGAAAGATACTTCCAAGGTATAATGGATAAGGTTTGCGACGCTGGTACGCTCTACGCGATGGTTGACCCGGATGGCACGCTTCTCGCATGTAATGCCGTTAAGGGAAGCATAATAGGAAATATTGTTGAAACTCCTCTTAAAGATTTATGGTTTAGTGAGAAGAGAGTGAATGCAATAAAAGCAGTTGATGACTGTAAAGGTTGCCTCTCCCAATGTACAACGCTCATATCTATGAGCTATAGAAAACCCTCCTTAGAAACCATTAAAAGCGCACTCAATTACGCTTAAAGTACCTAAATCAAACATCGAAGATGCACCACTATATCGGCATAGTTGAACTCGCCGTTTAAATGTTTCTAACTCGTAGTGAATCGTTTACACATTTACATTAACGGAGGCCTATTTAAGCTTACCAATATTTGTTAAGAAGTCTTTAACCTCTCGCCTTAACAATATGAATTCTACTAGAGTAGATGAGATTAGTACTTCGATGAAGGCCTTAACCACTATGAAGGCTATGATTGGCTCCGGAACACCGTATATTAAGCAGGCAAACCACATATACGGCGTATAAGGTACCATCGCAACGGCTCCACTGACTGATGGTGGGAATTTGAACTTCTTAGAGAATAAGCCAGCCACGTATGCCAGTAACGCATTTCCAAACGGTATAAACACGTTTCCTATTTTCACCGTAGCCATTATTAGGCTTAAGGCTCCAGTTAAAGCACCAGTTAAAGGTCCAACAGTTACGGCTAGTAGTAGGGCTGGAAGCGCGGATATGTGGAATTCGACCACCGTACCTGGTGCAGATGGTAGTCTTATTGAGAGAAGACCTAATGCATTTCCTAAAGCACTCATGACGGAGATAAGCGCTATGATCTTCGTCGAATTCTTCGCCATATGCATCTCTTTAACTGGCTTATATAAGCCAGTTAAATATAAGCTTTAGATTACGTGTTTTTAACCGTGCTTTTAGACGGAACAGTAGCGACTTTCAAAACGTCATGGAAAAAAGGTAAAAGATAAAAAACCCTTTAAGTATAAATAAACCTGAAGTCACATGAGAAAGCTAAGCATATATCTCCTCTCCACGCTACTGCTCATCGTAACCCTTGGCATTTTAACAAATTCTTCAATTGCTTACACGGTTGAGAGTATAAAAATCTATGGGAGGGTGGAAGACCACTACATGTCTGAGCCCGTGTACAACGCGTCTATCATAGCGATCCCTTGGCGTGGAAGCGTTGAGGAGAAGTATTTTCAAACTTATACGGATAGCTCTGGCTTCTACGAACTTCTACTTCCAATGTATGACAGATACGGTGCAAGATGCGAATATGTGGTATATGTCCTCCATAGAGACGATTCTACTGGTTTAATAGATTATGTGCCCGCAGTCTACCCTGAAGATGTTTCTAAAGGAGGCGTTAGAGAGACACGAGAGATTAATTTTAGACTTGTGCCAGGCGCTTCTATTGAAATATACCCTAAGCAGAAGTCTGACATATGGTATATTCTCAGCAAAACGGCACCTTCATGGTATCTACTGACGATAGTGGACGCTTCGACTTTGGAGACGCCCAACCTCCCTAATAGTGCCGTGATAATATACGGCGAGCCACCTATATACACGGTTAAACAGCGCCTGGGAATCTATGGTGCGGACATTCAATTCCTATCTTCAAGAGGCCTATTCATGAAAAGCCTAGTAGTAGTACCAGCCGACATGCCTATTTACCTCATGGCTAAGATGGAGTTTCGTAATGAACGTACTATGAGGAAGGAGATACTGCCCGTGCTCATAAGCTTCAGGGGAAGTCCATTTACTCTGAAAAAAGGCGAATATATCTCATTTGATATTCGAGGATATGTCTATAAGCTCAGTATAGATGCCATTGAAGTTTTGTCTAGGGATTTAGAGAGGAGGTTTGTCCAGGCTGAGGAGGAGGGTTTCTATCTTGGAGCTGAGAGGGAGGATTTCAGAGATAGGGTTCTAAGCAATGTGGAGTCGGCTAAACGCCTATTACCGCCTATAAACTTCAATCCAACAGATAGCGACCTTGATGCTGTCCGTTTTCAATTTATTGAAGAAGCCTATTTCAACTTTAGGCTTTTAGAAAACCGTTTAGTAACTATGAGGGTTTTAGCTCAGTCTCACTCAACCTTCTACCCGCTTTTCTTCGCAGTCTTCTCAGTAGCCGTCGGAAGTTTTCTATTCGAAGATGCTAAGAGGAAGATTTTAACAACGCTCGTCTTATACGTTTTCGTAATCGTCTCCCTCTACTACATCTATCCAGGCTTCAAGATAATCATGCACCCTGAGACTAAAGTCGTATTCAGCTTCTTCGACATAGGCAAGTCTATAGGTTTAAGACCTATAGTCATAGCTGGAAGCATATACTTCATTTCAATAATAATATTGTCGATTGCCGTCGTAGTAGGCTTATACTTCGGACTTCCCAGGATATATAAACCTCCAGAGATCGAAGGTAAGCCGTCAGTTAAAAGCATAATCACAGTTATATTCTCAATAGGTAAACGTAACGTTAAACGTAGGAAACTTAGATCGACGTTCTGCATAATATCCCTAGCGATGCTCATAATGGTGTTGACGGCTTTCACGTCTTTCTCGAGAATCCAAGGTGTGGTTATTGAAGGGCCAGATTCTACGACCGTTCAGCTGAACGGCTGTTTACTTGAGAAGATACCCTTCAACAATACGAAGGTTTTAACTGTGGACCGTTTCTTCGTAGAGGGTGAGCTTGAAGCTTTAAGAGCATACGGCGCCAAACAGTTTTTAATCCGTGTAGATAATATTCCACTAAACTCCTCGATACTCCGCCTTAAGACTCCAACTGGCCGCAAAGCTGACCTATATGGTGTCCTAGGTTTGACACCAGAGACTGCTGAGGTGTTTGGTTTAAACACGTATCTACCCATAGGCTTCTTCAATAAGAGTATGGCTATTGCTTTGACTGAAAATCTAGCTGGAGTGCTTAGAGTGAAGCCTGGAGATACAATTCAAGTGTCCCGTTTATCTGGAGGCGTAGAGGTAAACACGTGGAACTTCACACTAGTCGGATACGTGAATGAGGCTATTTTAGAAGCTAAGGACATTAACGGTAAGCCCATAGCACCCTACAAACTTACTAGTGAAGGTGTATACGCTCCCGTTAACGCTACGGAGTTTGCCGTCTTCAATGCATGTGAGATTTTAAGCCTCACCTCCCAAGAGGGGGAGGTTATTGGTTTATCCGACATGATCGGCATTCCATCAGTCTTCATACCTATGAGTGATGAGGATGCTTTGAAGGAATTTGCGAATAGGATGGCTTTTAGAGAATACTACGCATGGGTCTTCTTCAACAGTAGGGTTTCGAGGATTTACATGGGAGAAAAGTGGGAGATTAAAGGGTTCGTTGAACTTTTGGTCCCAGCAACGCTGGTATTTCTCAACGTGTTCATGGTTATGGTCAACTTAATCTATGAGCGTAGGAGAGAAATGGTTCTACTAGCCGCTTTAGGGCTTAATCCAGCTCACATTGCAAGTGTCTTCTTAGCGGAGTCTATAGTCATGGGATTGATAGGCGGCGGTATAGGCTACTACGCCGGTTTAGGAGCTTACAGGATCATGAATTTTCTAGGACCTGCAGGCCAAATAGGCGTTAGGGAGAAACTTGAATGGTATTGGGGTGTTATAGGTTTAGCCTTCTCTATAACAGTCTCAGTTTTATCGGCCGTTGTACCAGCTATAAGAGCTGCTGTTATGGCTACACCTTCACTTATAAGGAAGATTAAGATCCCTGAAGTTGAGAGGGCTAAGAGAGAGGAGAAGATTTTCAAAGTCTACCATGAGAGGAGTATTGCAATGCCTATTAGAGTTCAAATGGTAGAGAAGCCGTTTTTCACGGCCTTTATAATGGATAGGTTGAAGGATATCTCAGGGATGATTGAACGCGTAGAGAACGTAAGCCTTGAAGAAGAAATTTTAGCCGATAACACTGAAGTCTTTAGAATACGTTTCACACATATCCACCGTGAATATGCAACCGTAAACGAGCTTAGAGCGATGAGGCCGCCAAGCTCAGAGGCATTCAATATAGTCCTACTTTCAAAGCCCAAAGAGCCCGGAATGCCTGAAAAAACGATAGATATAACGGTAAACCTCATGAAGGAGATACTGAGAGATTGGGACCGCTATAAAAAGACCATCCTATCAGGTACGGCACCTAAAAGATAGCTGAGGAAAAATCTTAAAAACCCCCATAACCCTTGCTTTAAACAAAGCCCCGGTAACTCAGCCAGGTAGAGTGCCTGCCTCGTAAGCAGGTTGTCGTGGGTTCAAACCCCACCCGGGGCTTTAAACCATAGGTATAAATACACCTTTCCAGATAGCTTAAAACGATGGTTTTTGAAGAGGATAGACATCCATGATTCGGAGGGCAGGCTTGGGAGGGCTGAGGTTAAGCTCCACAACCCGATGTCTGAACGCGACAGGCATCTGCTCGTGGAGTTTGAGAAGCAGCTTCTGTCTGAGGGGATTACGGCTATCAGGGTTGCCAAGTACTTGGACACTTTGAGGCGTATCTCGGGTATGCTCGGCAAGCCCTTCGAAGAGGCTACCGTAGAGGATATCAAGGACCTAGTCTACCGTGTAGAGCGTAGCGGGTATTCGCCTTGGACAAAGCACGACTACAAGGTCGCTTTGAAAAAGTTCTACAAGTGGCTTAAAGGCGGCGAGTATCCGCCCGAGGTCAAGTGGGTCAAGACTACGCTTAAGGCTAAAGACGAGCTTCTGCCTGAAGACCTGCTCACCGAGGAGGAGGTTATGAGGCTTGTAAACGCCGCGGACAGCCCTAGGGATAAGGCCTTCATAATAACGCTCTACGAGTCCGGCGCTAGGATAGGTGAACTGGGCTCGATGCTTATAAGAGACGTGAAGTTTGAAGAAGGCTACACGGCTCTAACGCTGAAGGGTAAGACGGGCTCTAGGCGTGTGATAGTAGTAGCCTCAACGCCCTACCTCATGGCTTGGATCCAGAACCACCCGTTGAAGGGTAGGCCTAACGCACCGCTGTGGGTGAACATGGGCACCGTAAACCGCTATGAGCCCATGAGCTACCCGGCGTTGGCTAAGACGCTGAGAGCTGCAGCCGAGAAGGCTGGTCTTAAGAAGAAGGTTCACCCTCATAAGCTACGCCACAGCCGTGCGACGTTCCTAGCCAGTAAGCTCACAGAAGCCCAGATGAGCCAGCTGTTCGGATGGAGGCAGGGTAGCAAGATGCCGAGCATATACGTACACCTGTCAGGCAGAGACCTAGACGAAGCGGTCTTAGGCGTATACGGGCTTAAGAAGCGTAGCGAAGAAGAGCCTAAGCTGAAGCCTAAGATATGCCCAAGATGCCAAACATCCAATCAGTTCGACGCTAAGTTCTGCGTCAAATGCGGACTAGCCTTAGACGTTAAAACAGCCATGGAGGTTGAAGAGACGAGGCTTAAGACGGATAGCATTATGGACATGCTTATGAAAGACCCCGAGTTCAGAGAGCTACTGGCTAGGAAGCTGAGCGAGCTGAAGGCCGGGAAACAGACGCCTTAACCCTAGGCTTCTCACCCTCCACTTCGTCGAGCATTTTAAGCATCTCCCTAACCCAGTATGGAAGCCTCTCCAAGACCTC
>CAYWZZ010000031.1:0-11432 GCA_964463005.1 uncultured Candidatus Bathyarchaeia archaeon | reverse complement strand
CCTCTTAAACCCAGCTATCATATCTTCCCTGAGCTTTTTAATCTCCTCCCATGTCTTAGATATCTCAGTCCAAATCTTAGTCTGCTCTTCAATCGACCGGTCAAGCTTCTTCAGAATCTCAGATAAACCTAAGTACCCTGCAACGGAATAGCGGAATTCAACATCCTTTTCAAGCAACTCTAGAAACTTCCTCTTCATAGATTCCAACGTCATGCCATCCAAATATCTAAATATCTACAAGACTTATTTAAACTGTTAGCACTAACTACGCTGTTCAAGCTATAGATGGCCAATCAGCTTACAACTTAGAGGAAAATACCTCAACATGACGGCTTTCAAGAAATGAAGAGAGAAGATAAGTTCAAACCTATACCGAGCAAGTGGAGCTACAATAGACCCTTAGAGCCAATCTGCCTAGCTCTAGATGAAATATCAGAGGGGAAAACTTCACCTAGTAAGTTTGCACGCATGGAATATCCATTCTTGACGGTGGAAAACTTCCAAAGAATAAAGGAGAAGCGCATCAACTACATGAAGAAGAGAATCGTAGAGATGTTACGGATACATTCAAATTTAACCCCCCACCTTATTACGCTCTACGTTTTTCAGTTTAATTTTTATGTTTGTTTATCTTTGCTTTCCCATTTACAGTATTTTAGTTCTAAGAGTCCTAGGTGGGTTTCACATAGGGCTATTTCACGTGCATGTTTGGGTAGGATTAGGCGGAACTTACCGCCATACCAGCATTCCAAGTAAATACCCGTACGTCTAAGCCATTTACAATCTAGACAGGTCCTCCTACTACTCAAGGCTTACCACCCCTTCATCCACGTTAAGGGCTTCTTCTCCGTAAGACTTCTCACCCAAGTATGGACATTCTAAACACACGATCCCCAGCCTCCCTAACAGGTTCATCTCCCAGTTAAGATATAGAGCTAAAGCCTCTGGAATACCTTGTATACACATCCATATAGCGGATAAGAACCGTTTATAGTCTTAAGCAATATGGACCCCCAGATAAGTATCTGTAGGTAAGTACTTGAAGATACTTGATATTACATGGGTAGCTGTTTCAAACACTCCATAAGTCTACTCTCATAAAAGCCATGCTTCCTGAGTGGAAGAGACGGGTTCTGGAAGAGTTCTCAGCATCCAAATATCTTGCTGGTAAGCCTATCCATTTGAGCTAGAGCGCTAGTATGGCTTCAGATTTTCTTAATTCTTTTGTTATCGGGTCAACTTCCAAGCTTAAGCCTTCTAGGGCATATACGCCTAAAACCTCAGCATCTCCTTCTTCGCGAAGACAACTATGGTTGTAGTTCCCCCTCCACATTTTATGAGAACTTCACCTTAACCAATATATAGCCCACTTAAACGCCTCCCTTAAACGTTAAACCGAAATAGGTTTCTTTATCTTAGTTGAGTTTACCTCATAGATTGCACCTTGCCACCCAAGCTTCATCACGCCATATTTAAAGCGTTCATCTTATGTTGCTTCTCATAACGTTAGCAAGTTATGAAAGCTTACGATAAATCTCTCTGGAGCCGATACTGCCCAAAATGAATTATCTTTTAGATAAGCTACTTACAGTTGAAGCCTATGGGCTTCCAGCGTTTAGAGATAGCTTTACAACCACTTCCTCATATGCCGGTTTGAGTGTGAAATATCAGATGACCACCTTTTTTAAGAAGACTACGGTCAACCCTTAGTGGAATTGTACTTTCACTAGAAACCTCAGAAAATACCTTAAAAGAAGCCCCCGGCGGGATTTGAACCCGCGACCGTCAGCTTACAAGGCTGACGCCCTAACCGGTCTGGGCTACGGGGGCTCTGTTTTAAGTCGAGTTTTAAAATTGAAATAAACTTTTCGGATGTGCTTACAATTTACGTAGACTTTGAAACCCATCGGAATTGGGGCAAGTTAACCGTAGACATTAAGGTATGTTTAGTATGTTTTTCGCATGCTGTATATCTTCTTCAGCCTCCTCTCTACTCATGAACCCTATGCATACGGCTGAAACCCCCTTCTGCTCAAATACCCATTTAAGCCAATCGTATATCCGTCCTTCATCGAACCTACCGCTTGCTAGAGGTTTGATAGCTATAACGGGCTTATTAATCTTCCCTATGGCTTTTAGAATAGAATCCCGGCTTGGGAACATGTAGAACCCGATCTTATTCACGGGTGTTGCAAATACAGAGACGTCGTAGCCTCCCTCATCTATTATAGCGAGCTTCTCACCGTTATGGCATGCAACGCCTGGAATAATACCAGCCTCCCGGATCATTCTCAAATACTTTTCAAGCCCGACCAATCTACCGTTTTCAATAGGCCATGAGTCTATCCAGCCGCCGTGTATACAGCATATAGGCGAATATAAGCCGTTCAACATCTTAAGCTCCTTCTCAGTATCCTTAGGGTCGCCTATAGTCGTATTTATAAAAAGCATCTCCTGCCCAGTCTCCCTCTCAACTATTTTTATAGCCTCTATAAGCCTAGGCCATACAGGGCCTAAAACACCGTATACACCCAATTCTATACATCTCTCAAAGACTCTAGCCACCCTCCTAGCCGTATAATACCTCCTTATCCACCTATCTCTCCCAACGCTCATGTGAGACCGTCCGAGTAGACTATTTATCCCTATCAGAAGCTTCGGCACCTTTACACCTTCAACATCTACCGTAGGAAATACGGACATACCACCACCTCCAAGTAAACTTCAATATCAATAGTTGCTATTGACCGTTTAAAAATTGCCTTAGAATCCGCTGAACAATAAACACCATTGAAAAACAATATATACAGCCTTCTCGGAAAACCTAAATTTCAGTGGTTAAATGAAGAGTTTAAGATTGGTTTTCACAAAACCCTTCAGCGTAGAGTTTGAAGAGTTTGAGGCTGGTGAGCCTGAACCCGGGCAGGTTTTAATAGAGAGTGAACTTACCCTTATAAGTACTGGTACGGAGCTTACGGCTTTAACGGGGGAATTTCCTAAACCTTCAGCTTGGTCTAGTTATGTGAAGTACCCGTTCACACCCGGGTATACGTGTATAGGGAGGGTTTTGAAGATAGGCTCAGACGTTTTAGATTTTAAAATCGGCAATAGGGTTGCAGCTACGACACCGCACGCTAAACACGCACTGGCCAGAGCTGAAGACCTTGTTAAAGTCCCTGAGGAGGTTAAGCTTGAACATGCATGCCTCCACACAATAGCAGCAGGTGTTATGAATTCCGTTAGATTGGCTAAGGTTTCACTAGGTGAAGCTGTTGTCGTCGTAGGGTTAGGCCTCTTAGGGCAGATGGCTGTTTTATTCAGTAGACTTTCCGGGGGATTCCCAGTTATAGCCGTAGACGTAGCAGATAAAAGGCTTGAATTGGCTAGACTTTCAGGAGCCACATCAATAATCAAATACACCGATTACGAGAGTTTAGAAGAAGAAGTTAAACGTTTAACTAGTGGAAGAATGGCGGATGTGGTTTTCGAAGTAACTGGCAATCCAAACGTCATACCCTGGGCTATAAGACTAGCCAAGAAGCCTCTAGGCCGATTCGTAGTTTTAAGCTCACCTAGAGGACCCACGACCTTAGACTTCCACGATGAAGTCAACTCTCCAAGTAGGATAATAATTGGAACACACTTCGGAAGCCAACCAGTCTATGAAACTCCTTACAACCCATGGACTAGGAAGAGGAATACAGAACTATTTTTCAACCTATTGAAGGCTAACATAATAAATCTAAACCACTTTATAACACATATATACCCATGGCGTAAAGCACCGGAAGCCTATAAAATGCTCTTAGAAAACAGAACGCAAGCACTCGCAGTACTACTAGACTTCAGAGAATAAACCTCAAGCGTTTGTAAAATTTAGAGACATGCTGTGTTGCCATAAGCTTCTCCACATCAACCTCACCCTGCTTGAGAAACGCAGACGGGAGAAAACGCTTATACTCATGCTCACTGAGGTCGATCTCCGAAATCTTAAGCTTAATCCTCCCTAAAACGCGATACTTCATGTTTAAACCCTCACAACAATACAACAATCTATAGCATATTTCAATACGCTGAATGTGAGGGTTAGAATCCGTCGGCTAAACCTAGGACGTATTTTAAAACTTGGCTTGGATTCAACTTTAGTTTGAAACGTTTATTGAAGAAGCTGACTATTTTCTCCACATCCCTCTTCAGGTAGTTTTCAGATTCTGG
Organism: uncultured Candidatus Bathyarchaeia archaeon; assembly: GCA_964463005.1. GTDB lineage: Archaea > Thermoproteota > CALKCG01 > B24 > B24 > DTBU01. The sequence goes on along the minus strand of CAYWZZ010000031.1, from coordinate 7,217 downwards.
GTCGCTACGCTTCATGAACTGAGGCCAATCTATGAGCATGAAGTCTCCATCTTCCTTAATGATTATATTGTATTCGCTTAAATCTCCATGTACTAAGCCTGCTTCAAAATACACCCGTTTAACTTCATCTATAATATCTTTGAGTAAAGGTAGGGGTTCATCAACGACTTTAACGTTTACAAGCTCAACGCCGCTGAAGAAGCTCATAACGACTACGTGTCTATTCTGAGCTATAGGTTTTGGAGCTTTAGCATTTATACGTTCTAAGATTTCAAGAGCTTCAAACTCCTTTTCAGCAGCCTTACGGCTTTGGTATAGCCATGAGATATGCGTCCTATCAGTTATATAGCGTCTAACCCTTTTCGTCTTCCTAAAGCTGATCCTCCCAACTCTATGAAACTTAACTATGACCTTCTCACCAGTAGATGTTAAACCCTCGAAGACGTCCGCCTCTTTACCTATACCAACGGGTTTACCTAAAGCTTCAAGCTTCCCAGCTTTAACCAAAGCGTTTAAAGCTAGAAAGTCGTAACCGTAATAGTTTAATACGTAACCTTTAAACGGGCTTACAATTCCTCTTATCAATCTAAACCCATTAAGCCTCTTGATCCTGTATAAAACCTCCTCCCTTGGAAGGGAGGAATACCTAATTATGTCTTCAATAGGTGTGTAAGCATGACTGACCATACCGAGTTCAACGGCCGTTAAAACTCTAAAATCCTCAGGCTCAAGCTTCCTGAAAACACCCGTGAGAAACTCATCCATAGACATTAAACAACATCTCATAAAAACTCATCAAGCAAACCCTCTTAAACTCTTTTGAAAACTTGACTTAGGCTTTAAATGCTCAACGGAAACCCTCTGCGTAAACCCGTAAACTTGCTCGGAAATCTTTAAAACCCTACGGAGCTTAGCCTCTTCATGAGTACCTTCAGAAACCAATGCGTAGACACGGGCCTCCCTTTTACCCCTAGGTTGCCTAAGCACTCTACCAAACCTTTGAATCCACTTCTTAGGATTGCTGGGTGGGTCAACCCAAACCTCAACGTCGGCTGATGGAATATCGATCCCCTCCTCAGCCACGGATGTAGCAACGAGCACCCTAGCGCCTCCGCCGAAGTGTAGTAGAGCTGAAGCTTGATGCTCAGGATTCATACCCTCCTTACCGACGAGTATTGAAACGTTTTCAAAACCCATCTTATCTATAAGCCTTAGACCAAGCTGTTTAGCAGCTCTTATAGACTCAGTAAACACTATAGCCTTACGGTAATCCACCGCTTCAAGAAGCGTTAAGACGGCGTCATGCTTATGATTCTTACACTCCATTAAAGCCCTTCTAAAAAGCTCAACTATAGAAGCGCCTTTAAACTCTTCAAGAGGTTTCTGCAAGTCGATATTTTTCCAAGCTCTGTAACCTAAAACACTACTAGCACCGTCTTCAACAACACGTTTCCTAAGGTTCTCGATAACGCGCATATTCAAGCAAAGCCTATGACTTCTACATATTTCGTCGAGGTGTTTTTCACCGTAAGCCTCCGCAACCCTACGCCTATAAGAGTCAACAACCACTCCCAAAGCCTTATAAAGCTCAAGTAACGCTGGAGGAGGTTTAACTCTAACGATTTTCAAAGCCCTCCTAGGCATCATAGCTTTAATAGCTTCCTCTTCAATTGAAACGACTTCGATCTTCTCGAAAATCCTCTTAAGTTCTTCAAGCCTCCTAGCTGAGTGCAAATGAGGAGTAGCGCTTAGAGCCAGTATTTTAAGACCGCAAGCCTTAGCTACGAGGAGAATGCTATAACCGTCTGTTTCACCTATATAGTTTTGACATTCATCTGCTACGACCACGTCGAAGGGTAAAGGAGGCTTCTGGAAAACCCCTTTGAGAAAGCCAATGGGGTCGCTAGACCTCTTAGCCTCATCCAAGTAGTCTTGGAAAGGCGTAAGCAAGTCGTTGTAAACCGTTTGAGGCGTGCAGACTATAAACTCCCAATTCCAAACTCCAAGTTTAAGCCTCTTCTCAGGAGGCATGACTCCAGATATAAAGTACGCGTGTCTAATACCCAGCATATTCCTAGCGAAAAGCGTCTGCTGAACACCTAAGGGTATTGAAGGTACTAGGAAAATTACCCTAATAGGCTTCAGCTGAGACTCCCTCATAAGGTAGGCGCCGGCTATATACGTCTTACCAAGTCCAGTGGGTAGTCCAAGTATTAGAGTTGAACCGGCTATACGGTTTAAAATCTTCTCCTGAAAGTCCCAGAGGGAGTAGTTCAACTTGAAGACTTGAACACTCCTAGGCGTCCGAATGGCATCTTGAGGCATTAAGCTATTAACTGCTCTACTTAACGATGACGGGCTTCTCTCAAGCATGGAGAGGTATTCTCCCCAATCCAGTCTAGCCATAGATACGCCTCTAACTAGAGAAACGTTCAACAGATTAATAACAGTTTAAGACTGTTTAACGCCGCAGTATGGACAGTAAACAGCTTCTGAAGGTATCTCCCTCCCACAACTCCGGCAGGTTTTAACATTGCCACCGGCTGGTAGAAGCTTTACAACACCTCTAATCTGAAGCTGGTTTATATAGCTTATTAGAGAAGCCTCAGCTTGTTTAATATCCATATTCTTCTCATAGGCGAGTATTTGAGCGACTTCTCTAAGCGTCCTCCTACCGTCTAGAAGCCTTAAAACGTAAGATCCGATTTCATCGAAGACATATTTCTTAGCCTTAGGGCCGAAGAAGCCTTTCTGTTTAACTGTTACACTAGTCTCACCAGTAGGTTCAATATTCCACTCTAAATCTGGATTTCTCACAGCCACTTGGTCTAAAATATCACCGCTCATTAAACCTATGAAAATGGAATGCATACTTAGATTTAACGGTTTCTCTCCAAGACCATCGGGGGGCTACCGAAGAAAATTTTAATAATGTAAACCATAGATAAAAATGGAAGCAATGTTAGATGAAATATTCTACGCTTCAATCTTATTCGCATGGGTTTTGACAGTAGTCCTCATAATATCTAGAAAATCCTACGGAATAGTGAAGAAGAGAGCGGAGTTAAAGCTAGGCGTTGGTGAGAAAGCACACTACGTTGGAGTATACTTCGCCAGAAAAATCATACACATACTAGCCGGAGGACTAGTAGCGCTTTTAATACCGACCTATAACCTCTTCAAAACCCCAATCATCCCATCAGTTTTAGGACTAGTGTTGGCACTACTATGCTATATACCCCATAGAACAGGAAAACTAATGTACTGGTTTCAAGACCCAAACAACATGTACGAAGTAGACTTCAGCATAATATGGGCTTTAACAATAGGCATAGGTTGGGTTTTAGCGGGTGGAAATTTCTGGCTACCAGCAATCCCGCTACTGTTTATGAGCTGGGGTGACGGGATAACTGGGATAGTTAGAAACTTCATCTTTAAAAAGAGGATTAAACACTGGAGTGGAAACTTAGCCATGTTTCTAATATGTGCTCCAATCGGTTACTTTCTAAGTAGCAACATAGGTAATCCAATATCGGGGCTGGTTGCAGCCTCTATAGCAAGTCTAGTAGAGCATTTTGAGAAAATAGGTAAATATGTGATAGATGACAACATAACAGTTCCATTAAGTAGCTTCATAATACTACTCACAGCCAAGCTTTTAAGCTGAATCTTCCAATCAATGAGAAAATCAACCTAATTGGGAGACAAACTTTTCAACAGCCTCCTTAACCTGAGCCCACTCCACTCTACTATGGATTGTGAATTTCTGATTACGCCTCCACCTACCGTTCCTATTCAGCCAAACATACATAGCCACCTGTCTCCTACCGAAGGATTCGACTAAGACTACTGCAGACCACCATTTAGTCGTCTTATAGATCGTAATACTATCTAAAACCTTCAACTTCTCAGATATGGGGACTTTATCTTCAGACATACGGTCAACACACTCCTAAATATTAGACAACATAACGCATCATCGCTTATAAACTTGTGGGTGATATGGGGAAAAATCCTTGGAACACTTCCAACTTAACGCCATCTCTTCAGTCAACGCCCTCTTCATGCTATACGTCTTCTCCAAGTTTACTGAAGCTTCAAGGTTTACGGTTATGAAAAGATACGTAGCCGATGCGACTACACTACCCGTTATCTTCAACGTCACATTTCCACGTTCAATATAACCTTTGACAGCCGCCAAGACCGTACCCGCCTCTATACGCATCAACCCGTTCAGCGTCGTAACAGCCCCAGATGGAAAAGGCTTACCGGCAACAGTTATCTCCCCAAGCTTAAACTCCTCCAGAAATACCTCCAAGTATATAGACTGAAGGACGATGGATGTATCAGTTGGATTTCCAATAGTCAGTGTCACTTTAAGCTCTATACTTGGAGGGAGAATCGATACATCCGCGACTTTAAAGCCTGAAACTTCAATAGATTCAACAACTTTATTCAAGACTTCAGACGTTTTCACGTAGCCGTAACCGTAGAGTACGACGGGAAACGCTAAGACCAATAGAACTATTAATGCTAAGACCGCGGCCTGGCCTCTATCTGAAAACTAATCAGACTCAGTTTAAGCCAATTTTAAAAAAAATGAGGTAAATGCCTGAGGTATCTCTTACTGATAAAGTTTTCTCCGATAGAGTTAAATAATCCGAATACGTTGTTTGCTTTGAAAACCCGGGAAGGATGATATTATGGCTAAGGAGATAAAACTTAGAGTCGCCGAGGTAAGCCATCAGAGAGATGTTGGAAGGTGGAAAGTTCGGATAGACGCTAAAACCATGGAGTATCTGGAGGTAACTCCAGGAGATATCGTAGAGATTAAGGGTAAGAGGACGACGGCCGCCGTGGTTTGGCCTGCATACCCTGAGGACGCGGGTAAAAACATAATCCGTATGGATGGGATAACTAGGAAAAACGCAGGGGTCTCTATAAACGAGTATGTAAGCGTTAGGAAGGCCGTTGTTAAGGAGGCTCAATCTGTAACTATTGCACCCGTTAATGTGACAATACCCGGTGTAGATCAGAGCTTCTACGAGTTCGTTAAAAACCGTATTCTTGAAGCCCCCGTAGTCACAGGAGATACGATTCAAGTTTCAATATTCGGAAGCGCCGTCCACTTCCGTGTGATGAAGACCATTCCACATGGCATCGTTGTAATAACGTCTAGAACAAACGTTCAAGTCTTATCTGAACCAGTCCCAGAGAAGACTGGGCTTTTAAGAGTCACGTATGAAGACATAGGTGGGTTGAAGGAGGCTATACAGAAGATTAGAGAGATGGTTGAACTCCCGCTTAGACACCCTGAGCTTTTCCAGAGGCTTGGCATAGAGCCTCCTAAGGGTGTTCTACTCTATGGGCCTCCGGGATGCGGTAAAACACTACTAGCTAAAGCAGTAGCCAATGAAAGCGAAGCGAACTTTTTCAGCATAAATGGGCCTGAAATCATGAGTAAATTCTACGGAGAATCTGAGGCTAGGCTTAGAGAAATATTTCAGAAGGCTCAGGAGAGTGCTCCGAGCATAATATTCATAGATGAAATAGACGCTATAGCTCCCAAACGAGAAGAAGTTACAGGTGAAGTTGAACGTAGAGTTGTAGCTCAGCTCCTCGCACTGATGGATGGATTGGAAAGCCGTGGAAACGTAATAGTCATAGGTGCCACGAATAGGGTTAACGCGTTAGACCCAGCGTTGAGGAGACCGGGTAGATTCGATAGAGAGATCGAAATTGGAATACCGGATAAAAATGGCCGCTATGAAATTCTCCAGATACATACTAGAGGAATGCCTCTAGCCGAAGACGTAGACTTAAATAAACTTGCCGAGATAACGCACGGTTACACTGGCGCCGACATAGCGGCGCTTTGTAGAGAAGCAGCTATGAAAGCTCTCCGAAGATATCTTCCAAAGATAAACCTAGAAGAGCCTACAATACCTCCAGAGGTCTTAGAGGAGATGGTTGTAAACATGAATGATTTCATGCAAGCCTATAGAGAGATAACTCCAACCGCTATGAGAGAAGTTGAAGTCGAAGTTCCAACAGTACACTGGGAGGACATAGGAGGTTTAGACGAGGTTAAACAACAGCTTAGAGAAAGCGTAGAATGGCCTCTTAAGAACCCCAAGCTCTTTGAAAACATGGGCATTAAACCTCCCAAAGGTGTTTTACTTTACGGTCCTCCGGGATGCGGTAAAACACTACTAGCTAAAGCAGTAGCTACAGAAAGTGAGGCGAACTTCATCTCCATAAAAGGACCTGAGGTCTTCAGCAAGTGGGTTGGAGAGTCTGAGAGAGCCATTAGGGAGATCTTTAGGAAGGCTAGGATGGCTGCTCCAGCTGTAGTGTTCTTTGATGAAATCGACGCCTTAGTTCCCCCAAGAGGGGCTAGGTTTGGAGATTCAGGGGTTAGTGAACGTGTTATAAGTCAGCTTCTAACAGAGCTTGACGGTATTGAAACATTAGAGAATGTTGTAGTTTTAGCTGCTACAAATAGGCCCGATATGGTAGACCCAGCTGTCCTTAGACCAGGTAGATTCGATAGGCTGATATACGTGCCACCTCCAGATGAGAGGACTAGGCTTCAAATATTCAAAATACACACTAGGAATATGCCTCTAGATGAAGATGTAAGCCTTGAAAGACTTGCAGCTATGACTGAGGGATATACGGGCGCCGATATAGCGGCGATATGTAGAGAAGCAGCTATGAACGCGATTAGGAGAAACCCTGAAACCGGTGGAAAGGTAAAGATGGAAGACTTCAGAAAGGTTATGGAGACTATTAAACCCTCCATAACACCGGACTTAGACAAGTGGTACAGGTCAATCTTCCAACAACAACTTAGACTGACAAGACCGGCGACGCCAGTTACGTGAAAACATGAGAACCCCACTACATACAGCTATAGTAGAGCTTCTAGCTAAAAATCCAAGCGGATTAACAGACGTAGAGATATATGAGAGACTGAGAGAACAATATGAAGAGCTCAACTTCAACCAACTTATGAAAATACTCCTCAAACTCGAAATAAACGGTATAGTTAGAGTTACGAGATACCAGAAGGATACATTGAAAGTAGAACTCTTAACGGAATAAATGCTTCCAAACTAAAGGTTAAAACTTATATCCCTCACTAAACTTTCTTCACCTTAGATGCGGTGGTGGTCTAGCCTGGTAAGATACCGCCCTGCCACGGCGGGGTTCGC
>CAYWZZ010000030.1:0-12903 GCA_964463005.1 uncultured Candidatus Bathyarchaeia archaeon | reverse complement strand
GGCCCGCACCGGTCTTAGGCTTGGTGGGCCGTTACCCCACCAACTACCTGATCGGGCACGATCCCATCCTTAGGCGGCTTCAGAGGGCATGACTCTGAAGCCCTTTCGGGGAGAAACCATCCCAGGCATTCTCCCCTATCACGGATTATCCGCAGTCTCGAGGGTGAACTGTAGTGTTTAGGATTACAATTCACCTTTCCCGCGGTTATCCGCGTCCTAAGGGTAGGTTGACCGTGTATTACTGAGCCGTACGCCACACCCTGCCATGGCTCAGAGTGTAGACTCGCATGGCTTAGTCTCACCCTGATAGCAGTCGGGTCCGGCAGGATCAACCGGAGTCGGACTCGCAAGGCTTTTTACCTTCCCAAGCCCCTTCTCAGATCCAACCTTTATAAGGTTGGACCCTCATATTTGTGCCCACAACAGGAGGTCGGGTTTATTTCATTCTCGGGTGGAGAACCCTTCATCGTCGATTACCCGACGCCACCGCCGGGTGTTGTGGGTGGAGGGGTAACCTCCACAAGAAGAGTGTGGGGGCATTTAGATATAAACTTTGCTATGAGAGTATTATGGGAGTTTGCTTATTTTGACCCAAACTTCTCCCCGTATGTTTTAATAGCTTTATCTATTGTTTTAATAGCGTCTTGTAAGCTTCTCCACTCTTTGAATTTAACCCATTTATTAGGCTCCAGTCTCTTATACGTTTCGAAAAACTCTTGAATTTCTTTTCTAAGATGTTCAGGTATATCTTGGTAATCTTTTATGTGGTTGAAACGGGGGTCTTTAACTGGAACAGCTACGATCTTATCGTCTATTCCAGCTTCATCCTCCATTATTATTAGGGCTACTGGTCTTACTTTAACTATGCAACCTGGAAAAGTCGGATGTGTTGTTAAAACCACCACATCTAAGGGGTCTTCATCTTCATGCCAAGTTTGAGGGGCGAATCCGTAGTCGAAGGGCCAGTATACGGCGGAATATAAGACACGGTCTAGCTTAAAGACACCAGCCTCCCTATCGTATTCTATTTTGTTGGAGCTACCCTTCACGTTTTCAATTACCACGTTAAATTCATATGGGGCTTTATCCCCAAGCTTAACGTCGTGGAGTAGATTCACGGCGGACACCCCTTTTATCTATAATTTGTAGAGGCTTATAACTGTAAGCTATCCACGGTTTAAGCTTCTCAGCCTCCCAGTTCATGGAGGGTTTGCAACCCATCCGTGAAATAAAAAATACAAAAATTAAGCCTATTTTTAATTTTATTATTTTTTAATTGACTTTTTTGAGAAAAAATAGTATTTTTAAAAGATTTTCTATCTAGGCCTATCCAATTGGGATAATGTTTAAATTTAACCTTTTAAATTTAAAATTTTGACCTCAATGCTGATTGAGAAAACAACAGAGGAGAGTGTAAAGGCTTTAGGTAGACATATACTAGTGGAGGCCTTCGATTGCGACAGTAACAGTTTAAATGATACTCAACTACTGAGGACTATGCTTCTATACGCTGCAAAAGAGGCTAATATGACGGTTTGTGGAGAGGTGTTTCATAAGTTCAGCCCCCATGGTGTTACAGGCGTTGTGGTGGTTAAAGAATCGCATATATCGATTCACACGTGGCCGGAGTATGGTTACGCATCAATAGATATTTTCACTTGCGGCAATTATTCAAATCCTTGGAAGGCTTATCAGTACATAGTCGAAACACTTAAGCCTAAGAGAATTCAGGTGATAGAGCTCAAAAGAGGCATCTTGAAGCGGGAGGTTAAAAGGTGAAGCAGGTGTCTTCAAACTGGTTTATAGAAGTGCAAGCGCCTGGAAGCGCCCACTTATACAATATACTTAGCATATACTATGTGGGTTCAACCAAATACCAGGAGGTTTACATTTTAGAGCTCTCAGAGCTTGGTAAAACGTTGATTTTAGATGGAAAGGTTCAGTCATCCCTTAGAGATGAACACATATACCATGAGGTTCTCGTTCAACCAGCTATGTTAACTCATCCAGATCCAGAAAGAGTACTGGTTATAGGTGGTGGTGAAGGAGCTACTGTGAGAGAGGTTTTAAAGCATAATACTGTTAAGGAGGTCGTCATGGTTGATATAGACCAAGAGCTTATAGAATTGATTAAACGGTACTTTCCAGAGCTTCATCAAGGTTCCTTTAACGACCCTAGGGTGAAATTGGTTTTCGATGATGGGAGGAAATTTGTCGAAAAATGTGAAGGCGGTGAATTTGACGTAGTTATATGCGATCTTACAGATCCATTGAAGGGTGGGCCATCTGTATACCTGTATACTGTAGAGTTTTACAGTGAAGTGTTTAGAGTTTTAAGTGAAGATGGAATGGTGGCCATTCAAGCTGAGAACGTTAGATCTCCTGGTGAGTGTTTTCAATCCATTTGTAAGACTGTTAAACACGTCTTCCCCACAGTGGTGGCCTATAGTACGTTTATAAAGTCTTTTGACGCTGAATGGGGGTTTGTTATAGGCTCTAAACGCTTCAACCCGCTTGATTTAAGTGAAGAGGAGGAATGGAAGCGTATAGAGGAGAGGGGTGTAAATCTTAAGTTTTACGAGCCTAGGATTAAGAAGAGGCTTTTCACGCTTCCAAAGGGTTTCTTAGACGGCGGGAGGATATCTACGGATTCAAATCCAATCTACAGTATGTAGGTATTTTTCTTTTATTATCGAAGTATTGTAGGGTTTTTACATCTATATTATACGAGCTGAAGGTTTTTCATGGTTTTCCAGAAGACGTCTCCAACATGGTGAATGTTTTTAAAACCTCTACCAGTAGATGTTTTGGAGGCTACTTCAGAGGGTATTAAACTACGTGCTATAGCTAGGATTTTCCCGTATTTTTCATCGGCAACCGCCACTATATATCCATCTTTAAAGGAGCCTTCAATCCTAACGACACCAGGCATCATCACGTCAGCGCCATTGGTTATATGTGGAACCGCACCCATGTCTACGACAATCTTTGGAAGTGAAACGATTCTCCTTTCTACGCATATCACCGTCGGATATATTCCGTCGTCGATTCGTATGAATAAGGGTAGACCGTCTACTACGTATATCTCCCGCCCTCTATCGATCTTCACGGCTTCCCATGAAGCTTTCCTGTTGAAATCTACGTTGAAAAGCTGTTTAAGTAGTTGTGTGAGTTCTCTAATGCTTCTAACGTTCAACCTATATCTATGTACTTTAGACATATGGATACCTTCTAACGAACTTTAACGAGCGTATATCTTACAGAGCCTAAACCTATCTCTTCAGCGGCTTTAAGCATAAACATCCAGTCTGCTTTAGGATATAGCATCTTAAATTTGTCTAAATTGGGGTTTATAGCTCCAACCTCGTACGCTTGCGATCCAGGTATAGCGGGGGCCGAGTTTACAAGATCTATAGACGCTTTATCTACCGCCACGATGTCTTTTGAAGCCAATATCCCTATGTCGGGTACGATCGGAAGGTCTGACCAGCCGAGTTGCTGATGCTCACAGTCACACTTCCAATCGACTTCTAGTAGAAAATTCAAGTTTAGAATCTTCTCCAAACCTATGGTTTTAAGAACACCGTAGGCTGCATCTACAACCCTAAGCTGAATTTCAGATGAATCCGTAATTCTCACGGATTTTAAAGCTTTAACTGGGCATAAGGCTTGGCATGCTTTACACCCATAGCATACGTCTTGATTTAACGAGGCTTTACCGTCTGTTATACTTATGGCTTTCACCGGGCATATTTTAACGCATTCACCGCATCCGTTACATAAGGCGATGTCGACGGAAGGCTTATTTAAGTAGTGGATGAAGTACTTCGTCTCCTTACCTACACAGCCAACTCCGATGTTTTTAATAGCTCCGCTGAAAACGGTCATTTCATGCCCTTTGAAGTGCGTCAAATTCAATGTGAAGTCGAAGTCTAGAAGGGCTTTAGGTATTGATATTTCCTTGAGTTTAAATCCGTTAACGTTAACTTTAAAGCAGTCTAAACCGAGCTCTCCATCGATTATGAGTATTTCAGCACCTAAAGTCTCCTTAGAGAAGCCGTGCATTAAAGCTACCTCAAGGTATTTCTTAGCCGTACCCCTAGGGTCTAGTAATCCCAACCCTGTTGTTTCAATAACCGTAGGTTTAGCTTTCAACTTCTTAACGTAATCGACGACAGTTCTTACGTAAAAGGGTCTTAAATATCGCGTAGTTAGAGGAGCACCCATGTGTGTTTTAACGGCGACGCGGTCACCCGGCTTTATTAAGTTTGGAAGGTCGGCTTCATCCATGAGACGTTCGAGTTTTCTAACAAGGCTTTCTTCACTACTTCTGGCCCTTGCATCAACCATGAATACGGTCGACAAGACTATACCTTCCATTAATGTAGGGATAGAGAAACTTAAGCCTATCTGTGAAGTGATGGTATGGCTTTAATAGTCTGCATAAACTCCGATTAATTGCTACAACGGCTGTCTATATCTGCTATTCTTCTTTTATACGGTTGATAGCCTATTCCAGGTCTAGGGTTAAACTTCTGGTAGACTTCGATGTAGTATTCGTTTAAACGCCTACTCTTCCTTTTCTCCAGAATACCCTTTATTATATCCTTCTGCGATTTAAACTCTTCAATCGCCTGGACAATTTTATCCTCAATTTCACTCTTCACTTTAACTGCGATGTTTCCACGTAGGTTTGAGTCTCTATTGGCTAGGAATGTATCTTCAGGGGAGAAGTCTCCCCAAACGCAGTATTTCAGATAGCTTTTCACAGTGAAAGGTTGACCTAGGTCGACTATAACGGGGTCTCCGACTTGCGGCCCGTCATAAGAGCCTATGTATGAAAGGGCTTCATGATCCATGTGCTCCTTATACTCATTCGGTATGATTAATCTAGTCGGTTTAATCCTCCTCAAGAGTTTAAGTGTTCTATAGGTAGTTCCTTCAACACCGTTTGGAAGAATCCATCCAATGTACGATCTTAAGCTGAAATCTGGATAGTCTAGGTGGAGTATATTTTCCTCCTTCACTCCAAGCCTTCTGTAAGCGTTTACGGATTCTAGTCTTCGAATGGAGGCAATTCTATCTTTCATATCTACGTTGCTATATCCTCCTCTTCCATCGCAGTAGATTATGATGTAGGGTTCTCCGCGGTTTTCTAAAATCGCTAGGATAAGGTATCCTGCGCCGAGTAGAGCATCGTCATCATGTGGGCTCAGAAATGCAACCCTCTCATCTCCCTCATACCAGTCGTTGAAGATAAGGCTTATGTTATCGCTTTTACAGCCCTTCGATAAGTCGTAGTAGATGAAATTGCCGTTAGACATCGCCGTACACTCCACCTTGTGCTTTAGGGTTTAAATGGAGAGTAGTATGGGTTTATCTGTTCTCCGAGAGGTTCAACGTTGCCGACGAGGTGTTGTACGTTCAGCGGAAGCTATTGTAAACGCCTATTTTCGAACCCTTCTTCCAGAATGCGTCTTCAACAACAGCATATAGAACTGGGAAGATTGGTTTACCTCTCTCCTCAAAGCCTAATAAAGCCACGTCTATTGCAAGAGCGACTTGACAGCCGAGTGGGTTTTCAGTATGCGGTGTGACGGCGCCGTAACCCTCCTGACATTCTGAACAGCCTATGTTATGTATGAAAGTATAGGGCTCCTTTGGCGTACGGAAGTCTCCACTTAGAGTCTTAAGTTTAATCCCTTCTAGGAAGATCTTTCCCTGCTTGTCTATGTAGTTTGATGGAAGGTTTTCCTCAGCAGCCCTCCTAACGGCCTCCATAACGACTACGTATAGGTCTTCAACTGCTTTTAGGAAAGCCCTCTGCTCCGGGCTTGGATTCTTACCAGCTCTCACCGTACGTCTTACGACGTCATGGTAGCCGTTGAAAGTCGGGCTTACACCAAGTGAGACGAAGTCGCCCTTCTCGATAACCTTGTTTGTTGCAGGTCCTATAACTGTGTAGTTTCTCTCACCTGAGGTAACTATTGTACAGAAGCCCATCCTCCTAGCGCCTAAAGACTTCATTATGTATTCTCCCACGGCAGCTACTTGAAGCTCAAGTAACGCCTGGAACTGTGACTGCCAGCATACCTCTCAATGCGGCTTCAGCAATCTTATTAGCCTCCTGTATGATTGCAAGCTCAAGGTCGGACTTCTCGTACTTTATCAACCTTAAAATCTCAGGGTCCACTATCACGTTATCCTTTCCAAAGATTGACTGAAGCATAAAGAGTTGTGAGCATGGTAGAAACTCTAAGGCTGAGGCGACGGCGACCTTTACTCCGCTACTAGTTAAGCCTATATTCTTTAAAACCTGCTCAAAACTTAAGAAGCGGGCCCCAACGGTACTCTTCATCTGAAATCTGAAACTCTCTAAGTAGAGCTATGTCCACGCCTGATTTCTCAGCGGCCTCTTCGAGAATGTGGCCGCCCTCAGACCCAGCTAAGACAACAGGCTTCCCGTCGAGAGGCAGTATGACGGCATACCTCTCAATCATAGGGTCGAATATTCCAGCCAACCAAGCGGCATCACTTCGATCAAGCTCACTTCCACAGATGTATATGAGGTCGTAGCCTTTATCTGCCATAGCGTTTTGAACCCTCCGCCACCTAAGCCTATACTCTTCCCGAGGTACTTCTAAGGATTTATTTATGGTAGGTGCATACTCTTCTATAATCTGGTTTGCTACTTCAATCATCATGGTGCTTTTCAAAAACACCCCCTCCTACAGTTTTCTCTTGATAGTAAAGTTTTCTAGATAATAAGATTTTGACGTTCTTCAATACAATTGCATAGTAATTTAAGGTTTTCAGCGATTTAATTTTAATTGAAGGAAAAAACTTCTCTAGTACTCTTTGATATTTCATATTGTTTTTGAAGTTTACTGAAGTCTTCAATCCACTCCATCCTTTAACTTACGTTTACTTTCTAACATTTTCATACAGTCTATTCATCATTTTCAACGCCGTTTCAACAATTACGTCTCCGGCTTCAGGTGTTAATATGTTCGGTCCTATTGTTGTTTCATAGCTTCCAGATGCCTCTAAGCTTCCTTCTTCTCTAAACGCTCTTAGCGTTGGAACGTATCCTACCGAGTCGTTGGCTAGTTCACATATGAACGTGTATTTGAAGGGTGATTTCTCCTTTATTTTTAAACCATGTTCTACGAAAAATTCACCTGGAAGTCCGACTATAGCCGCTAGATCACCTATGGCTAGTACTTGAACCCAAGTTTTAACATATTTTGGAGCGTTTAGAAACTCGTTAACTTTAGGGTGGAAGAAGCACTTCAAAGCATAATGTCGCATATTTACGGCTTTAACCTCACCCTTTGCAAGTTTTGAAGCAAATTCTATTTCCGCTTCGGTTGGAAATCTTCTTGGAATCGTAACCTCCTCCATAGCTGAGGCGAGTTTTAAAGAGCTTTCGAAGCACATTTGATTCCAAGCCCATATTGTTTTTGCGGCTATGAGTGAAGCTATGCGTTCAGCGTGTCCGAAGAACTTATTCACCTTTTTATGCGGCTTCATGGCGTCGAACATTATGACGTCTCCGCATGCCCCATTTGCAAGCATCGCTACAAACCTTTCACCTCTAATACGCTGTACTAATTCTGAGTATAGGCCGAAATAGTCGGCTGAAATAGTGTACATGTCCTCCCTCTTCTCGGTAGGGCTTAAACCAGCGTAGTGCATGGCGTAATTAGCCATTAAACCTATAGTGCCTCCGTTAAGCCCTCTAACGCATAATACGTTTATCTCAGGGTCTATTGGACCCGCTGGTTTAACTATGTTCGGGTTTAAAACACCCGGGTTAGTCCATACCGTTCCATCCTTCATGTAGAAGCGTCTATTCCCAAGAGGTTTAGCTTCCTCTTCTCTTTCAACACCTAATTCGGCGTCTGTAAGCCTGTTGACCGCCAATTGTACTGCGTCTGCGATTTTACGGGTTAGAAAATCGCCATAGCCCATGTCATCTACGTCTGGACCAGTGTGTGTATGCGTACAGCAGATTAAAATGTTTGAAGGCGCTATTCCAGTACGCTCGTAAACGATACGCTTAGCCTCATCTAAATACTTACGTTCAACGCCTATCAGATCGCAGACGACGACCGCTAACGTCGTATCTCCATTGTTTAGGACGAGAGCTTTTGCGAAAAGAGGGTCATGAATATCCCTTGCGATTCTCTCTTCAAAGTATCCTGAGATTTTAATACCTAGAGGAGGGGTAATATCGACAGCGGCAGCTCCAGCCTTTAATCCAAAACTCATGACATACACCCTAAAATATTTTCAATAGTGTATATACTTAGAACTTTGTATGTTTAAAATCGTAAGCTTGGTAGACTCTTTAAACGTACATTCAGCTACGTCAAGTTTTAACGTTCAATTTAGAATAATATAGTGGCAAATGTGATACGATGTTTAATTTTAGTTTTGATTTAATACCATCCCAGTATTTTCATAATTTCAAGTAAATCTTCTCCACGAGCAATTATCGTTCTCGAGTCAACTCTTTCTACGCCTGAAACTCTAGCCCAAGCATCCGCATAATTTGGATGAGAGTATTCAACTTTTACGCTGATTGGAGGCTTAACTTTAAATGGTTTAAACTCACCCATTTTAGCCCTTTCAACAGCCCTCTTAGCGGCCTCATAAATCATTTTTCTACTCTTTGCTGGCGGTAGGCAGAGAGCGAAATTCCTACTAAAGCCTTCTTTAACCGCTACAGATTCTATATCTCCAAGTAGTAGTCTAGCTTCTTCAACAGCTTTTCTACAACCAGTTACTAAACCTACTGGGATGTTGAAATAGCCAAGTATCGAAGCGTCTATTCCAATCTCGCCGACCCGCTGATCGTTTATGTAAACGTTAACGATTACTCTGGTCGCCATGGTATGGTCTAAAACGGCGCCTTGAGTTCCAGCCATAGCGTGATAGCCGATCATAAAGGCTAAGTTGAATGATTTATCTAGTCCAGCCATCCTACGATGTCTCGGACCGCCTGTAATGTATTTTGCGTTTTCATCTAATTCCTCTGGGACGAGATTAAAGCCTCCACGTGCACCATGTAAATCGTTGACTATGACTTCGCTAGCTCCACCGTCAACGGCTCCTCTTACGGCTACATTAACATCTCTTGTAAGTAGTAGGCATGCCTCTTCATACTCCCTGCTTCCAGGGGTTGTCTGCTCTTCTCTAACAACGTAGCTTGCTCCTTCCAAATCCGTTAAAATATAGACTTTCACGGCGCTCACGATAGAGCTTTTCTAAGGTTGAAGATATAAGTTCTTTGCCGATTCTTGCTGATTTAAGAAGAATGTGACAGTTCGAGTTTAGCCCAGTCGTCTAGTTTAGTCCACTCGTTAATGTGTGTAATTCCAGCCTTACGGGCGATATCTAGAAAACTATGAAGCAGTCTTAACCGTTCTTCACCGTTCACCCGTTTTGTTGCAATCTTCACATACCATATTGGTAGGCGTGCTACTTGAACGCGGAAACGTATCTCTTCGTTGTCAGCAACCTTTTCGGCTTTATCAAATAGTTTTTCAGCCTCTTCTAGAAACTCGTCGTCTAGGTATGGGAGGGTTGGCGGGTCGAATATGTGGACGTGGACTTTTCTCTCTTTAACCTTTCTGTGAAGCATCTCTATGTAGGTTTGAATGATGGGGCCTGCTTTACCATAATAGCCATTTAGAAACTCCCTAATGATCTTCTGCACATCCACATCGGGGTTCCAGAGGAGCTTAGCTAAGATGTAAGCTCTTAGGGGAGCCATCTCCCCATTCCCACCCGGGGAGTAATTGCCCTGCTCAAATAAGCCCTTCACGCCATGTTTAATGAAGAATTTTACGTTCGGCTGAAGCACTTCGATGTTTGGGAAGGGCATTAGGTAGTGGGCGAAGTTTGCCGTGTAATCCCAAACGTATAGTGTTGGAGCTATTTGCCGCCAATCTTCGATATCTCTGCAGAAGTTTCTATTCTCATCTGAATCGCAGTCCTCTAATGGATGGGAGAAGCAACATTCGATTGAGCAGAGCCTAATTATGACGTTACTCCTCGGACGTAAGGTTCTTGGGGGTTTACGGCTGTATTGATAAGCGAGAGTCTCCACGCGGACGTTTGGGTAATCTTTTTCAATGGATTCGGCAATTGTGTTAACGAACTTGATAATGGAGGCTGATGGGCTTCCCTCGGCTTCGTCAAATGCTTTACATTCAGGGCACTGACACCAGTTGCCTGTATCGTTCTGTGAGACGTCTATGATTGTTGCTTCAGGATGATCTTTTAGCCACCTCCGCACTTGTTCAATAGCCATTTTAACGAGCTTAGGATTGGATAAGCATCTTTGAACGTAACCGTTAATACGCTTACCACCCACCATAGGCCAGAAATCTGGCTGCCGCTCACAAACTTCACGGGGTATTAGTTGGTCGAAGCTGTGTACAAACGGGTAGAATACAACCGCCCGTCCACCATGCTTCTCAGTTAAATGGTAATGTTGGCCATTCAGTTTATGGCGGGCGGCGAAATCAGCGTCTCTAAGCATTTCACTCCAGAAAACTTCACGGTATTCTAAAGCAGGTATTTGAATTTCATCTAATGGTGGAATCTCGATACGCTTCATTCTCGGCACATATTCTACCTCTGGGGTAAACCAGCGTACGCCAAGCTTCTCCTCTAATAGGGTGTAAACGCCGTATAGTGTTCCACGAGGCCTACCGCCGGAGATGATTAGATAGTTGCTGAATGTTTTAATCAGAAAACCTTCTGAGCTGAGTTTAGCTAAGTCTATTTGTAGTTCTAAGTTCTGCAGATGTCTGTTATTGCCGAGTAGGATTTCATATTTTGATATTGGCTGATCATCCGTAGCGATGGGTAGTTTCACACCGCTAATGCGTTCTAAATATTTCTGCAACTCTTCAGCAGCGTAGCGCTCCGACGGTATTGCATCCACAGGTATAATGATGCTATAAGGACTTTCCCCATCATCTATTAGAATAATCGGCTGTGACATATTTTACAGTATGGTGGCTTCACTTAAATTTTTATCCCAAGCCTTTACCTGATGGGGGTTTAAAGCACTTTGTATCACCCCATTTAAAGGTTTGGATGTTTATGTTCATCCAACCTTAGAAGTATAATTTACATGGATAGTTTAGCTTTTTCTCCTCTTATCGTGGAGAGTGAGGGGGTTTACGTTAGAATTGGGATGTTTAAATATAGCTTCCTAAGGATTCTCTTTCCTTATTTTAAAAGAAAATCTACAGGATTTTTCAAATCCTCCCAAGAAGGCTTATCAACATGTTATGCAGATTAACATATTAGTGTTTAAAGTTTTAGGCTGAGGCGATGTTGTGAATATACGTAGGAGTAGTCTTGAAATAATGCGCGAGATTTTAAAGCAGGCTGAAAGAGGGCTAAAGCCTACTCAAATCGTTTATAAGTGTAATTTGAATTTTAAACGCTTCCAAGTCCACGTCAAATACCTCGTCGATAAAGGTCTTCTAGAAGTTGTTGAGTCGCCGAGGGGCTCTAAGATATATAAGACTACTGAGAAGGGGTTGAGGTTGCTTAAGCTTTTAGAGGGAGAGTAGCCTCTTAAGCGCCTCTTAAGCTCTGGATCTATCCTAACCCTACCTCTCTCATCGAAATGGACGAATCTGAACTCAGACAAGTCTTTTAGAAGTTTCTCAGCCTTCTCTAGGCTTACGCCTACGGCCTCAGCGACTTCTCTAACCGTATGCCATCTTCCATCCTCAGCTAGGAAATTTAACATCTCGCTGAGCTTATCGGGCATAGAAACAACTATCCAAAACAGCCTTTTTAAGACTTGTGAAATCTAAAATCCTAATAACGCCTACTGAGGTAAAGCCTCTACTAGTAGAAATACCAACAAGCCTCATCGTTGAAGCAGGAAGCCCACACTCCTCCAGAGTGTAGGTAGCTCACAGTCTAGGGAGGGGGTCGAACATCCATACAAATAGCCATACAAAACCCATATAAGTCGTTCATCTCCTTAAACTATCCATAGCCTAATCCATCCTGGTCTAGTGCAAGCTTTCCCAGCAGATAAAATGGGACAAAACTCTGTTTATCTATTTTGAAACTGTTAACAAGACTTCTGAAATTATCTTGTATAGATCCTTGTATTCAGATTTTGTTCGAAGTGCCTCTAGGCTTGAGGGTTTTAGCCCCGTTCTAGTAGCATATTTAACATAATACTTCACAAGCCGATTCAGGCTTCCTTCAATCGACCTAAGCTGACTACATTTGATTATTTAATCAAAGGCTTTTTCTTCAGCCTCTTCAAGACTCAACCCCTTTATATTCACTAGGTATGGGGCGAGTATAAGCTAGAGAATCCTATGCCGCCCAACAATTACATGCTGAGGTTCAATAATAAGCCTAGCATTATCCACTGTGTTGAATTTTAAGGCGGCCAGAGCTATTGAGAGGCGGAGAATAGTCTAAATACTTCCATTATGTATAATTGGAATGCTTTCACAAGCATTGAACCTTAAAGCATTCTCTCTCCTACTCCTAGAGCTTTAGGATCCCCTCGAGAGGCTCTGTGATTATCTCTAAGTTGCTGTGGTTGACCCCTCCCCTTTAGTTTCCTCCATTATATTTTCTATGGATTTTCTCCATGTTCTGCCCCGTTTGTCCCAAATTTTTCTCACTTCATCCCGCACAATCTCTTCTATGATCTCTCTTACATCGTCGCTCATTAGATTAGATTTGAGTTTGAGTAGGAAGACTAGAAAACTAGGTTTAAACATTTCTAGAATGTGAAAATATCTTGAAACAGGAAATCAAGCGAAAATAGGCTTTTATCAATTAGGTGCGGGCCCGGTGGGATTTGAACCCACGACCCCCGGCTTAGAGGGCCGATGCGCT
>CAYWZZ010000029.1:0-14885 GCA_964463005.1 uncultured Candidatus Bathyarchaeia archaeon | reverse complement strand
GAATCTCATAAAGAGAATTGAAAGAACTTCGTCAACCTTGGTAGTTGCACTCTTCTTTAAGGTCTTCTTCCATCATATCCTTCGGTTTGTGTCCGCAATTTGGACAGTAGTTGTACGACGTTTTTACCTCGTGTCTGCACTTGGGGCACCTCTTTTTAAGTATTACCTCTTCCCAGAAGAGGTATGCAGATGGGCTTAGAGGATGCTCTGGCGGGTATGATATTTCAACCACCCCGCTTTTTAACTATTCGCATGTTTCCAAACCTCTAAAAATGTGTATTTGCCATTCTTCTTCATAAACACTTTTGCCTTGCATGTGTAGTTTCCCTCTAAAGCCTTCAGTTTACTGAACCTTTCGGTGAGTTTTGAGGGTTCTACCTAGAATTGGAAGGTTTAAGCCTAAGAGTGGTAACGGAGTCACAAATTTCATTGGTAACATTAATGCTTTTAGGGTCGTAGCTTCGATATCTGCGTACGAGTTTATATGTAGAGTGAAGCCTGAAACGTTGATATTAGATATATCTCATGGGGTAAACTATATGCCAGTTTATGTTAGGCAATCAGTTTATGATGCTTTTAATGCATATGTGGCTTTAAATGGAAGAAGTGCTAGATGAGTGGTGTACAATTCTGAGCCATTTAGTAAAGGTGCAAACGTTGAGGATCTACAATTAAACATTGTTGAAGATTTTGAGGTTAATGCTGTAAGGGCTAGAGAGCATCTGTATGACGAGTTTGAATCGCTATACATAGATGGGAACTTTAAACCGTACAAACCAGATGTGAGGAGTTTGGAAAGCATTAAGGAGTGGAAGAGGCTGAATGAACAAACAATTAGATTCGTGAAGTTCTCCATAATGGGACAAATAATACCACTAATAGAAACCATGAGAGAGTTGATTAGATTCGAACGTGAGAAATTGATAAGTGAATTGAAGAAGTACTCGTATCTCGAAGATTATGATGACATCGTAGAGATGACGTCGAATGGAAAATCCTTAAACGTGCAATACTTCCATACACCGCAATACCAAACTACGTTAATGATATTCATTAAGGATATTGTGGAGAAGCTATCTGACAGAGAGATAATCGAAGCCGAAAAGGGATATGCGATCGAGGGTTTAGAGAAGATTACAGAAAAGTTCATCAGAGAACCAGGGAAGACATTAATTAAAAATGAACTATCCCAAATAGAGGAAAGAACAGAACTATGCAGAGAACTCCAACTCAAATTAAATGAGTGGACCCCCATATAAGGCAATAATAGAAGTCAGCGAGAGGCAAGTAGAATTTGAAGGTAAAAAAACTAAATTAATAGCCATATACAGAAACTACAAAGATAGGAACGTGGAGAAAGACAAATTCAAAGAAATAATCGCAAGGGAGAGGGAAGGCTTACAAAAAGGCATCGAAGAATTCATGAAAAAAGGCATAGATAAGAGAAACTTCATAGCACACGCAAGTTTAGAAAGTAACATAACACTAGCATCAATAAGAAACGGAAAAATATACGTAAAATACTCACAAGAAGAAGACATGCAAAAACAGCTAAATAAAATATTGGGGGAACTTGTTAAACAACCAAGCCCATAAAATCCAAATCTAAACTCAAACACTACCAAACTAGAAGAATCCATGCAAAGTATTAAACAATATTTTTAAATCCATATTCATCAATCGCTATCAATTCATTCCATCATTCTTTTATCCACACTCCAGCTCCCAAAAAAATTCAGGAAAGTGAACGAGTAAATGTTAAATTGCTTTCCCAGATTCCCTATATCAGGTAGATTTTAATGTTTGGGTGGCGAATTATTACTAGCCTATAATGGAGGATATGGAGGGTGGATGTATGTTGAATTTGAATTGGCTTGTTTTTGATGGAGATACGATAAGATTCGATATTCCACCTACAAAGAGCATAACGTATGACCAGCTTCCGTTGGCTGTGGAAGAGGCATACAGGCATTACAGCAACAGCAGGTTTGACGTGATAAAAGTTACGGGGAGAGGACCAGTGTGGCTCTATAGTGCAATAGTCCACACAGTCGCACATCTGGCGAAAGTCGTCGCAATGTATGACGTAGTAAACGGAAAATACGTTATAGTCGTAAGCCACAATCCAAACTACAAAATAGGCCAAACATTAAACCAGTAAAAACCCGTAATTCTTCTAAAGGGGACTACTAAAGGATATCCTTCTCCCAATATTCCTTTTTCAAGTCCCCCCATACTTCATCTCTCGTTTCCTAAAAATTCTTTGATTGTTTTTCCAAGTCTATATCCATCCCTTCCCCAAGGTATTTTAAGACGAGCTTTTTAACAATCCTTCGAGCAAGCCCTCCATCGTTCAGCGGACAACATCCTCTTCGCTCACATAATCAGGCGCTCTTAAACTAATGATCTTAACTAATCCTCCCTGCTTATTCAAAATCTTTATCAGCTCCATATTACCTTGAGTAATATAAACAAACTATAAAATCATGAAAAATTGAAATACTATTGGAGGGTATAAAAACTTCGAGGGAGAAGTATGAGTGTGTCTAAAGTTGATGTTACGATTTCTCAGATGACTTTGGAAGAGAAGGTGAGGTTTGTTGTAGGTGTGGGGTTACCAGGTTTCTTCGGAAATCCTCATTCACGGGTTCCGGGAGCTGCTGGTGAAACCTATCCGATACCTAGACTTGGAATTCCAGCGGCTGTTTTAGCTGATGGACCTGCGGGTCTTAGGATAAACCCTACGAAGGAGGGTGATGAAAAGACTTATCATGCTACGGCATTTCCGATTGAAACAATGCTTGCTTCAACTTGGAATAGGGAGGTTTTAGAAGAAGTTGGTAGAGCTGTTGGAGAAGAGGTTAGAGAGTACGGTGTAGACATCCTCCTAGCACCGGCTATGAATATCCATAGGAATCCACTCTGTGGGAGAAACTTCGAATATTATTCAGAAGACCCCTTGCTTACGGGTGAAATGGCATCCTCCTTCGTAAAAGGTGTTCAATCTCAAGGGGTTGGTGCTTGTCTAAAGCACTTCGCAGCCAATAACCAGGAAACAAACCGTATGATAATTGACACAGTGGTTTCGGAGAGGGCTTTGAGGGAAATATACCTTAAAGGTTTTGAAATAGCGGTTAAGAAGGCTAAGCCTTGGGCTGTAATGAGCGCTTACAATAAGCTTAACGGTAAATACTGTTCTCAAAACAAGTGGCTTTTAACCAAGGTTTTAAGGGAAGATTGGGGTTTTGAAGGATTCGTAATGACAGACTGGTATGCAGGTGACAACCCGGTTGAGCAGATGGAGGCTGGAAACGACCTCATAATGCCTGGTAAAGTCAACCAAGTAAACCCGAAGAGGAGGGATGAAGTTGAAGAGATTTTAAACGCGGTTAAAAATGGAAGACTGAGCGAAAGTATATTGGATAGAAATGTGAGAAACATTTTAAAGGTTCTAGTGAACTCGCCGTCTTTCAAAGGTTACAAGTACACGAATAAACCAGACCTTGAAGAACATGCAAAAATCGCCTATAAAGCTGGTGTTGAAGGTGCTGTACTACTTAAAAATGACGGTGTACTGCCGATTAAAGAAGACACTGGAATCGCCTTATTTGGAGTCGGTCAAATAGAAACGGTTAAAGGTGGAACTGGAAGCGGCGATACTCATCCAAAGTACGTCATATCCATACTTGAAGGTTTAAGGGAGAAGCATCTAAAGGTCGATGAAGAATTAGCGAAAACATATGAAGACTACGTCAGCAAGATGAGGAGTAGAGATGAGTATAAGATTAGAAGGGTATTCTTCGGAACCCCCATAGCTCCAAAACTTCCAGAAGACTTCTTAACCGAGGAAAAACTGGAAGAAGTAGCTGAGAAGAACGACGTCGGAATAGTTGTGATAAGCAGAATATCCGGTGAAGGCTACGATAGGAAACCGGAGAAGGGGGACTACTACCTCAGCGATGATGAACGGAGGCTCATAGAGAAAGTGTCTCAGACATTTCGGAGAAGGGGTAAAAAAGTGGTGGCTCTGCTTAACATAGGTGGGCCGATAGAGGTTGCCAGTTGGAGAGACTTAGTAGATGGGATTCTACTAATATGGCAGGCTGGTCAAGAAACAGGTAGGATAGTAGCAGACATACTCGTTGGAAAAGTCAACCCTTCTGGAAAGCTTCCGACAACTTTCCCCAAGGATTACTCGGAAATCCCATCTTGGAATTTCCTAGGAGAACCTAAAAACAACCCTCAAAAAGTCGTCTACGATGAAGGGATATACGTCGGCTACAGATACTACGACACCTTTAACGTAAAGCCAGCTTACGAATTCGGCTTCGGCCTCTCATACACGACATTCGAATACGGAGGACTTAAAATAATAAAAATGGAGAACTCTATAAAAGTCTCCTTTACAATTACAAATACCGGTAGATTCCCCGGAAAAGAAATCGCGCAAATCTACATAAGGGCGCCGAAGGGAGCTGTAGATAAACCCTTCCATGAATTGAAGGGATTCCATAAGACGAAACTTCTAAATCCAGGCGAATCTGAAACTGTAGAGGTTGAAATAGATTTAAGAGATCTCTCAAGCTTCAACAATGGATTATGGGTATTGGAGAAGGGCGAATATGAAGTGAGGGTTGGAGCTTCTTCAAGAGACATTAGATTAACCGGCACCTTCACAATAGATGAGTGTAGAAAGTATAATCCGTAAATTAATCGGAGGGAAGGGTTAAGTGGGATGAAACTATATGAGGCATAGAGAACGTTTCTTTAAAGCTTTAGAGTTGGAAGAGCCCGATTTAGTCCCGATAACGGATCTCGCTTTAGATCCTCCGATTGTAGAAGCCGTTTTAGGATGTAAATTCTCCGGTACGGTTTTAACGATGGCTGGTGGAAGCGACAGTTGGGAGAATTCATTAAACTATAGGCTTGCACTTGTAGATGCATGTGAAAAACTGGATTTTGACGCCGTGCCAGCTTTATCAGACTACTCTCTCACGACGAGAGAATATAAGCCTAAGTACTTAGATGGTAAAAGGTACATCGACCACTGGGGTAGAGTTATGCAGACCAGTGTAGAGGCTAAAACGACGTATTTTGTAGGTGGAACCGTAAACTCTCCAGAGGACTTGGAATCTTACGAACCTCCAGACCCATTCCATCCAGACGTCGTTGAAATGGTTGATAGGATTATGAGGAGGGTCAAAGATAGAGATATCGCTGTGATAGCTCAATGCCACAGCGGATGGCATATGGCTTTCCAAGTTAGAGGGGGGATAGATAAGATTTCAATAGACTTATACCGTAATCCCCATTTCGCGAGGAAGCTCATAGAGAAGATTGCAAAAGCCTGCCGTGGATTCGCCAAACTAATGGCTGAAGCCGGAGTTGACGCCATCTTCGTAACAGACGATTATGCGGATAATAGAGGCCCCATGATGAACCCTAAACTTTTTAGAGAATATGAATTGCCCAATTTAAAGGAGATTGTGAGAATTGGAAAAAATTACGGAATACCCGTGTTAAAACATTCCGATGGAAACCTCTACCCAATACTAGACGATATCATCGAAACGGGGATAAACACCCTCCATCCGATAGAGCCTGGTGTTATGGACTTGAAAACGGTGAAGGAAAAATACGGCTCTAAAATATGTCTAATTGGAAACGTCGATTGCAAGTACGTACTACCGTTTGGAGATGAAGATCATGTTAGAAGAGACGTTAGAAGATGTATAGACTCTGCAGCTCAAGGTGGAGGGTTTATCCTAGCATCGAGCAATTCACTACATGCCAATGTTAAAGTCGAAAACATTTACGTGATGGTTGAAGAAGCTAGGAGATATGGCAAATATCCTTTAAAGTGACTGTTTAAATTCTCGATATATGCTTCAACTTTAAGCGGAAAGTAATATTAAGGTGCTTCTGCACCTTAATTTAAATGAAGTTGGGATGGATTCGCTACACTCTTATGTAATTTTTCTTCCAGCTGAGGAAAAAGATAGAGTATTGAGCGCTATCTTCGGGTCTAAAGCTTCTCTCGACATTTTAAGGTATTCTCTTAAACGTGGAATTTCAAACAAGATCTATCAGAAAGACCTTGTAAGGGAGCTTTCCTACTCGAATAAAACGATCATTGAGAATTTAAAGGTTTTAACTAGACTTGGAATTTTAATAGAGGCTATGGATAAGGTTGAGCTGGAAGGGCGAACAGTATGGGTTAAAACATACAGGCTGTCGGATGTTGGAAAATGGTTTGCACTCCTTCTGGCTAAAGGGGAAGATTTAACGGATGTGGAAAAAGCAGAAATACTTCAAAACATTTTTAGAAGCTACATTAGATGGGTTAAAAATCTTTCGGAAAAGCTTCAGGTAAGTAAGGATACGCTTAGACGGATTTTCGAGGAGGAAATGGAAGATTAGATAAAGCTTAACATTTTCGGATTTAAATCTTCCATTCTAAATGGCGAATGTAACGGTTTTTAATTGCTTTATTCCCTTTCTACCAGCAACCTCATCGATTAGCTTTTTAATACGTGAAGATTCACCTTTAACAGATATTACCAGCATACAGTTTCTCTCATCAACGTGGATATGTAAAGCCGATATTATAAGCTCCCTGTAAGCATGTTGAATATCCGTCAAAGTCTCCTCCAGCTCCCTAGTCTCATGGTCATAGAGAATATTCAAAGTTCCAAAGATGAGCTCACCCTCCCTATGTTTCCAAGCATGCTCGTCAATAAACATACGCATAGCCTCTTGAACAGCCCTAGACCTGCTGTAATTCAAATCTTTAATGAATCTATCGAAAGCCGTAAGTAAATCGCGTGAGACTGAAGCACTAAACCTCACGACTCCCTTACTCATGTAAACCCTACTCTAATTATCAACGTTAATCCTCATAAAAGTTTATCATGAGCTTTTCCAACGCTGTTAAAAACCAGCGTCTACTTAAATCGCAGAAGGGGGGAATAACAGAGCTGGTGTTCACAAGGTCATTTAAAAGGCTTCTAAGCCAGGCCACGGAAATGGCACTGGAAAAACCTTCTTCAATATTGCAGTCAACTCTCCGACATCAGGCATTTCAACAGCCTCTTCAACCGAGCCGAAGACTAAACGCACTATCATTTTACTATCGAATTGAAGACGTTGATCCTGAAATTCTATAGTAAAAACGTCGTTTTCCTGCTTAAATTTTAAAAGCTTAGCTTTTCTACAACCTAGATGTACTTCAAAATAGGGTCGAATTTTTTCACAAAGCCTTGGGAAATCCACCATCCTAATTGTATGCCCTGGAAGGTCTCCAATCTCCGACTTAAGCCCCACCTTATTAAGAAGGTATTGGAGTTCTACGTCGAAGGGGGAGACCCATATTAGGAGATTCTCTATTCCGTACCTTTTGAAAATCCATGGTATTGCTTCAACTATTGCATTTCTAGACCCCGCATATTCACATACGGCAGCTATCTTCCCACCTAAACCTCCTTGAGTAGACGGTTGAATCACCATATAGGCTAAACTCTGAGAACCAAATTTAAGCACGTACGTATTCCGTTTCACGTGAAACCAGCCTGGCCAGAGAGGCCACCAATGCCTTTTATCCACGTCATGTCTGAAGTGTTCAATCGTCCTATGGTATCGAATAGGCTCCATCTGATAAATCCTAGTTAAATCCGATAAATCTTCATCACAGTATTCTACAGGCTCTACCGCCCCCCTTGGAAATTTTTCAGCATCTATCTTGGATATTCTAAATAACCGGTATGGAGTTGCAACGACGCAATTAAGACGCCTGTAAAGTCCACGGTCCCCCGATACTAGGAGAACATCACCTCCATCCTCCCAAGTCCGCTTAATTGCAGATTCAAGAAGCCTAGTAGCATATCCCCTTCCCCTATACTCTTCCTTAGTCCATACTCCACCTATACACCCAACTCTAAAACTACAACCATAGACATACACGTCTCTCTCCCATAAACCCACCCGAGAAACAGTTTGACCAGATTCAAGGTCTAAAGTGAATAGAATAACCTCCCCATCTCTCCTAACGTTTTCCACCACATTATCCAATACATGAACCCCCAAGAGATAACTACATCTAATTCTAAAATTTAGCCCTCCTAGAAATAGCTGAAGTCAAATTAATTTAAACCATTACCGGATTAAGCCAAGCTTTTCTACCCTTTGAATCTGTCAATTCCAATCTGAAGTACTTCTTAAAACCGTACTTTTCAAGCTTTAAAGCAGTTAAACCGTCTACGGTCTTCTCTAGAATCAGTTTGAAACCACCTGCATTTAAATAAGCTTTTTCAACACAGTCTTCAATATTAAATTCGGCTTCAAAACCCCCCATAAGTCTCCTACCTTCACTTGTAGAAAATAGCCTCTTGAAATGTTCATAAGCATCTAAAGATATGGATAAACCTACACCGTCATCAGAAACTACGTCGATTCTACTCACAGGAGTAAACCGTGCCTCGATGACGCCGGATTTATGGGAGAATTCTTCAACCGTAGGACCCATGGAAGAGTAGAATAGACCCTTTTCCAAACTGCGGAGTAGGCTTTCAATAGAAAGCGTTTCAACGTTAACCCAAATCCATCCGCCGAGAGCATCTATAGGGGGTATTAAGTATCGATGAGCGTCGTCAACCGCAAAGCCGTATATGAGTTTACCAGCCGCTAAAACACCGTCCCAGTGAACCATTGAAAAACCCTTAGCACATTCAACGTCACAACCAGTATTATATACTTCAACACCTAAGTAGTTTTTCAAGATTATCAAATCCTCTGTCGTTAAGCTTGACCAATATGGGTGAGCTATGAACGCTAAACCACCGCATTCAGACGTAAAATCTAAAAGTTCTCCTATAGAGCTTCTAAGCTTTTGAACAGACTTTACATCTTCAACATTAAGTAGAACCAAATGGTAATCGTAGTTTAAACGCGTACCTTTAACACTCGTTTCAAAACCAGGTATCGTTATAAGCTTATCCGTTGAAACTTTAGTCAGCTTTTCATGGTCAGTTATAGATAGAAGACCATAACCGTTTGCATAGTAAAATTCCACCAGTTGTTCAGCCGTAAGCCTTCCATCGGAATTCGTCGAATGCGTATGCAAATTACCTTTAACCCATAACCCGCTTTGACTGGAAAAGCTCATGAAAACCTTTAACTATCTTAAAGGTCGAGTATATAAATGATACCTAAGTTTGACTCCCAAGATCTGAAGAAAAAGTGGAGGAAGATTGTTAAAATACTACGTTAAACCTTCGTTTGATCGTCTTCTCAAAACCATCCTTCACGATTTTAACCGTTATTTCTCCATTACGCGTAGGATACGTATACGTTGAAAAATACCCGTTACGTACTTCAACAGGCTTACCATTGACTTCAACATGGGATCCGTTTTCACATACACCTTTAACTATCACCATGAATGGTCCATTTACCATCGTCTTCCACTCAGGCGGTTCTGTTAAAACTAAAGCTAAAGGTCTACTCTTAACCTCTAGAATATTCTCCACTATTTCACCTCTAATTTTCATTAAAAGATCTGGGTCTCTAATGTACCCAGTTATACTCGGCACCGCCCGCATGCATATCTCTAAAGCTCTCCTCTCAAAAGGCTCTGAGAAGGCTCTACCGCCTAAAACCTCTTTAACCTTTAGGATCTCCTCCTCCAGAAGCTTTAAATACTCGTAGTCTTCAAGCCCGTCTCTCATGGCTTCAAGTCTTAAACTAGCTAAAGGCCCATCCCTCCCAGGGTAGGCTATATGCGTATCCCCAGGTGGCAAGTTTGGATTCAATTCGCCAAACGGGTCTCTACCCCACCAGTTGAAGCCCCAGTGTAGATATCCTTTGAGACCGTATGCGTAATTAAGCCAGTGAAGTATCCTGGTCTTAAGCAGAGGGAAATCTAGAAACCTATTCGGGTATCTACCCGTAGGGTTGCAACACGTATAGAACCAAACCTCATGTTCATTCATCGCTTTAACGTACCCGTCCATCCAGTCGTTGAAGTGGTGTAACGTCGGAACCCAAACTTCTAAGAATCCGTTAAACCCGATTGTTTCAACGGCGTCTATTCTCTTAATTCCAGGTGCATATCTATGAACAAATTCAGAAGCCTCTATCCAGTTTTCAAGCCCATCTTCAGTAGGCTCATCGGCTATATGTATCATAGCCATGTCGAGCCAACCCTTCTCTTTCAAGTGGTTTTCAAGAGCTGGAAGTAGTAGTGGAAGGATTTTTCTCCCACTTTCACGTTTAACAACACCATTGGGATCCGCGACGTTAAATTCTCTGAAAAGTAACTCTCGCCCTCCCCACGTCTTAAAGTAAGCTACATGCGTTATCTCTATTCTATCGGCATTATACTTAAGCAGTAGCTCAACATATCTGTCAAAAATTGAGAAGTCGAATTTATATCCATCGTCCTCTACACGTATTCTAATGGTGTCTATCGGTATCCAGAAAACGTTCTGCCTATACTTAGCCATGAGTGCTATCCACTTCTCAAAAACTGTCCAGAAATCCTCAGACCATAATTCAACGCCGTAGAATGAAGCTATGTTTTCCAGTGAAAACCAGTTTGTTACGTATAAGCTTCTACGGTCTGGCAGAGTTATAGGGTAGACTTGTAAAACTACTTCAAGAGAAGCCTCCCACTCATCGGATGAAACAGTTATCCTACCAGTGTAGTTTCCAGGCTCAGCGTCCTTAGGTACGTAGACCAGAAAATAGCATGGCTGTGTCTCGCCGCTTTTAACGTCTACAGCTTCTACGTCAAGCAGAGGATCTGGTGCGTAAAAGGGAGCTGTCCTTTCAAGTTCTTCAGTAGGTGTATTTGGAGTATTCTTTGAAACTGGAATAGAACCTACAAAGTATAGTTGAATATTCTGCTTGGATATTGCATGGTTTCCACAGGTTAAATCCGACGCTTTAAGCCTGAGATTGTGAATATCTGTGTTCGCGTAAACACCGAACATACAGCCTTCATACTCGTTTCTCGCACAGCTAATCTCCATCCGCCTACCCATAGACGGCTCATCCGGAACAGTATCCCTATATATTCTTTCAAGAGGCTTAGCAGACCAAACCAAGAAGGGCTTCTTCACTCCAGTTTGAAGCTTAACCAATCCTACGTATCCAACGACGCAACCTATGATAACCATCAATATTAAAACTGCTACATTCCTAGCTTTTAAAAACATCTCTCAGAGAATCATCTATTAAACAAAGCTTTAACGATTACCCTTAAAATGCCTAAAATCTACCCCCTTATTTTGGCATGTAAGATCAGGAGTAGACCGACAGTCATGACGCTTAACCATATTATTAAATCCAAGCATAGAGCTGTGATATCAATCCTCCATACATCAACCGGCCCTTGTAAGGTATTCAGTACATGAATTCCCCAAATTAAAGGAAAGCCGTATTTCACATGAACATAGTCGGGCCAGACATACTCAGTTCCCCAAGTTAAAGCTATTACTAGGATTATACTCCATACGGTTAGGAAGATGCCGGCTAAAATGCTCCGTGACACCTTTATGAATAGAGAGGGAAGTAACATAAACATTATGGTTACATGTCACAGAACCTTCCTATTTTCAATCTAGAATTCGTCATAGTTTCCCGAAACCGTTTTCAGGTTTAAGAGATCATCTATATACGACGATGAGGGGGTTTAAGACGTAATAGCAGATTATCAACGACGATATGTATGCTGAAGTATAGGCTAAAATCTTCAGTCTTCTATCGGAAGTTATCTTTGAGCAACATTTCCTCTTCAGCTTCAGACAAGGTACTATAAACGGCACTTTACTCTTGTATTGTAAATACTCTTGGCTGAAGGTCTTCTCCAATTCAACCTCCTCATACTCGGCTAGAAGTAGGTATGAGTAGCATAGTGTAAGCCACATTAGGTAGTTTATAAGCCGCCATCCTAAAACTGCAAAACCAAACGTCCATAGTAGTATGCCGAAGTACTGCGGATGTCTTATGACGCCGTATAATCCCTTGGTTAATAATTCCCGCCCCCTTCCGGTATGCGATAGCAACTGATATAGGCTTAGACTGTAAAAAAGCAGACC
This sequence comes from uncultured Candidatus Bathyarchaeia archaeon, assembly GCA_964463005.1. Lineage (GTDB taxonomy): Archaea > Thermoproteota > CALKCG01 > B24 > B24 > DTBU01. The sequence continues at coordinate 2,790 of CAYWZZ010000029.1, read as the reverse complement.
TATAGCGATAAGCATATAGCCTAATACATCCACGATCAAGCGTATATTCTCATCTGGAAGGTATATAATGCCGTTAACAATCCTATTGGCAAAATCCAACTCCATCAGCATCAGCCAAGGCGTGTAGAAGACACCTATAACGGAGAAGAAGAGAATAAACATAGGTATCAAAGTATTGAAAAGTACTGGAAAATAGAAAACCCATCCTATGAAGGTGATAGATTTCGAAAGTTTAAATTCCAAGAAGAGGGGGAGGAGGGCAGACGCCGTGGCTATAAGGCCTAGAAATACTAGAAGCCAAGCGTCTTCTCTAAAAAACACCATATATCCCTCCGATGAAGGTAAAGTAAATCCAAATCTAGAGACCCAAGCATACACCATGAAAGCTACAACCGTAAATACGACGATGAATTCATACCTTCTAAACGCCAAACGCATCAGAAGAAGGAGCATCTAAAAACTATAAATACGTTTCTAGAAGCGAGTTAAACAGCTTTAACCGCCACCAAGCTTCTCTATGGCAAAGATAAGGCTTAATCAAACCGGTTATAAAAAATGAAGAAATTGTTTCAACTGAAATCGGGTTGACTTAAGCCTTAATCATTGATAGTTTTACGACGCTTTAATCATTTACTTTTCGGTTTTAGGTAGATCTTGCCTCCTATAATGGAGTTGTTCGGTATTAATACCCTCACATTATCAGCCTTTACAACAGCCGTAAATAGCGTTGAAATATCATCCACAATACCATCTTCTCCAGCTAAAACAACGCCATCGCCAATTTTAAACGGCCTCGTTATCAGTAGAAATAATCCAGCAATAGCCTGCCCTAACACCTGCTGGCAGGCGAAGCCTATGAATCCACCTAAAGCAACACCGCCAGCTATAACCGCAACTAGAGCACCGATACCTATGATTCTGACAACATTTCTAATAGCGGCCGCAGTAGCATGGTCGTACTTTACCCTCATAGACCAATAGAAGAAAGATGCAACGCCGCTAACAATAAGGTACCCGAAGGCTATGGCAAGTAATATCTGCACATATACAATGTAATCCATAAGCTGTAGTAAGAAGCTTGTGAAAACCCATTGAATAACAGCCGCAACAATAACATACAACACTACGTAAAAATTATCCTAATCATCGCGGCTGACGCTTTCTTCGCAACCTCCTCCTTACTCATTTTCTCCTGAGGTGTAGGTTGAGATACACCCATACTCTCACACTACGACATTATTAACAAATATCACTATAAAAATTTCTAACTTTGCAAATTCCATAATCCCTAACTTACTACAGTAAAGAAGGAAAATGTCTAGTAATGTTTGAACCCGAACCCCTCTAATACCTTCAGCTCAATTTAAGAGAACGTAAAGGTTTTTATCAACCGTTTAGTTAACTGAATTTTGTGGGCCGGTAGTTCAGCCTGGTATGAATACCCGGTTTGCACCCGGGTGGTCGCGGGTTCAAATCCCGCCCGGTCCACTCCCTTTTCGCAAAAGGAACGTAAATTGAGGTTGTTTTTCCCTCATGGATGGGACAGTCCTCTTCTTCTCTGAGGAGCTGGAGTATCAGTTTGTTAAGCCCCAAGCCGCTCTCTCTGGCACGCTTCCTGAGGAGCTGGACTACTCCGGCTTTCAATGTTATACAGGCATAACCGGGCTTGAGCATGCACATCGTTAGATATTTGCGTCAAAAATGTTTAAGTTTTTAAGCTTAGACAACCAGTGAGTGAACTGCAAATGTCCCGTTACAAGTACCGGACTATTCAGATACCTGAGGAGCTGGCACACGAAATAGATGTTATAGTCAAGCAGAGGCGTCACGGGTACACCAGCGTTTCCGAGTTCGTAAAAGACGCCATCAGATGGTACCTGAAGGGAATATCCAAATCACCGCTTGAGAGGTGATCTGCGTGTACTGTCCAAGCTGTGGTAGGCAGATCCCCGACGACGCGAACATATGCCCCTACTGCGGTTTTCAGGTGAGGCTGCTCCTCCAACAGGCTTATCCTCCTCCGGTTAAGCCTCAGCCTTCTAGACCGCTTTCTATAAGCATTGCCGCCTTCCTGCTTGCACTTATAGGCTTTCTATCCGTGATATCTGGCGCCTTCATGTTCTTCGCCTACATCTACATAAGCGAGTCTGGTGTAAGCATACCGTTTTTCGGTCAGCTCCTCACAACTGCGATGTTGCCATACGCAGTAGAGGGGCTGATACTTGGAGCACTGTTCATAACATCTGCAAACTGGCTCTGGAAATGCAAGAAGTCTGGCGGATACCTCGCAATAATGCTCCTCATAATCGACATGCTGAGTGGGCTGGGGCTCACAGCTTCAAACAGCTACTTCACGCCAATACTGCTGGTGGGACTCGCCCTTTCCCTCGCCATCCTACTGCTGATAGCCCTCGGCTGGAGCTCACTAACGTAGGATATCTCTAGAGCGATGAACAGGGAAACTGAATTTATCTACTACAAATACGTGTGCTCCCATTATGATGCCCACGCTTCACCTATTGTCCAGTAAATTTTCTTAAGCCTTCCCTCGTAAGAATTAATGTGAACTTAAGCACTCCTTCACAATAGTATTCTCCAAACCACTTTCCGCAGTTAGGGCAATCAAATCTTTTCACATCAAACTGGCTATATTTCCACTCTCTTGATGGGACATTAACTTCAAAACCACAATTAGGGCACTTACCCAACCTTACCACCCTTCAATATTTTGCGTTACAGTAGTATATAAAATCATCGCATTGACGTAAGGTACTCAGCTATCTTAGACTT
>CAYWZZ010000028.1:0-17522 GCA_964463005.1 uncultured Candidatus Bathyarchaeia archaeon | reverse complement strand
TGGGTTCAAATCCCAGCGGCCCCACCATCGTTTGAATAAAACCTCAGCAGTTTTCACTTGCGTTTTCTGAAAAACTTGATGTCATTGATTTTCACACACGTACCCGTCTTCTCCTTCAGCTTTAATCAAGCCAGGCTTGGTGGCGTACTTAATTATGGAAATTTGTATGGATTTTTATATGGCTATTTCTATGGATGTTTGTATGGATGCTCAGACCCCTCCTAGGTATTTTTCACCTCCTCTAACTTCGTAAACCTGCGTTTAGCTCTAAGAGAGGTTCTCAAATTTCGACCCCTCCCCTCTAGTTTTCTCCATGATATTTTCATGGTGATTCACCATGTTCTGCCCCGTTTGTCCCAAATTTTTCCCATAAAACTGCCTCATTTTTCACAGACTGGGCAAAACAGCTCGTTTCCAACTCTTCTCGTTAATAGAATACTTCTCTGTTTTAGAACCTTGTAGACTGTGGCATAACTAACCTTAAACATCTTAGCGATCTTCCAATGCGGTATATCCTTTTCATAGGCTTGGCAAATTTCACTAGTAAAATCCAACTATCCCCACTTGTCTTCATACCTTTAACTTCCGCAAGTTCTGCATAATTTTTTGGACTAGGCTTTACTTCTTTCCCTTGGGCTTCAGTACCTTCTTCACCACGCGAGAGAGGTCCTAGAGAGCTTAAAGAGATCCTGAAGATTAAGTAGCGATTATAAACAGCTTCAAGAAGGTATTGAAGGCCTTCAGCAGATAGCACCTTGCTTACAGAAAGTGAAAGACCTTGGAATCATAGAAATATTTAAATCTCTAAGAGAAAAGTAATTCTTAGGCAATAGCGATGTCTGATGTTCTAGCGCTACTTAAGGAGATGCGGGAAGAACTTAGGGAAATAAGGCTTCTGTATAAGGAGCTTGTTGAGAGGCTTATGCCTGTTGGGGCCTCTAGAAGACGAAAAAGAAGCCATTAAAGCTGGCGACGAGATTGTAGGTGAAAAGGAAATAATGGAAGTCTTAGAATGACATGTTTAAGGTAGAAGCAAAGAGAAAAGGCGTTAAAAACTTCTGAAAGGCCTCCATTTCATCGGACTGGGAGAAAGAACATATGAGTAATGGTTTCGGTCTTGAGGCTCAGAGGCTTCAAATATTAAAGTAGATTATCCATGTACAGCCTAAACGTAAGCCACATACCCGTAGACGCGTTCACGGCTAGAATTGGAGAAGACAATAGCTTTATCGATTTTACTTCCAATATCTTGGAGGCTCGCTTCTCCTAACCTTCTCCTTAGGCTCCCATGTGAATCTCCAATACCCTCTACCAGGGTCTTCGAGTGCTATGTTGAGTTCACTTATCATTTTATCGCTTAATAGGACTTCATCTGCCAGTGGGGATATTATGAGGTCTGCTTCAACATCCTTAGTTTCAACGTCCGCTACGATAACCTTTACTTTAACAGATTTCGAAGCTATCCAAACCCTTAAGGGGCCTCCTGCAGATTCGAAGACGCTTTCCTCAAGATCTACTGTTAGAGGCCAAAACCCGAGTTGTTCAGCTAATTTTATTGGAACTAGAATCTGCGGTGTTTCAGACTCGTAACCGCTATTCGCTAGAGCGTTTGTTTCAATCTCCCTACCATTCCTACTCAGCTTTACCCTCACTCTTACAACCAGTTGAACCACCTCTAACAGCCTTAATCCTACCAATCCTCGTCCTATGGTCCCTTATGAGGCCGATAAACGTAGTCTTCTTCTTACTCATCTCAACATTACCTCAGATTAACAAACTTATATTCTTTCGCAAGATTTAATATTCCATGATTGATGAATGCTCCAGCTCACGTAAGAGTTTTTCCGCAAAATTCTTATCCCTATACGCTTTCATCCGCTTCACAGTGGTATCATATGGGTCTATAATCTCCTCCTCTAAGGTTTTAGGGTAATTTGCCTCCGGATCTATCTCATCTAGCATTTGTATTAAGAGCTTCCTCTCCTCCCTCGGCATAACTCTACTATCCGTCATTGCGGCAGCCCTCGCATACACCCCCTCATCCAATAGGTATCTCAGGGCTTTAAAAGGGAGTTCGTAAAATTCTCCCATAGCTCCAGTCCTCCACGTGAACCCTTCCGGAGTTGCAGCTTTAAAGGATACTCTAACGTAAAGCTTACTCTTAAATTCCGCAAGCTTCTTCACATAACCCCTATCGCTTCCAAGAATTATCCCATTAGTTTTAAGGATGAAAAGCGGATATTTCGACTCATTAACATACTCTAAGAGTTTTATTAGATGCTCCATCCCTATAGTCGGCTCACATCCAGATATACGTAACCTATCTACTTTCGGTATTACTCTCCTCCAATAATCTGAGTACACTATCCCCTCCTCAGCGGCTTTAAAAAGCCTCTGTGCAACTTGCCTTGGAGAATAGAATATCCCAAACTTCTCAGGAAAATCCCTAGACCAATTCGACCAACAATAAAAGCATCTTAAACAACAGCCAACAGCATAACCCGTAGCAATCCCCCTATAAACTGGAACACAGTAGAAATCAGTATACTTCCTCTCCAACCCCTCATCCCCCAACCTAGTAACAATCTTCTCAGTCTCCTTCGCAAGTTTAAGAGGGTCAAAGGGCTTAAAACCCGGAGTTAAGAAGCGCTGATAACCTTCCATAACTCAATTAAGAATTTGCAAAACCAATTATAAAAACAATACAACTGAAGGTTTATAGCAATCTCATGCTAAATACTCGTTGTTTGATTAACGCCGAACAGCTACATTACCAGAATTTCTCGCACACCTTCCAAATTTTCCGAGGAAAAAGAGCTCAAGCATTCCTACCGCGACTTTACAGTTATTACAATTCTATAGGAGGACGAATCTCCACATAAATAATCTGAAGAGTTGAACGTTTTAAATTCCAAAAGTTAAGGTTGAAATCCTCCTACAAAGTTTACATTCATTTCTCTCTTCTTTTAGAGTAATATTCGCCAACGCCTTCAATTATAGCTATTAAACCCAGTAATGCAAGTATCCAAGGCCAGAAGCCAACATAAAAGACTACTGCAAGCTCTATCAGGAAAACTCCACCAGCCACTGAATGCCAGAGTACCCTCTTTGAATCTTATCTTCAGTTTTCTCAGACACATCACTGCGTTTATACTTTCTGCTTAATTAATTTTTCTACTTGGATTTTTTTTTCAGATGAAATGTGAGATAATGATTGACGAAATTGATTTAGCCATATTAAAGTTTTTACAAGAAGATGCCAGTATATCCTTCACCGAAATTGCTCGTAGACTTAAGATCAGTGAGTCTACCGTTAGAAAAAGAGTGGAAAAGTTGAAGCAAGGAGGTGTGATAAAAAGATTCACAGTCATCATCGACCCCTCTAAAATAGGCTTAAACACGGTTGCAATAGTAGGCATAGATGTAGATCCATCAAAACTTTTAGAAGTCTCACAGAAAATATGCGAGATCCCTGAAACAAGATACGTGGCCACTTCAACAGGAGACCACATGATAATGACTGAAATATGGGCGAAAGATGGGAAAGAACTAACAAAAATATTATCTGAAAAAAATAGGTACAATAGATGGAATAAAAAAGATTTGCCCAGCAATAATCCTAGAGAAACTTAAAGAATAAAAAGAATTTTGATATATGGTAATAAATGCTTAATGTAAGGTCTAGTTGTTTTGAAAACCTAGTGTAGTGCTCTGCGAAAGTACACGTTTAGGTTGGATAAATATTTATAAAAATAGCTATACCACTATAATCTTGGTGACGTTATGTCCGAGTATTGGGATGAATTTTGGGATAGGTGGTTTAGAAGGCGTATGTGGCCCTTATCATCGTTCTTCGAAAGGATGGATGAAATGTTTAGAGATATGGAGCGTATGTTTGAGAGGGAGTTTGAAGATTTATCTAAAATGGTTCCTAAGGAGCTGATGCGTGAAAAAGTCTTACCGGACGGCACGAAGGTGTACGAGTGGGGGCCTTTCGTATACGGGTATAGTATTACAGTAGGCCCAGACGGCAAACCGCAAGTGAGGGAGTTCGGCAATATAAGGCCCGGTGTAGGCCGTAGATTTGGTAGACCTTCCATATCGATCAGTGAAGAGAGGGAGCCGCTCGTCGAGGTCATAAGTACAAATGGTGAGATAAACGTTATCGCCGAACTACCCGGTGTTGAAAAGGAGGATATAAAGCTCCACGCTACTGAAACAACGTTGACGATAAATGCTGAAACTCAAAAACGTAAATACTATAAGGAAGTTGAACTACCGGAGAAAGTAGACCCTAAGAAGGCTAAATCCACGTATAAGAACGGCGTACTAGAGGTTATTCTTCCAAAGAAGAAGGCTGAAGGACCTAAAGGTGAGCCGATAAAAATAGAATGAAGGGTCGATTTCCATAATACGCAGTTTACTGCAACAGTACCATCCGTAAATTTCTTTTTAACACGTATGTTTCGACTGCTTAATTTTCCCATCATTGCATCTCTCTCGCGTTTTAATGGGATGAATGTATGGAATTTCCCTTAAAGTTTCAATAAGTTTTGTAGCATTATAGGGGGATGTTGAATTTGGTTGAAGTCTTTCTGGCGGGTAATGCTCATATAGACCCCGTGTGGCTCTGGAGGTGGTTTGAAGGTCTCTGGACTGTGAGATACACAGTTAGACGTATCGTAGAACTTATGAAGAATCCATCGCTGACTTTCGTGTTCTCATCAGCCATAATGTACGAGTGGCTTGAAGAGTGTGAACCTGAGTTCTTTGAAGAGGTTAAAAGGCTTGTCAGAGAAGGTAGGTGGATTCCAGTCGGAGGGTGGGTAGTTGAACCAGACTGCAACATTCCATGTGGCGAATCCTACATACGTCATGCACTCTACGGTAAATCGTACTTTAGAGAGAAGTTGGGGTTTGAGGTTAAAATAGGGTACAATATTGATAGTTTCGGCCACAACGCATCCTTACCCCAGATACTTAGGAAATCAGGCTATGAATACTACATATTCATGAGACCGGGCCGTCACGAGAAGGACCTTCCATCGCTAGTATTCTGGTGGGAGTCTCCAGACGGTAGCAGGATTTTAGCCTATAGGCATCCAGTCGGCTATACTGTATCAGGTGAAGAACTCTACAGGGTTATAAAAAGCATTATTGCAAACCCGCAAATGTCGGTCGTGCTGATACTGTTCGGTGCTGGAGACCATGGAGGTGGACCTACCGAGAAGGATATTGAAGCAATACGTAGAGCTTCTGAAGAATCTGTAGGGTGTAGGGTTATGTTTGCAAATCCGGAGGAATTCTTTAAACGCGTCTTAGAACTTTACAGAGATGTTCCAATAGTTAAAGATGAGCTTCAACATCATGCAAGTGGATGCTACTCGGTTTTATCTGAAGTCAAGGCTTTGAATAGAAGGGCTGAGAGCATTATTATGGCCGCTGAGAAGATGTCTGTACTCGCATACGCGACCTGTGGGCTCGATTATCCTAGAAGTAAGCTTAAACGTAGTTGGGAGCTCACCCTCTTCTGTCAGTTTCACGACATATTAGCCGGAACATGTATACCTGAGGCATACTGGGATGTTAGAAACATCTACGGTGAATCTCTGAATATAGCATATGAAATCTTAAACCTAGCTACGCAACGCATATCTTCTAAAATAGATACGAGTATAGGTAAATCCCTGGTTGTTTTCAACCCGACTTGCGTCCAGACGAGGTTTCCAGTGGAAGTTGAACCATGGCCTATAGGTTACTCCCTCATAGATGAGGATGAAAAGCCTATTCCAATCCAAATGATTCGCCCATCTTCTACAGCAGGTCTTAAAAGGGCCTTATTCATAGCGGACATACCAAGTCTAGGGTATAAAGCGTATAAACTAGTTGAAGGTGATAAGACTCCTCAGGAATTTGAAGGTGTTTTAAAAGCTTCAGATGGAATGATGGAAAACGACTACTTCATAGTTGAATTCGACATGGAAAACGGAGCTATTAAAAAGCTTTACGATAAGCGGCTTGACGTCAACGTCTTCAACGGCTACGGTGCTTCACCCATAGTGTTGAAGGATGAGGGAGATACGTGGGGTCACGGAATTTCAAAATTCAAGTTTGAAGAGGGAAGATTTGGAAACGCTGAACTCTCCATAGTTGAATCTGGCCCTATTAGAGCTACGCTTAGAGTTAAAACAAGCTACCGCAATTCAACTATATGGCAGTACTTCTCACTCTACAGAGGATTAGACTTTATAGAAGTCAGGGTTAGAATTGACTGGAGGGAGAAGAATAGAATGCTTAAACTATCCTTCCCAGTAAACCTTGAAGAATCTACTGCAACCTATGAAATACCCTACGGTGTTATCGTTAGACCAGCCAATGGGGAGGAGGAGCCGGGTCAGAGGTGGATCGACGTATCAGGTAAGCTTCACGCGTCAAACCGTGAGTTAAATTACGGGTTAACAGTCATAAACGATTCTAAATACGGCTTCGACGTATACGGCTCTGAAATCCGTATAAGCGTTATCAGAAGCCCACCCTATGCTCAACACGACCCGCATAAAGTAGATCCCAAGTTTGACGATTATCCATACATAGATCAGGGAGAACAGAACTTCAAATACATCCTACTATCACATTTAAACAATTGTTGGACGAATAACTTTAACAGAATATTTGAACTAGCGGAAATGTTAAACACTGGTCTCTTCTACGTGTTTGAAGAGCCTCACATTGGATATATGCCGAACGCTCTTTCTATGCTTGAAATATCCCCATCTGAAGTAGCAATCTCCACAGTCAAGCTGGCCGAGGACTCTGACGACGTAATAGTCAGACTCGTGGAATATACCGGAAAGGATCATACTGTTAGATTAAAGTCTACAGTCCTTGGAAGAGACTTAAACGTCCACATAAAACAATTTGAGATAAAAACTCTAAGGATTCCCTTGGATAGAGGAAAACCCATTGTAGAATGCGACTTAGTTGAAAACCTATTAAGTTAAAGGTCATAAAGCCACTCATCAATTCAGCTTCTACGAAGAATATTAACCGTTTCATACTCAATTACGCCTCGAATATGCTATTGACTAAGCTGGTATAGTGGGTCTTCGCTCTTAAACTCCATCTTTTAAAGGTTGTACAGGCTTTTAATGGACGGGGTGAAAGTGAAATATCGCTGTTTACACATATTCTATCAGGGATGTCTCAATACGGGTTGCTCTAGGTGGTATAGGTCACGAATCTAATACGTTCAGCCCCCTACCTACTAGTATAGGGGATTTTAAAATCGTTAGAGGTGGAGGGCTTCTTGAAGACGAGGTTGCTAGATTTCTCATAAATGAGGGTGTTGAGGTCATTCCGGCTATTTATGCTTGGGCGCTTCCAAGTGGAGTAGTCTCTAAGAAAGCTTTCCTAGAGTTGGAGGATGAATTGATTAAAGCTCTTGAGGACAGCGGTGGTTTGGATGGCGTATGCCTATTCCTCCACGGAGCCATGGAGGTTGAAGGGATTGGAGATGGGGAGACACACCTCCTCAAATGCATAAGAGAAACTATAGGCTTTAAAGCCATAGTATCCGTCGCTTTGGACCTACATGGTAATTTAAACCCGCAAATCGCTGATTATGCAAACGTTTTAACGGCGTATAGAACCGCTCCACATGTGGATGTTTCTGAAACTAGGTTGAAAGCCGCTAAACTCCTCATACGTTCTATAAAAACCGGTATTAAGCCAACCCCCATTATAGTTAAACCCCCTGTTCTACTGCCCGGAGAATACGTCGTCACGTCGATTGGGCCAGTTGCTAGCATATACCGTAGTCTTGGAGAAATTGATCAAAAACCCGGCTTAATAGATTCCTCTATGCTCGTCGGCATGGCTTGGGCGGATACACCTCATGCAAGTGCTAGTGTAGTAGTTGTTTCAGATGGGAAAACGGATGAGGCTTATAAAACTGTCTCTGAGCTTGCAGAAGCCTACTGGAACAGGAGGAGAGACTTCAAACTTGAAGTCGAATCTGGTGAAATAGATGAAGTGATAAAAGCCGCTAAAACCTCAACTAAAAATCCAGTATTCATCTCAGATTCAGGAGACAACGTTACTGCTGGAGCTCCAGGTGATGTTCCAATATTCGTAGAGCGTTTGTTAGAATTTAAAGTTGAAGATGCTGTTGTAGCTGGAATATACGACCCGGAGGCTGTCCGATTGTGTAGAGATGCTGGTCTGGGAAGCTCTGTAAGAACTTCCATAGGTGGTAAAATCGATAAAATCAATGGGTATCCAGTTGAAGTTAAAGGTAATGTCGTAAATTTGGTAGATGGTGGGGCGGTCCTTAGAGTAAATAGAGTAGACATATTGCTGACGAGTCGTAGACGTGGTTGGACTTCCATAGACGATTTTATGGAGTTTGGAGTAAACCCGGCTGAGAGGAAAATTATCGTAGTAAAACTTGGGTACTTAACGCCAGACTTCAGGAAGATTGCTAGACTAGCCTTAATGGCATTATCCCCCGGCTATACAAACCTACTCATAGAGAAGCTTAGATATGAAAGAGTGAGAAGACCTCTCTATCCTCTAGATAAAGATTTTTCTTGGAGCCCCTACGACTAAAGTAAATATTGTTTTGAATTCAACCCACACCTTCCATCTTTAGTCGATTTTTTCCATTCACTAGGTTTGAGAGTAAAGTTTTCATGTTTTGAATACATCATATGGATGAAGTTTTCAATGATCATTCCAAGCAATCTTAAATTTCTCAAACTCCTCCATTTTTACGGTATTACGGATGGTCTTCATGGTACTCTATCCCGCATATCAGCCTTTTAAATGCCCCATTCTTACTCAACATATCAAATTAACCTATTTTAAGCTTCTCTTTGATAAGACGTATATACGTTGAGTAATTTTGAAACGGTATATCTGCCGATACCGCATGATCTACGCTCACTATATACCCGCCTTCTTCAACCAGTCTTATTTTACGTTCAACTTCCCTCTTTAAAGCCGCTCCTCCAGCTGCTATTGCACGTTTATCTATATTACCTATCAAAAGCATCTTCTCACCATATCTTTCCCTAAGCTTTATCGCATCCATACCCGCGGCGACTTCAAGTGGGTAGAGGCAATTAACACCACCTTCCAAAAACAAGTCGTTTATAGCTTCGTGATTCCCATCGGTATCCACCATTACTATCTCTACACCTTTACTTCTCAGAAACCCCGTTAGCTTCTTATAATTTGGAAGCATAAATTCTTCAAAGAGCTTAGGCGATATTAAAGGCCCCTTGTTGTAGCACATATCCTCCCATATCGTTACGTAATCCAGTTTAACGTTTTCGACAACGCTTTTAGTAACTTCTATCAAGAAGTCTGCCCAAAAGTCCATTATTTCATGGACTAAGTCAGGCTCTCTGTAGAAGAATGTTAAAAGTCTTTCCAAACCCATGAAGTATCTAGCCTGACCGAAGAACCCCGGCATTGAAAGTCCTATGACTCTATCCGTCTCTCTATAGTATTCCGTAAGCTCTGAACTCCACGTTTTAGGATACCTCCTCAGATCTTTCGGGTCATATCTTTCCTTCATCCTCTCCCAATCTCTTCGACACTTCACAGGGAAGTCTAAAAACGTAGGCATTGAAGCTGACGTTTTAAGAATCTTCATCTTAATGCCCATATCGTTAACTTCGACCCTATACTTAGCATCCTCCTCTAAAGTCCTAGGTATAAATCTAGGTATTGGTCCGTAATCTATGGGAACCATTTCACGCTTATCGAAATTGAAGTAGTCGTATACATCAACTCCAGCTGGAAGACCCTCAGCCCTCCACCTATTGACCGTTTCAACCCAAAAGCCTAGAAACTCGTAAAACGGAGGCCTATCTACATCTTTAAAAGCCATATGTCTTCTAAAACGCTCCCTATAGGTTAACATCATTCAAACTATGTGTAAAAACGCTTTAATGTATTTTCCCCAAGTTTAACTAAACGTTTATGGTAGCTAATAGGACTATTATCTCTCCAGACTTCACATAATTATAAAGATTGATCCTCCATTCTATAGCCGCTTAAGAGACCTTATGAATGGCCCATCAGACGGTATATCAAATATCTCAATCCATCATAAGAAGCCTGCAAACAATATACCTTGGAAAAATCTTTCTTCACATTCTCAATGCGTCAGTAAATGTTTAATTGAAGGTCTTACTATTAGAGATTGGAATAACATGATCGATCTACTGCAGAATATAGAGTTGGTTATAATCGGCTGCCTCCTTGGAATGGCTTTTGCCGGAAGCTTCATAGGTAGAAAGTACATGGGGACTGTTGACATAATGCTTCATAGAATTTTCAGGAGGAAGGTGACATTAGCTCAATACCTATACTGGAAGTACTTCTGCGGTATAGAGAAACCACCCAAGCCAGAGGGGATTAAAAGAATAGATGAAGCAACCCGTTTACTCAATCTACTGATAGAGCAAGTGGAGAAAATCGTTGGGAAGCCTCGCGGTTAATGATATCTGATTCTAGTTTTGAATCCAGCTTCAGCTTAAAAATCATTACGTTGATCAATCTTAAAACTACACAATCCTTTCAATACGATTTTAGAGCAATTGTGTTTAATGGGGAGGAAGTTTACACGCGTCATGATTATTCGACCATACATATACGTACGTAGTAGACTCTCAACAGTCATAACAGTTTATAGCTTTAAAAGTTACAGTAGACTTTTAGTGAGCCGTTGTGCCTGAATTCCTCGACTTATACATGCAGGACCTTACGGCTAAAAAGATGTGGATAAATGAAGCTTATTCTCAACCGTCTTCACCCTCCATTGCTGTCTACCTTAGAGAATGTTTTGAAAACTACTGGAGGTTTGGAGAACTCCCTAAAGTTTCATCTGACGAGTTTAGAGTTCTCGCGGTAGATAGTAGCTCGCAACATGCTATTATGCCTAATGGTGGCATTTTCTACGTTGTAAGAGCATTCGCCATATCGAATGCTGGTGTTGAATTTAGAGACCTGTATACGGGTTTCGATTATAGTTCTGATGAAAACTATGGGGCAGTCATCGGTAGGATTATGGAATGGTTAGAGCATAGGATTATACTAGAGGCTATTAGTATGGGTTTTAAAGGCTTCGTCCTATTAGATGGCTCCATTTATGGAAGGTTGGCGCACATCCCCCTTGAGATAAACTCGGCATACAATAGGTATTTCATGTTAAAGTACTTTGAAACACTGATCAAACTTTTTAATACGGCAAGGGAAAATAAAGTTCCAATAATTGGGTTGAGTAAGGAGAGTAGGTCTTCATTCTTCAGAGAGTTTTTAATGAGGAATATGATTTTTAAACTGGCTGAGAAATACGGTTTAGACGCGTTTGAAGTCAACATGCTCATGAACATGGTTTCAGATGGGGGGAGAAGGAGAGCGGGTGCAATATTGGATAAAACGCCTCCACCTATCAGAGATTATATCATGGAATATATCTCCCTTAAGCCAGATTTTCTACTCATAATGAGCTGTACTAGAAAACCAGGATACGGTATGCCTTTAATTTTAAACGCTCCATCTGGAGTTAAAAGAGCCTTTAAGCTAATTGACGTAGACCCCGTGAAATACCTACAATTAACTCATCCAATATCTTCAAGAGATGTAGATTTCATTGATTGGGCATCGCATATCGTTAAGGATCTGCCGAAGCTACCAGCGATAGTATCGTTTTACGTTTTACCATCAGCTCAGGATACACCTATGAGGGTTGATGTTCCAGCTTGGGTTTTTAACATAGAGAAAAATTTGTCCGAAGTCAATTTCAGTGAAGTTATCGATGCAAACATAAACGATATTTTAAGGCTAATCTCAGCCGGCTACAGCGGCTTAGAAAACTATAACGTATGGTTGACGGCCGCTCACAGGAGGGTTAAACTTGGAAGGAGGACTTTTGAGCGTATATATCTTCCCAAGTTTGAAGAGATAGTCGGTAGAACTGCTACCTCACGGGGGTATAGGCGTGTCAGATTCCCATGAGCAGTTGGAACGTTTAGGCTACGTAATTGGAGAAGCGAATCCATCTCAGTTTTACTTCATAGCAGATGAAGGTAAACACCCTCCTAGGTGGGAGTATGTGCTCGTGAAATCTAGGGAGGTGGTTGACGGGTTTGAAGTTGAAGTTCCGATAATAGCACAGATATGTGAGATAACGTCGTTAAGTTTAGCGCTCGACCTTGAAAATAAGCCCAATCTTGAAGCCGTTGAGAGGCTGATAAAAGCTCAACTTGTGGATAGAAGGCTTATAGCCAAAGCAAGGGTTCTCGGATTTACGTTAAAAGGAGAAGTTTTACAGCCTAGGAGGGCTATACATCCAGGTAACGTGGTATATAGGGCTCCTTCAACCATTTTAAGTGAATTCTACTCTTACCCGCCTGAAGAAGGATTACATATAGGTTATTTAATCACTAGACCGGATGTTCCCGTAAGTATATCTGTGAGGGGGTTTAGGAGACATCTGGCCATACTTGCGCAGACCGGAGCTGGGAAAAGTTATGTTGCAGGCGTACTGCTTGAAGAGCTACTTAAAAAGGGTGCAACTGCTATAGTTTTAGATCCACATGCAGATTACGTGTTTATGTCTCACAGGAGGATGGGTGGAAGATTTTCAAGTAGAGTCACGGTGTTTAAGACGCGTGAAAGCACTGGAAGATATACTGAGAAGCAGATAGGTAAGGTGGAAATTTATGAGGTGAAGTTTTCAGACTTGTCGATAGATGAGATTACAACCGTCTGCGGTATAAGTGAGTCTTGGACTAATATAGTCAATGCCATTGGGAAAACGCTTGACAAGCTCAAGAAAGAGGGAAGCTATGGACTGGAAGACCTCATAAATAGGCTTGGAAAGTCTGAAGACCCACATTCTCTCTCAGCTCTTAAATACGTGAAGAGGTTGCAGAAAATTAGGGTTTTCGGAGACGCCACCACGGATGTTAATAAGCTACTTAAACCTCAACATATATCGGTGGTTGACCTTTCAGGTCTAGACGATGAAGTTGCAGACTACATAGCGTTCAGAATCCTAGGAGATGTTTTCGAAGCAGTTAGAGATCAAAGGTATGGTTATCCAGTCTTCCTCTTTATCGAAGAGGCGCATAGGTTTATACCGTATAAGGAGAAGACTTTATCGAAAAACATCATAAAGAAGATCGCGGCTGAGGGTAGGAAGTTCGGCATCTTCCTAGTTGTAATCACTCAAAGGCCTCATAAGATAGATCCCGATGTTTTAAGTCAATGCAACAGTCAGATCATCCTTAGAATGACAAATCCTGAAGATCAAGACGCTGTTAGGAAGAGTTCGGAGAGGATGAGCGAAGACCTCTTAAAAGACCTCCCTGGGCTAAACGTGGGAGAAGCCATCGTAGTGGGTGAAATCACGAAAGCACCTGTCATGGTGAAAGTTAGAAGTAGAGAGACCATAGAAGGCGGTGCCGACATAGATATAATCGGTAAACTTAAGGAGGCTGTTAAAGAGGCGGAGAATGAAGAAACTTCTCTAGTTGAAAAACTGGATAGGGAGAGGAAACTGATAAAAAGTATTGTTGAAGGTGTTTAATTTGAGAATTGCACACGTATCCGATACGCACCTTGGGAGAAGACAGTACAACCTAGATGAGAGGGAAAATGACACATACGATGCGTTTAATGAAGTGGTTGAGAAGGTTCTTGAAGAACGTGTCGAAGTTTTCATCCACTCCGGAGACCTCTTCGACTCCCCCACTCCTCCGATAAAGGCTTTGAAAAACTTCAAGGAAAATTTGAAGAAGCTTCAAGGGAAAGTAAAGCTCATTACAGTCCTCGGAGACCACGATCTTCCTAAGAGACGTGGGTTACCGCCGCATAGTCTATTTGAAGAAGTCAGAGTTCTAGGAGTGGGGGAGTTAGAGTGGTTGGAAGTTGATGGAGTGTTTATTGCAGGCATTTCCAACATACGTGGGAGAAGTATAGAATTGCTTAAAACGGAACTTCAGAAGTTCAATCAAGTGGCGAGTAGATACTCTAAGTCTATATTAGTGGCGCATCAGGGAGTAGATAAATACCTACCCTTTGAAGGTGCATATGAGCTTAAAAAGGCTGATCTACCTGAGAAGGCGTCTTACTATGCCTTTGGACATATACACTCAAGGGTTTTAACGAAGTTTGGGAGAGGGTATTTCGCATATGCAGGTTCAACGGAGATTATGAGGAGAGATGAGGTTAAATCGTGGGTTAAAGATGGGAAGGGGTTTTACATAGTAGACTTTGATGGAGATGAGTTAGAAGTGCATAAAATCGACGTTGACGTTAGACCTCAGTATGAAGTTGAGTTGGATTTGACTAGAGAGAGTCTTCAAGATCCATTCTCAAAGTATCTGAGTTCGGTCAAGAAGATGCCCATACTCCACATATATGTGAGTGGTAGAAACATAGACACTAAGCAGATTCTAAATAACCTCAACCTCCTACTTAAAGATAAGACATTGAAGCATAACGTATTCTTTAAAGACTTAACAGTAGTCCAACAAGAGCCTATATTGAAATTCCGTGAAGAAGACTCCGTGAACTTGAGGAGAAGACTCATAGGCGAATACTTAAACAGCTTGGGATTAAGTGATCGGATGTACGTAGATCTGGCGTGGAAACTCTACGAATACTTATCTAAAGATGAAATAGACCAGGCTAAAAAAGTAGTTGAAGAATACGTGGCTGGTGAAGAAAAGTGATAGTGTTAAAGAGACTTAAGCTGAGAAACTTCCTATCTCACGGAAATACTGAGATAGATTTTCCCTTAGGCGTGACGGTGATAGTAGGGCCGAATGGAGCTGGGAAGACGGCTATCATGGATGCCGTTATCCACGCCTTCCTCGGTTTTGAAAAAGACGTGAAGACGAGGGGGGAGAACGTTGACGACTTAATAAGAAGAGGGGCGAGTGAAGCCGAGATCAGCCTAATCTTTGAAGCGGACAATAGAGAATACTTGGTTCAGTGGATTAGAACAAGGGGCGGACGTGTAGATGCCTCGCTTAAAAGAGGCGATTTAGGCTATATAGCTCGTTCAGCAAAACAAGTTAGACAGGAGATTTTAAAGCTACTTGAACTCGATAGTAAGACGCTGTTGAATTCTATATTTATCCGTCAAGGTGAAATCACAAATCTCGTTGAAGTCACACCTGCAGATAGGAAGAAGCTTATAGGTAGGATGATAGGTATCGACGCGTTTGAAAAAGCTTGGGAAAATATGCGTGAAATAATCAACCACGTGGAGGGGTTGAAAAATAATATTGAAAGGGAAATACACGGTAAGAGTGAACGACTTGAGGAGAAGAAGCGTAACTACAACGACTGCTCCAATGTTGTACAAGAATTGGAGGAAAAAATAGCTGTATTCAGGAAAGAGGTTGAGCAGCTTGAGGAAGAATATGAGTTGATTAGTAGGGAGAAGCAATCTTTAGATGAGAAGGAATCCATCTATAACAACTTAAGTAGGGATTATGAACTCATTCACCGAGATCTGAGCCACTTGGAAGATAGGCTTAGGGAAATAGCGAGAGAGCTTGAAGATTGTAAGAAGGCTAAGGAGGAGGTTGAAAGGTTAGAATCTGAAATTGGGAAGATCCATTTTTTAGAAAATTACGTGGAGAAGATTAGAGAGCTTAAAGAATATGATAGAGAAGAACGCGACCTACGGGATGAGTTGAGACTGCTGGATGAGGCTGAAGATGAGGTAAAGGACTCTCTTAGAAAGATAGCAGAAGTTGGCTATACGTTTAAGGTTAAAAACGAGGCGGAGGCGGTCGATCTAACGGACGACCCTGTAAGCCTCAGTAATAGAGCTGTGAAAAATGCTTTAGACGTTAAACATCTAGTTGAGCAACTAAAGTTGGAAGAAAAAGATCTAGCCACTATATTGACTAGGGTTGAAAAACTTCTACCTAAACCGACTAAGCAAACGTTAAATGCAAAGTTGGCGGAATTAGACGGTGAGATCGGGAAGATTGAAGCTTCCATCAAAAGGTTGAACGAAGAAGTCGGTTGGATTAATAGTAGGATTGAAAAGTTAATTCAAGACTTCAACAGTCTAGATAAGCTTGATATATGTCCTCTATGTAGAACTAGGTTGACGCCCCAGCATAGGGAGCAGGCTAAGCGGGAAATTGCAGAGGAATTGGATTCTTTAAGGAGTAAACGTACTTTAGTCGATAAAAAGAGGAGTGAATTGGAAAATCTAATGGGAGAAATGAGGAGAGAGAAGGAGGCACTTCTCAAACTATCCGCGGATGTGGAGAACATTGAGAAACTGCTTAGAAATTTAGAGGACCGTAAGAGGAGCCTTCATGAAAAGTCGTACGAATTAAATGCTATTTTAAGGAAGATTAGTGAATTGAGGAGAGAAGTTGGAGGAAGACTTTCAAAAGTAGAAGAGGGGCTGATTCAAACTCAAAGCGAACTGGAGAAGCTCATAGGAGCACTAGGCTATAAACCTAGCGACCCAGAAGCTGAGTTGAAGATTCTTCGAAGTAAGAAGGAGAAGTATGATAGGCTTAAACCAATAGCCAGCCAGTATGAAGAAAAAGCTGAGAGTTTTAAGGAAGCTGTTGATAGAAAGCTTAAGCTTGAAAAAGAGCTTGAGAAACTTAAAGAATCAATTAACAACCTAGGCTACGATCCTAAAAGACATGAAGAAGTTAAGAAGTCGTTTGATTCTCTCGGAAAGAGATTGGTAGAATGTAGTTCGAGCATTGAAAATTTAGAAGCACAAATTAACAATGAGAAGAAGAAATTGTCCAACATTAAAATGGAAATAGAGCAACTTCATGATGAGATATCTAAACTTAAAGCTAAATACGATAAAATTGAGGATTTTAGATCTAAACTTGAGAAGATTAGAGAAGCTTTTTCAAAAGATGGTGTTCAGAGGATGTTGAGACAGAGGCTTACACCTCATATATCTGAGCTCGCTACTAGATACGTTGAACGTTTCAACCTTGACGTAACAAGCATCATTATTGACGAGAATCTAGACGTCAGCGTTATGAGAGGTGGGGAAGCTACACCTCTTTCACTACTCAGTGGCGGTGAGAAGGTCGCCATTGCGATAGCTTTAAGATTGGCCATAGCTAAGGCTCTCGCTGGGACGCTTTCAACTATCATAATGGATGAGCCAACGATACACCTAGATGAGGAGAGGAGGAGGGAGCTGGTAGAGGTTGTTAAAAGCTTCTTCAGAGAAGGTACTGTAGTGCCTCAGATGGTGATAATTACACATGATAGGGAGCTGGAGGAGGTAGCTGACACACTTTACCAAGTAGAGAAGATAAACGGCGTATCTAAAATCGTAGAGTAGAAAAAATGCTCCGCTACGCTTAATATTGAAGCTTTTACATCAATAGATTGTATGAATCTTTACTCAATGTATGGAGCTATGTAAATTGTCAAGGTTTATAGGTTCCGTAGACGTTATACGCATGAGTTTATCCTTAGCAAACTCTACTTTA
>CAYWZZ010000027.1:0-17864 GCA_964463005.1 uncultured Candidatus Bathyarchaeia archaeon | reverse complement strand
AAACCTTAACTTTGAGGATAGGTGGAAGTAAAGCCTATGAAGAGTATGGGGTTCCACTTGTGAGCGGCGTTATAGCTGGAACAATTGTAGCAATATTTATAGGTGGGCTGATAGGCGTTATAAGATTCTTCATACCGTTTTAAAAATCCAACCTTCTTTTTCTCTTTAAAGCTTCTTAGGATCAGCTTCCAGACTTATATAACCGAGCCGTATAATATTTCTTCTGATAGCTATGCCTAGAGAATTGGTATTAACTGCTCCTAGAATCCTTGAGTTTAGAGAGTATGAGGAGCCGAAGCTTAAGGCAAAGCAAGTTAGAATTAGAAGTATCCTCACAGCTGAAAAACACGGCACAAGCTTAGCGATTTACAGGGGTACGTCTCCATTTCACGTGAAACGTTATGACGACTATTTAAAACTCTTCCTACCGTTGGAGGAGAACGCAACGATTTATCCATGTCATGTGGGGAATATGACTGTAGGCGTTGTCGTAGAAGTTGGTAAAGGTGTTTCGAAGTTTAAAGTTGGTGATAGAGTCTTTGGCTATCTGCCCGTTAGGGAGACCCATACCGTTGATGAGGATTTCATGTTTATCTGGAAAGCGCCACCTGAACTTAGAGACGAAGAACTCGTATGCATAGATCCTGCGACTGTGGCACTTATGGCTGTGAGAGAGGGGTGTATCCGCGTTGGAGATATGGTTGCCGTGTTTGGTCTTGGAGCAATAGGGCTTATGACTGTTCAAATATCGAGGATAGCTGGGGCTTCAAAGATCATAGCCGTTGAACCTATAGAGTTGAGGAGGAGGCTTGCTGAGAAATACGGTGCGGATCACGTTTTAAATCCAAATAATTGCGATGTCGGATTAGAGATTAAAAGGCTTACGGAGGGGATGGGCGTTGACGTATCCATAGAAACGAGTGGCTCTTATAAGGCACTGCATCAAGCTATAAGGTCGACAGCCTATGGTGGAAGCGTTGTCCCAGTTTCGTGGTATCATGGCGACGCTGTAGGATTAGATTTAGGTGAGGAGTGGCATTTCAATAGGCAGATTATGGTTTCAGGTGCTAGAGTGGAGAGTGAACCGTACCGCGATTATCCTAGATGGACTAGAAGCCGAGTTTACAAGACTGTAATTGAGCTTTTCAAGCGTAAAATGCTTATAGTTGAAGGTATGCTAAAGCCTATTGTCCCATTCGATAAGGCTATTGAAGCATACAAGCTCATTGATGAAAAGCCTGAAGAAACAGTTAAGCTAGCTATAAGGTATATGTGATTCGATTTGAAGGAGGAATTGTTGAAGGTTAAAGCCGTATTCTTCGACGCCGGAGATACACTTTTCTACTCTAAGGTAGGCTTCCCAGCTAGAGCTAAAGCCCTTAAGGCTAAACTTGAAGAACTGGGATACCCTCTGGATGAGATGGATGTTTTAAATGCTCTTAGAAGAGTAGCAGAGTACTTTGAAAATTTAGATGTAGACGTTGAATTCTGCCGTAAATATTGGATAAGTTTAACCCTTTTAAACCTTGGCATTAGAAGAAGGCATCACGACCTCATAGAGCCCCTCTATAAGGCATATAAGCAGGCCTCTCTAGCGGATACGTTTATCTACGAGGACGCTACGTACGTTTTGAAGACGCTTAAACAACGCGGCTTCTCATTAGGCTTAATATCGAACACTACCGACTATGAAGGTCTTAAAGAGATTCTGAAGAAGTTTCAACTATTTGACTTATTTGACTCAATAGCCGCATCGGCATTAACGACGTGGCGTAAACCTAGAAAGGAAATCTTTCAATATGCTTTAAACCAGCTAGAGGTTAAACCCCATGAAGCTGTGCATATAGGAGATTCTCTGAAGAGAGATGTAGAGGGGGCTAAAGCTGTTGGCATGTATGCAATATGGAAGTTTAAAGATGGAGAGAGGTTGGAGAGTTCAAGTGTTAAACCGGACTACGTCATAAAAAGCCTAAGCGAGGTTTTAGATATACTGACGCCCATTTGACCACCTTACTTGTGTAGTTAGAGTGAGTTATCTATTTCTAAAAGGCATTGGTCTCTTGCTTTACTGGTGAGACGTATAAGGAAATTTAAAACAGGGTAGAAGTTGAGGAACTTCAATTTCCTTACATTTACTTTAGGAAGATTTCATCATATTGTCTTAATTGTATGGCCTCTGACATTGTGGTGATGTAAATGTAGAAAATGTTCTGTATGACGATGAGGTGGCTTTAAGTTTTTCATAGGTGAGCTGTCTTTTAATAAGGTTTTAAATTTACAGTTGTAGAATATTGAAGTGTATGGTTGGACTTAAGGAGTTGATTGAAGCTGCATTAGGTAGGAGAAGGTTCAGCATCTTCTTCAAAAACGTAAACTTGGTGAATGTGTACACTGGTGAGGTTTATAGGTCTAATGTAGGCGTTCTAGGCGATAGGATATGCTATGTGGGGGAAAGTAGCTGTTTTGAAGCTTCTGAGTTGGTGGATGGAAATGGTCTTTTCCTAGTACCTGGGTTGATAGATTCGCATCTACACGTTGAGAGTAGTATGGTGACCCCTTGTAGGTTCGCCGAGGCTGTATTACCCCATGGGGTTACAACAGCCGTTGCAGATCCACATGAAATAGCCAATGTATTGGGTGTTGAAGGTGTTAAGGCTATGATCGAAAACTCCAAAGGATTGAACCTTAAACTCTACTTCTGGGCTCCAACTTGTGTTCCTTCACTACCAAGTTTTGAACATTCAGGTGCTGAGATAAATGCCGAAGATGTTATTGAAATGCTTAAATTCGACGGTGTCCTTGGTCTTGGCGAGGTTATGGATTATAATGGTGTTGTGAACCTGTCGGAGAGGATGATGAGTATTTTAAAAGTTAGCTTAGCCTTTAAAGTCCCTATAGACGGCCATGCACCTATGCTCAAGGGTACCGCTTTAAATGCCTATCTAGCATCTGGGGTTGAAGCCGACCATGAGAATTTCACAATAGAGGAGGTTGTTGAGAAGGCTAGACTTGGATTATGGATTAAAGTTCGTAGACACCTTGCAGAGTCTAAAGAATTTATAGCAACTGTTAAAAGTAGGGGGGTAGCGTCTAGACTTATACTAGCTACAGACGATACATCGCCAGATTTACTGGTTGAAAAGGGGCATCTAGATGGAATTTTAAGGAGCGTTATTGAAAACGGGTTAGACCCTGTTGAAGCAATTCAAGCAGCAACTATTAGACCTGCACAACATTTGAGGTTATACGATAGAGGGGGAATAGCTCCAGGTAAACTTGCAGACCTAATCTTGGTGAAAAACCTTGAAAAATTTGAAATAGTAGATGTCTATTCAAATGGTGAATTGACCGCTAGAAATGGAAAACTCACGGTTCAAATACCTTTAAAACCGTTTCCGGAATGGACTAAGAAAACGGTTAAGACTGCTCATTTAAAAGTTGAAGATTTCATGGTTAGAGCACCGGTGCAATATGGTTTAGCTCATGTAAACATAATAGAGGTTAAAGGGTTTGAAACATATCTTAGAGAAGATAAACTTCCAATTGAGAACGGCTTTATTCAACCTCTGAATTACGCACTAGTTGTCGTTGTCGAAAGACATGGAAAGACTGGCGGTATAGCTAAGGCTTTGGTAGGTGGGTTGAATATTGAGAGGGGAGCTATAGCGTCAACTGTTGCACATGATTCGCATAACGTGGTAATCCTAGGTAGATCTCCATTTGACATGTTGACCGCGTGGAGAGTGCTGGTAGAAGCACAGGGAGGTTACGTCGCTGTTTTAAATGGAAGAATACTATCGCTCTTAAAGTTGCCGGTCGCTGGGTTGATGAGTGAAGAGCCCATTGAGGAAGTCGCTGAGCAGTTTAAAAAATTTAGGAATGCTGAAAGAGAATTGGGTTTAAAAGAGGAGACACCCATACCATTAATAAGTCTACTAACGTTACCAGTAATACCTCACGTCAGAGTTACAGATAGAGGACTGTTCGATGTAGATAAGGGTGAACTTATCCCCCTAATTAGAGGAATTACTGCTTAAAGGTACCGTACTTTAAAGCCGCCTCATACAGTGCCAGTATATTGTCTATAGGAGTGTCGGGTTGTATCGCATGGGTTGGTCCAAGTATGAGTCCCGTGGGTCCTAGTTCAGCTATCCTCTGTTTGACTTCTCTAGCTACGTCTTCCGGTGTTCCGAATGGTAGTGTGCTTTGGACGCCTATCGTCCCGTCGAAGCACAGTTTATCGCCGTAGAGTTTTTTGAGCTTAACAGGGTCCATACATTCTGGCTGGACTGGGTTGAGTATGTCTACGCCTATTTCAATTAAGTCTGGGATTATGGGCTCTATCCAACCGTCGCTGTGGAAGTGGAAGAAGGCGCCGTACCTGTGGCATAGGTCTACAAGCTCCTTATACTTAGGCTTTAAAAAGCGCCTCCACATAGCTGGAGACATCATCATACCCTTCTGCATACCCACGTCGTCGCCATCGTAGATTATGTCAACACCTGCCTCACATAGAAGCTTAGCCTGCTGCATACGGATCTTGTGAAGCCTATTCAACACAGCGTCGACATAGTTTGGTTTAGTGAACATAAGTCTCATAATTTCCTTAAAACCTACAAGCTGCCAAGCAATCTCCCACATGTGTTCAACACTACCGCAAAGACAATAGTCTTCATATACCTTACGAGCCCTAACAACTACGTCAAAGTCCTCTACCGATACTTCAGGCCATTCATACTCTTCAAGCGGTATCCGTTGAAGTGGATGCCCCAAGTACGTATACGTATAGGTTCTATTAGGAGCCCAAATACTCTCAACACCCCAGATATCCCTCCTAACTTCAAACCCCATATATTCACCAACCGTATAGGCTGGTCCGTAAGGCCCCTCTTTAACTTCGACGTTCTTGGGAAGGTAGCCGCCTTTAATACCTACACCAGTACTTCTAATATCTATGTGTAGAATCCTGTAGAGGTCTTCTGCATTTGAAAGATTGAACCTATTCATAAGCGCTTTAAAGGGTTCAGGTCTACTTCTAAATACTAAAGGTATCCTATCAAGCTCTTTATGACGTATACTCCTAATACAACGCTCCCTAGAATTCAAACTACAACCACCCAAATAGATTGATACGTTTAGAGGATAATAAATAAAACGCATATTGGAGATGTCGAAGGTGAAAACTCTTATAGATCTGCTGTGGAAAATAATCCTCGGGTTGTTGAGTATGGTCAGCGTGAATAAAGGGGCTTTAAAAATACTTGAAGAAATGGTTTCAAATCCAGAGTATTATGGTGTTAGGGTGGAAAAGGTTGAAAATGGTGGGATAATTATAGATGCTGGTGTTAAAGCAAGAGGGGGGTATGAGGCTGGATTAAAAGTAATTGAGATTTGTATGGGAGGACTTGGCAGAGCACATTTAACAGTTCAACAGTACGGCGACCTTATACTACCGGCTGTAATGGTTTATACGGATGAGCCGTGTATAGCTACATTGGGCTCGCAATTTGCAGGGTGGAGAATTAAAGTCGGAGAGTTTTTCGCATTAGGCTCCGGTCCGGCTAGAGCCATATCCCAAGAGCCTAAAGAGCTCTACCGTAAAATTCAGTACAGAGATGAATCGGATGAAGTAGTCATAGTGTTTGAAACAGATAAGTATCCTTCAGTAAATGTTTTCAAATATGTAGCTGATAAATGCAACGTAGAGCCTAGCCGAGTTTACTCAGTTATAACACCAACATCAAGCATAGCTGGATCTACGCAAATATCTGGGCGTGTAGTTGAAACGGGTATCCATAAACTTACTGAGCTTGGATTTGACCCTAAGAAGATAGTCTACGGCGTTGGGATAGCACCAATAGCGCCTATACATCCTAAATTTGCAAGAGCCATGGGTAGGACAAACGACGTGATAATAGCTTCCGGACAAGTCTTTCTAACAGTAGACTATGAGGGTGCTGACTTAGAAGACTATGTTAAGAAGGCCCCTTCATCGGCTTCAAAAATCTACGGTAAACCCTTCTTTGAGATATTCAAAGAAGCTGGCTACGACTTCTACAAGATAGACCCAGCCATATTCAGCCCAGCCCATTTAACAGTCAACAATATTAGAGATGGAAAAGTATACAGTGCAGGAAAGATCGATGTAGAACTCTTAAAGAAGTCTCTGGAAGCTTAAAATATTGAAGGAATGTTATTTTTATCCACATATTCTTCACATCGAATATTTTTAAATTGACGTTGGGGGTAAATGGGTTAATAGTACAGTAGTACTCCAAGAATTTCCTTCTTCCGCTCCATTATAAGCCTATACGCCTCAGGGGCTCTTTCAATAGGTATTTTTAAGCTTATGAGTTCTCTAACCTTAAGCTTACCTTTAGCCATAAGTTTTAAAGCAAGCTTCATATCGTCTTTAGCAGTCCAGAAATGTGGTAAAGATTCGTACCTCGGCCTAACATTATTATGTGCCCCTATTATAATGAGACCCTTTCTATGAATTGGCATGTAGAAGTTGACTGTCGATAGTCCTCTAGGGCTTCCTAGGATTACAACCCTACCAAGCCGACCAGCCATGTTTAAAGCAACGGGTATGGCATTTGGATTCCCCGTAGCCTCTATTACAACGTCCGCCCCTTGACCATCAGTTAAACGCATAACCTCTTCAATAGCATCTACCTCTGTTGAATTCACTACGTAGTCCGCCCCAAGCTTAGTAGATAGCTTAAGACGGCTACTGATCATATCAACTGCTATAAGTGGAAAAGCACCGCTTAATGCTGCAAACTGCATAGCTAACAATCCTACAAGACCCTGCCCTACAACCACGACGGAGCTACCGAGCTCTATAAATCCTTTTCTAGCACCCTGCAGAGCTATAGATGCAAGGTTGAAGAATGCCGCCTCCTCAGCCTGTAGACCTTCTGGAACCTTTAAAACATCATCTTTAGAAACCAATACGTAACTACTATGGCCTGTAGCTGACGCTACAAGGTCGCCTCGTTCGAAATCCTTAACGTTTTCACCAACATCCTCCACTATGCCTATATTAGAGTAGCCAGGGTACTGTGGGAAAACACCGGGCGTATTCGGTAAAGCCATGAGGAAGGCTGTCTCAGTACCTGGACTTATCAAACTACAGACCGTTTTAATGAGCAGATAGCCAGGCCGAGGACCATCGACTTCAAAATCTTCAACTTCAACAACGCCTCTACTTTTAAAAATAACACGTTTAGCTTTCATAGAAAAACCCTTAGAAAAAGGTAATGTAAGGTTTCTTAAAAGCAATACTCAACTGAACCGTTGAATTTCAATATTTAAGATTTCAAAATATATTGACCAGTAGAAAACCTTTAAACGATCCCTTTTTAGTTCAACCCAACATTTAGAGCTTCGAGTTAAGTAGAGATTTTTCGAATCCTACCTCTACACACCTAATCTTTCTGGTAAATTCATCGAGGATTTTCCAGCGGAAAAGCCTAAATAGCTGTTGTAGACTTTAAGCTTTGCCAACTTACTCAACCCATAATTTGACCACTCTATAAATCCCTCCTCATAAAGTTTAAACGTTTTTCTCCCTAGTTAACTGTTTGAGAATGTATGAAGATAATGGTTTGCGGTAAAGGTGGATCCGGTAAGACGGCGTTAACAGTCCTCATGGCAAATGTTTTAACAGGGAGGCGTAGAGTTTACATAGTGGATTCAGATGAATCTAACATACTCTTACCTAAACTCTTGGGTGTAAATCCGCCCACGCCTTTAATCGAATATATCGACGGTAAGATGGATGAGGAGGAGCTTGAGAGAAGGCAGATGGATATAGCTAAGGTTCTCGCCAGAGCTGGTTCGGGGGTGAAATTAAGCTTACTACCTAGCGAGTATATATCGTACTCCGTAGAAAATATCGGGCTGGTTACGATAGGTAAGGTGAGAGAGTATGGTGAAGGATGTGCATGCCCATTCAACATTTTAACGAGAATAGTTTTGAAAAACCTGGTTTTAGAAGACGACGAAATAGTTTTAGTGGATACTGATGCGGGTATAGAGCACGTAGGTAGAAGGGTGGAGGAGGCTACAGATTGCTTAGTAATAGTCGTAGACCCTACGGCCGAATCCCTCCATTCAGCCATCCTTCTTAGAGATGTAGCATCCAAACTCGGTAAACGTTATTGGATCATAGCTAATAAGGTCACTCCTAGAGTTTGGGCTATTATTAAGCGTGAGTCTGAAAAGCTAAAATTAAAGATAGATGGAATTGTAAGGTTTGACGACGACGTATACGAATCTATTCTACTAGGGGAGAAGCTAAAATCTACAATCGCACTGGAGGATGTTAAGAATATTCTCAAAACTATGAAGCTCATCTAAAATGGAGATAAGATTTAAGGAGAATATCGTAGATATTGTTAATCGTTGTCTTTAGAGAAGACACGGTTATTTGAATTTACAGAGGAGGAGCTTAAAGGAGTCAATAGAATCATCGTAGTAGGCGACATACACGGTGATTACAGCGTAATAAACCCCATTATAAATATCGCTGAAGATGAAGAAAACTTCCTCGTATTCCTTGGAGATTATGCCGATAGAGGAAAGTATGGTGTGGAGGTCATAGAGGCCGTAACCATGCTTTTGAGGAAATATCCTGAGAAGGTTGTAGCATTAAAGGGTAATCATGAAGACTACACCGATGATGGGGCTCCTAGATTTTACCCATGCAATCTTGTAAGAGAAGCTGGTAAAAAGAAGGGGAGTTGGATTAGATATTTCCGTGATGAGCTTAAACCATTTATTGAACAGCTATACCTAGCTGCAATCATACCAGGTGAGATGCTTTTAGTTCATGGAGGAGTATCAACTAAGATTGTAAGTTTGGAAGACCTTAAGAGACCGTCGAAGATCGTTGAAGTAGATATCCTATGGTCTGACCCCTTTGAGGGATATGGAGAATATCCGAATAGAAGAGGCGTTGGTGTTGAATTTGGAGTAAATGTGACGGAAGAAGTATGTCGAAGACTTAAGGTTAAGAGGATTATTAGAAGTCATGAACCAATGAAAGCCATAGGCGGGTATTATTCAGAGCACAATGGAAAGGTGATCACTATAAGTTCGACGAGCGTATATCATGGTAGACCGTTTGTTCTCGTAATTAACTCGAAAAACCCCTCAGATATATCTCAGGTTTTCCTAAGGTAAGGTTTAATGGAAGAATCATAGGACTTCAAGAGAATCGAGTATCTTAAG
Organism: uncultured Candidatus Bathyarchaeia archaeon; assembly: GCA_964463005.1. Classification (GTDB taxonomy): domain Archaea; phylum Thermoproteota; class CALKCG01; order B24; family B24; genus DTBU01. Next base: position 8,627 of record CAYWZZ010000027.1, on the reverse strand, counting down.
CCTCCTATTTGGTATAGCCAGTGGAAGCCTCTTTCGCTTTATAAGCTCAACAACCACCTCTAACCCGTTTGAAATGTCTTCAGGTCTATGTGCATCAGTAGCCATCACAACGGGCACTTGTAAAACAGCCAGCATATCTACTATTCTGTCTGAAGGATATAGTTCTTTAACTGGATGGCGTAGTCCAGCTGAACTGACTTCAACAGCCATACCTAAGGCTTTAGCAGATTCTAGAATGGATTCTACAAGCTTCAATGGCTCTTCAGAGGGTTTAAAGCAGAACTTCTTTACGATGTCCAGATGAGCAACAACTGTGAAAATTCCGGTTTCAACGCCCTCTAGGACGAGCGTATAGTACCTTTTGTAAAGCTTATTGATCTCATTTTGACTTAAACTTCTCCATGTGGATATCGATTCTGGGGTATCGAAGTGAAAGCCATCGATTATGTGAACGCCCATCAACGTGTAATCTAAATCATCCTCGTAAGACTTTAGAATTTCCTCAATGTGTTTAAATCCTCCAGGCGTATAGTCTACTTCTAAGCCACACTTCACTATCACGTTTTTAGAGGAACTTTTAATGCTTTCTACCGCTTCGACATAGGCGTCTATTCTGCTTGGATCTAGAGAGCCTAATCCTACATTAGCATTGTCGAGTATAACCAGATGGTCTGTGAAACCCATCTCTGTAAGACATGCTTCTGCAGCTTTTTCAACGTAATCAGCTGGTTTTGAAGAGCCGTCGCTCATAAACGTGTGAATGTGGTAGTTTGCTCTAAATCTCTTAACTATGCTACTAGGTTTACCGACTTTTAGAGTGTACATAGCATCACTCACTTAGAGAGTGTAGGATATTAAATCTTCGTACAAACCCCCATAAGATATGTAAAGGTTAAACATCCACTCGCATGTAACGTTTTTAATTGTTGAGAGAATAGTTTAGTTTAGGGTTAAATGGAAGAGGAGTACAGGCAACTTAAACTTGAAGTCGAAAACTGTAGAAAATGCGATTTATGGAAGAGGAGTAAACATCACATTTTAGGCGAGGGGCCGTTGAACAGTAGGATAATGCTAGTTGGATTGGGCCCTGGCTACCATGAGAATATTGAGGGGAGGCCTTTCGTAGGTGCCGCTGGAAAGCTTCTTAACAATCTCTTGACTTTAGCTGGACTTGAAAGGGGGAAACTGTACATAACGAACGTTATTAAATGTTATCTTCCGGATAATAAGGCCACTGATGAACAAGTGAAAACATGCGGCCAGTATTTGGATAGGCAGATAGGCCTTTTGAAGCCTAAGGTAGTAATAGCTTTAGGTTCTGTGGCTACGAAGTACTTGTTTGAAAAGCATGGGTTACAGTATACCTCTATGGATAAACTACACGGTAGAATCCTTAAGGTTGAATCATTAACGTACAGCAGGTTTATAGTCGCCATGTACCACCCAGCCTCAGCCTTATATAACCCATCTGCGAGGGAGGTTTTAGAGAAAGACTGGAAAAAGCTGGGAGAGGCATTGCTTGAAATTTTAGCCGAAAGCTTCTAAGGTTATAATCCGTCTAAAATCTTAGTGAAAAAAGGTAAAGGTATGGAAGAAGAGATTCTGCATTTAACATACCATCTTATGCTACGCTAGGCTTAAATAAGATTTGGAGCATAGAAGAAGTTGTGACAGATTTGAAGCTTGTTGTAATAGGAGCTGGCAGTTTAGCATTTACCCCCGGTCTTCTGGCTGAAATGGCAACATCCGATATATTCAGAAGTATAGAGATAGGGCTTGTTGACATAGATGAAGAGAAGCTTAAAATAATGGAGAGGGTTGCATCGAGAATTGTAGATGCAACTAAAGCCGAGCTTAAAATTGAAACGAGTACGGATAGGAGGGATCTTCTTAAGAACGCAGATTTTGTAATAATAACGATAGCGGTAGGTGGTATAAAGGGTATAGAGACGGACGTTAAAGTTGCAGAGAAGTACGGCATATACCATACAGTCGCCGACACTGTTGGCCCCGCTGGCTTCTCAAGAGCTTTAAGACACGTAATTCCAATGGTGGAGATATGCCGCGATATAGAGAAGCTTTGTCCAAATGCGATAGTATTTAACGAGGCAAATCCATTAACCACCATGTGTAGAGCCGCTAGGAAGACCACTAAGGCAAACGTTATAGGCTTATGCACGGGTGTTAAAGCACCTAGATACTTCATTTCTAGGGCCGTGGGTTGTAAACCTGAAGACGTAATGTTTACAGCAGCTGGGGTCAACCATTTAACGTGGATTCTGGAAGCCTACGCAAACGGTAGAGAAGTATACTCCGAGTTTAAACGTAAAATCATAGCTATGAGGGATGACGCGATTAAAACGGGTAAACCCTTCCACGCACATGTTTCGGTAGAGCTTATGGAAATATTTGGACTCTACCCTGTTCAAGGAGATTCGCACGTAGCAGAATTCTTCCCATACTTCCTATGCAAAGAAGCTGACTATGGCGCTAAATATGGGCTTAAACTCTTCCCAGGTGATACAATATACCGTGAAGAATGGAGGAATCAAGTCTGGGAGATGGTTACAGGCTGGGCTGATGGGAGAAGACCCATCAAAGAACTTATTGAGCAACGTAAAGGTATAGCCGAACACTCGTTTGCGTATGAGCTTATGGAGATTATCGTTAAAGGCGACGTCAGAGTATTCGATGGAGCGAACATACCAAATAATGGATGTATAGAGGGACTGCCGGATGACGCTATTGTAGAGATACCCGTAGTAGTAAGCCCACTTGGATTTAAAGGTGTAAACGTCGGCCGATTACCTAAAGGCGTAGAGGCGATTATCCAGCAGAGAATAGCCCAACAAGAGTTGACAGTTGAGGCAGCATTAACAGGGGATAAGCAGCTCGCAGTTCAAGCACTAGCCTTAGACCCCATGGTTCCAACGCTTGAAATAGCTAAGAAGCTTTTCAACGACTACCTTGAAGCCCATAAGCAGTACTTAACACAGTTTGAAAAATAGCTGAAGATTGGGTGAATTATAGTTTTGGTCTATTAAAACTGAAACTAGAACCTCTTTCCCCCACCTTTTCTTCAGCAACTCTTCTAGCGGTGCCTTCCACCCTTGGGTATATTAGCTCCCAGAGCCAATCAACGAATTCACGTACACTTTTAGTTTGAATATACACTTCCCCAGGTCCCTGAACCTCCGTCACTAAACCCTCCCCTCCCAATATTATGGATTTTAATCCACCGAACTTCCTAACTGTGTATTTACAAGTGTCGTCAAAAGCCACCAGGTGATAATTATCGATGATTAAGGATTCCCCGACTTCTAGGTTATGGTGATCTATGGCACCGAAGGCATTTACAAACAATTGCCCTTCACCGGAAACTTTAAGCATAAATAGGCTTTGCCCAAAGAGCCTTTTTTAAATCCCTGCCATTCTGTATCTAGGTATATACCTTCCGTATAAGCTAGGTAAGCAGACTTTTGAAGAATAAGACCCCTTCCAGCTTCTACTTTAAGGGGTCGTATATCACCTACTGGTGCTGGAGCGAAGCCAACCCTGCCTGAACCCTTCTCTGCAATGTATTCGTTTACGAAGAAGGATTCACCGCCTAAGACTGCTGTTTTAATAGTTCTCCATAGACTTTCACTCTCTCTTTTCCTTGTTTCAACAGTTATTTGAGGGCTCATGTAAATCATGGCGCCTGCTTCTGCTACAATAACTTCATTAAATTCTAGACTAACCTCCAATAGTGAATAGCTTGGGCTGTACTTAATTTCATACTTCATTAGTATCTTCTTTCACATATCATTTTATACTTATAAACAATCTTTATGAATGTTTTATATTCATTAACAATTATGTTTTTCAAGCCTTAAATTGATTTAGTGAGTTTTGAAGAAGCAACTTAACGGTGACTATTTCATTACTATTTAAATGGAAGTTTACCGTATTCTCTGATATTCTAAATTCTCTCTTAGACGCGTATATATCCCACTCTACCAGGTCTGTTTCAAACGCTTTCAAAGGTTTAAAAGCCATTTTCAATGATACATCCGAGTTAAACCCACAGGCTTCATAGACTCTTAATACAAGTTCACTAGAATCTTCGGCCTTCTTTAAGGCTGAGAGGACAACGCTATCCGGCTTAGTCTCTATTAAAGATAGAGTCTTCGGTAGAGGCCCAGCTTTCTCTGAAGCTCTCCACGCTATTAGTGGAAAGTTAAACTCGTAGCCTTTCCTAAAAACCATAGACTTTATCCAGTCTCCTTCATGGGGATATAATGCATATCTAATAACGTGTACTCCTACACGTGGGTTTTCCGATTGATCCGCCCATTGTTCTGGTGTAGAAGGGTAGCCACGTCTAGGACCTCTTAGAAGAGTCATTCTAATCGTATTCTCGATTACGTCGAAACCATACTTGCAATCATTGAGTAACGCCACACCGCAATCTCCATTTTCAGTATCCATGTCTACCCAATATAGAGCTGGTACTTCAAATTTGGCTTTATCCGCTGGCTCCCATGGTCTTCTAGGCATATCCATTTGCTTACCCGGAGCTTTATCATAAATATACTGGTACCGTTGTATCGCTCCAAAAGGTATGTCGTATGTAGCCCAGTGGTTTTTAAACCTTAGTGGAAAGGCTACTTTCAGAGTTTTATATTTTTCATGCCAGTCAGCTTTTAACGTGAATTCTACCATTGGAATCTTACCGTATAGCGATACATATTGTTCAAAAGTCGAGCTACCGTATCTCCTTATGATTTTAATAGACGCTCTAACAGGACCTTTCTCAACTAGACGTATTTCCTCAACCTTCTCCAGCTCTGTTAAAGAACTCAAGTACATGTTCCAAGCTGGTTCTCCCCCTGGAGCATTGGGAGGTTTATCCTCATATATCTGAAGTACGTTACCCTTTCCAGAGTCGGATAAAACGTCCCTCCCATTAACTTTATCGTAAACCCTGGTCACATAGCCAGTTTTACCATCTACCTCTACACATAGAAATTCGTTTTCAAGGAAGAATTCACCCACTTTAAGATTTGGATTTACAGACTCCTCCGATGATGGGATTAAGTAGTATAGTTTGTAGCCGAGCGACGGAACGTCTTCAGCTATAAAAATAGCCTTCTGCCCGCTTTCTATGATCTGTACTGGAGTTTCTCTTCCAAAACAGTCAAAGGCTTTGAAAGTTTTCACAGTACTCAGTTCTCCTTCAAGAGAGAGTTCTACTACGTCGCTTCTACACCATGAAAGCGGGTTGAAGACCAATACAGGTAATCCTTTACATCGAGTATCGATTTTAGATGCTATTACGTTTAAAGTATCTTCAAGCACCTTACGGCCAATCCTATATACTTCCCCGTAGTCTTTCTCAGCTTGAATGTAGACTTCTTCTATAGACGTCCCATCTAGGTTATCATGAACCTGATTGAGGAGTAGCAACTTCCAAGCATTCTTCAGATCTTCAGATGGATAAGCCATACCTAGAAGCATAGCTATGGATGCAAACCTCTCAGCAGTCAACAGGAGACATTCGCACCGTCTATTGTGAAGCTTCATCTTAGCCTCTGTTGTGTAGGTTCCCCTATGCGTCTTAACGTATAATTCATCTCTAACAACTGGAAAGGATAGACTCTCCGAGAGCCTTCTAACTTCTTTAAACCAGCGTTCAGATGTCGATAAGATTACCTTCGGATAGACTGCTTGATCCATTATTCCCATAAGTCTCAAAGCTTCTTTAACCATTCCCTCAGTCGGGCCGCCTCCATGATCCCCTCTGCCGAAGAGGACTAGAAGCTTGTTTAAACCGTGACGCCTCTTCAACAAGGCGAGTTGTTCAAGCATTCTTATAGAGTTTACATCTTCAGAGTAACTTCCCACGGTGTGATAGGCTAAGACTCGTGACCCATCTGGAGACTCCCACCAGAAAACGTAATATGGAAATGGTATTGGAGGTTTCATACGTTCCACTTGCCACTTTAACTTATGGGTTAGAAAATACTCTAATCCAGACTTCTTAAGTACTTGAGGAAGCGTCCAACAGAAGCCGAAGCTATCCGGTAGCCAAGCTACTTTAACGTCCACGTTAAACTTCTCCATAAAGTATCTCTTCCCGAAAAGATACTGTCTTACAAGAGATTCGCCGCATAAGAGGTTTGCATTATGCTCCACCCATGAGCCACCGATTATCTCCCACCTACCCTCTCTGACCTTCTCGCGTATTCTTCTGAAAATTTCCGGATGGTGGATCTCCAGCCATTCATACATCTGAGCGGAACTTTGAGCATAGCATAGAAGCAGATACTTATCCATAAGATTTAAAACATTTACAAAGGTTTCCGGACATATCTTGCCTATTGTTTCATCTCTCGTCCAAAGCCATGATAAGTCTATATGGGAATTTGCTACGAGGTATATTTCGTCAGACATCGGAGGAGCATATGTACGAATTAAAACTTAAGCATTGTCTAGCGTTCTAAGCCATATATTACATGAATAACCGTTGGGCATATAACTTCAGAGAACTGGAGAGAACGTATAAATAGATTTTTAAATAAAGAACGTCATTCTCAGTTCTGAGGAAAATGGGCGAAGAGTACAGAGTGGGAGGACGTAATACACTCATAGTGATATTCGCTACCGTATTGATGGTTTTTCTCGGAGTTCTATGGAACACTCTATTGAGCTCACGTATATGGATATTCTACAACCCGGGCTCAGTAAACTGCTCTGAGGAATTTACGCCACTACCATATCTGGTGATTCTGTTAGGTGTCATAACTTTAAAATTTCTCAAGGGTAAAGTAGATTTTAGAACTCTAACAGACTTTACATAGGTTCCATATTCTGCTCTTACATGGCTGTCGGCTATGGAGCTTTTAGAGTCCCACCAGGCATAATAGCGCAGAGGTGGCTCAACCCGGAGACGATATCGCCACTCATACCTGAGTTCATAGCTCCTCCACGTAATGTCGCCGAGCAACTCATATATGGTAGTGCCTTAATACAGTGGAATTATTGGATGCCAGTAGTATTATACTGGTGGCTTCTCTACAGTTTCTTTGGAGCTTACATGCTCTCTATAGCAACCATATGGCAGAAGGAATGGGTTGAAGTAGAACAAGTACCATTCCCTCAGACTTTAGCGGTCTATGAAATTGTAAGGCAGTCTGAGAAGACGGCAGCAAAACCATACATAATCGGTGTGGTTCTAGGATTTGCATTTCAGTTCATAGTTTTTCTTACGATAACATTCCCATGGTTTCCAGACGTATTCAGCTGGAGGTGTGCTACTGAATGTTATGGTGCAGGTTGCATATCGACCAACCATCCGTTGTACAGCATCGTAGCATTGGCTATGTACAGTAAGAATCCATCTCTAGCAGCTCTATTCTACATGGCTCCTTTAAGTACCCTATTCACATCTGTAATATTTAACCTGTTTCTGTTTATAGGGACACAGGTTGCCTATTATGCTGGATACTACACTGGATTAATGACTATGCCTGGATGCGGCCGCGCTGAATGTGGTCCAAGCTCACTAGAGTGGGGTGCACCGTTTAAATGGACAGTTGTAGCAAATATGGGTGGAGGACTGGGGCTTGTACTGATGTACATATTTATGAGAAGAGAGTACTTGGCTAATGCTTTCAAAGCGATATTAAAGCCTAAGGAGAAGGAGTATAAAGCCGTCGGAGCCACGCTGATACTATCCTACTTAGTTCTAGTGGGATTGCTATCCTCAATAGGCATAAGCATTCTAAACGCAATACTAATACCAGTAATGGTGTGGGTTCTCTTCTTCGCGGCAATGTTCGTTTACGGCAGAACAGGATATAATGCTATAGGACTCGGCGCATACGGGCTTTACTGGCTTAGAGCAATATGGCCTGAACTGCCTGAGAGAGCCGACGCAAACTATGCGCTTACATGCATATTGATGCGGCAATCTGGCTCAGATGGTTTAAGCTTAGGCTGGGGAGGAGCATTAGCCGCTTCATTCGCAGGATATAAATTCGCCAACCTCACAAAAACCGATACAAGAAGCCTCTACTACATTATGCTTATCACGGTGTTTCTAATACCGCCAGTCTGGTGGCTTACACTGCTCTCCGTAGGCCATTCGATAGGATTGGCCTACCTACCCTTCTACCAATCGACTACGTTCGTAGGAGACATATCCTACGCCGCCAACCCAGATAATCCTTGGAGTGGAATAGCGCCGGAGGTTATGAGCGGAGGACCGTGGATACCCCAATTCGTAGCCGGCATACTCATTATTTGGGCTTTAAGCTGGCTTCACGCCAGATTCGTAGCCTTCCCATTAGATCCATACGGCTTTCTCCTAACGTTCGGTTCAAGGTGTATAAGTGAGGGTATATGGGTTATGGTTGTTGCGGCGTGGGCTCTTAAACTCTTAACGCTTAAGATAGGCGGTAGCAAGGCGTATGAGGAGCATGGTGTACCCGTAGCCACGGGCTTCCTACTGGGATATGCACTAGCCATACTGGCCGGTGGAGTAATAAGCGCCATAAGATTCTTCATACCATTCTAAAACCCCACCTTTATTTCCCCTTTTATTAAAGCATAAATACTTTGAAGCCAGTTTATCTATCTTCAGT
>CAYWZZ010000026.1:0-20099 GCA_964463005.1 uncultured Candidatus Bathyarchaeia archaeon | reverse complement strand
GCGGTAGTAAGGCGTATGAAGAGCATGGTGTACCCGTAGCCACGGGCTTCCTACTAGGATACGCACTAGCCATACTAGCCGGTGGAGTAATAAGCGCCATAAGATTCTTCATACCATTCTAAAACCCCACCTTTATTTTTATGTAAGATTTGTATGGCTTCTCTTCAGAGTCTTAGATGCTGCATTCTTCTATTCCACGAGCTTTAACCCTTATGTTTTAAATAGGTGGTTTTTCTAACGCTTCATATCGCAAAGCATGTCTGAAGAAGCTTTCATAGGTCTGTTTAAGAAAAATCTCCTTAGCTCTCATAGGTTGAGTTTTCGAAGGCAAACGCTTATACAGAGGAGGAGTGCTTGTAATTTTGGCCGTCATAGGTGTGGGGGATGCCTTACTGTCCGAGGTGTGGGTATCAAGTTTCGGCGGAAGATAACTACTGTTCTAGGTGTGGAGCTAGGCTTAAGGAGGAGGTTAAGCTTCTAACTCCAGAGCAGAAAGCCGTTATGGATGTGGTTTTAAAGAGGATAGAGGCTATAAAGAATAGAGACCCCAAGACTGTTGAAGAGCTTGTTGATAAAACCCTCTATACTAAATTTGACGATTGGCCCCCCTTCATTAGATTGGAGGGTGAAAACGCTTTAAATGAAGAAGCTAAGGCTTTGAAGGTTCTTGTAAAATATGAGTATGAGGTGAGCGGTTGGCGTATAGACGTATTGGGTGACGTGGCTGTAGCAAGCTTCTACATAGCCTACAGGGGTAGGATTAGACGGTTGGATTTCGATATAAAATCGAGAGTATCTATGGTGCTTCTTAAAAGAGATGGTGTATGGAGGATAGTGCACGAACACTTCTCCAGAATGGCCGAGAAAGAGCGTAGGCTCTTCTTCTAGTTTTCTTCAGCTCGAAGTTGTATGTTTTCGATTTAGATGAAGCTTATATTAAACGTTAGAGCATATTCTACCGATATGTATGGGTAAGCTTAAGATAGGTTTAGCTCTATGGTCTTTAGGCGCATCTCCAGACGTTAAAACTCTGGAAGATCAGCTTAGAACTGCGGCTGAAATAGGCGTTAAAGGTGTTCAATTGTGGTGTGTAGATTATAGTCCAACATTGCCTTGCGTCTTAGACCCTGATAGATGCGATAGTAAGCTTAGGTTTGAAATCAGAGAGCTTATTCAATCCTACGGGCTTGAAATATCCGGCTTCTGTGCTCAACTTTCCGGTCCAACTAGGTTCGGAGGATTGAATGAGGAGGAGGGGTTGGATAAGCGTATTGAGAAGACTAAGAAGGCTTTAAAGCTGGCGGCTGATATGGGTTCGCCGATTGTTACAACGCATCCGGGTAGAATTCCTAGAGATAAAAGCAACCCGGTATACGCGGTTATAAAGAGAAGCTTGTCTGAAATAGCTAAGTATGGTGAGGATGTTGGTGCATTTTTCTGTATAGAAACGGGTATGGAGCCTGCCGACGTGTTAAAAGACTTCTTAGAAGACGTCGGAAGTGGTGTACTTAAAGTGAACTATGACCCGGCTAATATGCTACATTTTGGAGTTGATGAAGTCGTTAAGGGTGTTAGAATACTTGGAAGCTGGATAGTTCATACGCATGCTAAGGATCATAATCCTAAGACTAGGAGAGCTACAGTTGGCGAAGGGCTCGTTCCATGGGATAGTTACATAGCCGCTTTAAGGGAAATTGGCTATAAAGGCTGGTTCGCTATAGAAGATGAAACGGGTATCGAGGTCGTAGAATCCATAAAACGTGGTAAAAAATTCTTGGAGAGGTATGAAATTTAAAGTTTATCGAGGCCTAAGAGCTTTACAGTTTCACCTACGACTTTATCCTCCTTTATTTTCCTAATCGTTTCAACGAGTCCGTTTATAAAGGCTTCTACGAGCTTCCTACCCTTCTCTTTAGTCGCCTTCCCAGGGTCGCCTACATATCCCTCGGGGCAGTAGACAACCCAATCTACTGGTGTGATAGTTGGTATGCCGCTTAAAGGTCTAGGCTTGGTTTTAGCTGGTTTAACACGCTCCATTCTGCAAAGCTCTGGGCGGAGATACAGCATAAAGCTTGTCTCTATTTCACATGCATGTCCTATTTCATCTGTCTCCTTTATCTCCTGTAAAACCTTCTGCTCAAATGCCCAAGGTTCGGCTAAAACATATAACGAATAATCCGTTCTCTTGGTAAGTCTACTGGCTGTGAAAAGCCTCAAGAGGCTTACGTTTCCCCCGTGGCCGTTTACTATGAGTATTTTCTTAAAACCGTTTCTGGAAACTTCCTCACATATGTTTTCTAGGAGGTTGAGGAGTAGGTCTTCCCTTATGTTTATGGCGCCGGGGAATTGACGCATGTCTGCTACGTAGCTGTAGAATAGCGGCGGCAGTATTATACAGGGCTCTATTTCAGAGGCTTTTAAGGCTATTTCGTAAACCGTTAATCCATCTGTTCCAAGAGGGAGGTGGGGGCCGTGCTTTTCAAGAGAGCCTATTGGAATAACGACTACCACGTCATCCCTCTTAGAGAGTTCTGCAAGCTCGTCAGCCGTAAGCTCTTCCCATTTCAACTTCAGAACCCTCCCATCTACTTTAAGCCTAGAAACCTCAGTGCGTTTTTGCCTAGGAATTTATCGGCTGTATCCTTCGATACGCCTATGACTTGATGTAGAATGGCTACGTCTCTTTCAATATGGTACTTTCCATATTCCAATCTACCCGCTGTACAGTCGGTGCCAAACATGATATAATCCTCGGCGCCGAAGGCCATGACCTTTTGAAGGGCGTCTTTCCGGTATATTAGCGGCGTTCCCGGTGTAGCATCTATAAACATTTGAACCTCTTTACGTTCACCTTCAACTTCTTCAAGCGCAGCTCTAAACCTCCCCCATAGGGCTATACACTCGTCCACCCATGGCCAGCTTACATGGGCTAAGGCGAATCTAAGATTTGGAAAGCTCAGTAGAACTTCATAGTTTACTGGTCTACAGAATCTCGAAGAGTCTTTAAAGCCGTATAGTATCCCGGAGTGGAATAGTATTGGAATATTTAGCTCTTCGGCCTTCCTGTAGATTGGATACATGAATTCGTCGTAGGGATACCAGTGATCAGGTATCATTTTAACTCCCTTCAACTCTTTAGACGTGACGGCCCATTCTAGGATTTGAACAGCATCTTTAAGCCTCGGCTCAAGCCAAATGAAGCCTACAACCCTATCAGGCGCCTCCCTCTGAATTCCTGCTATAAACTCCACAGCCTCCCTCTGTTTTTCAGACGTAACATTTGGATAGCTGAACTCTAGATGTCTAGTAACACCTGCCATCGTCCTCGGGATTATCCTCTCCTCCCTGCCCATGTAGGGTGATGGATATGGTGAAAATATGACTGCTCTATCTATCCCAGCCTTATCCATACCCTTTAAAATAGCGTCAACTTTTTCAACACCTAAACTATGAACATGACAGTCAACTATCACAGTTCCACCCGATTAAATAGTTCTAGTTTAGTGGTTATAAGACTTAGCAGATACGCACATATATTATCCGTATATGACTTGAGGTAGACCTTTTAAACAGTCTCTGTAGTTCCTACACCTTCATGGGAGAATTTAAGTCCCGGGGGCCGGATTTGAACCGACGACACTCCGGTTTCTGTCCGCCTGGTAAGCTGAGTGACCCGCGCCAGCTATGGCGAGGTCTACAGCCGGAAGCTCTACCAGGCTGAGCTACCCCGGGCATGTTTAATTAAATTAATATGTTTTTATAAAGATTGCTCCAAGAATTTTTCGCTGTGACTTTTAAAGAGGGTTGAGCTTACAATGGATTTCAATTGAAATTCGGAGAGATAACAGTTTCTAATTTTTGAGGCGTATTAGCCGTATAAAAGCAGTCTTAATAAACTATAATAGTGGCTTGACAATTGTATTTAACGGTATGTTAAATAGGATAAGGGCTGTCGTTGAGAAGTTTACGAGTATTTTAGCGAGTCTATTAGTCAAATTCGGCTTCAAAGCTGAGTGTTTAAGCGTCATGGGTTTAATCGTAGCCGTGCTTAGTGCTTTAATGTATAATGTTCGAGGAGGGCTGGGGCTTTACACGGCTTCAATTCTAGTCTTAGTTTCAGGTTTTTTAGATATGCTTGATGGTGCTGTAGCTAGAGCAACTGGTACAGCAGACCGTTTAGGATCCTTTCTAGACTCTACGATAGATAGGTTTTCAGACTCCGCTATAATAGGGGGTTTAATGTTAAGTGGAAGGGTGTCGATAGAGCCGGGCGTTGTATCACTAGTAGGCTCACTTTTAACGAGTTATGTGAGGGCTAAGGCGGAGTCTTTAGGGTTGGAAATGTCAGGAGTCGGTCTTATCGAGAGGGGAGAGCGGATTTTAATAATAGCCCTCTCGGGGCTTTTAAACGTCATAGAAATCGGTATCTGGGTTTTAGCAATTCTATCTCTTGTCACGATCATTCAGAGGATTGTTTATGCTTATAGAAGACTCAGGTAGGGTTAAATTTTTAAGGGTTTTTTCGAGAAGTGAAAGCCCATCCTTTAAAGTTTTCAAGCCGAGTGGTGTAATCTTGTAATACTGTCTTCGACCACTTTCTCTTTTAGTGGTCTTCTTGATCAAACCCTCCCGTTCCATCTTGTATAGAACCATATACGTGGTTATTGTCGCCACGTTGAAGCCGAATCTACTCTTAAGAATATTCCTAATCTCGTAAGCGTAGAGCGGTCTCTCCAGCAACATCCTCAACACATACATCCAGATGTTTTCAACTGTCAACTTTCTGACGAGGCGTTTATACGCCAAATCCCTATCACTAACTTTACCTTCTAAGAAGTTGTTAATAGACATTTTCCTGTAAAATCGCGCCCTCCCCTCTATAGGTTGGGTGGAGTACTAGGAGCCACTACAGTCGAAATTTCAGGAAAAAGTATTTCGACAAAGGAATGGCTCATAAGTACGTCTGCATTGAGTACTACGGTAGGTTCGGCAATTCGCTCTTAAACGTTGAAAATTGGGCTTTTATTTCAAAAATTTAACCATTACCTCCCTAATGGTCTGATGAGCTTTCGTTCTTCCCTAGACCTGACTTTTACAATCCCGTAATGGACGGCGCAAGAGACGCAGTAGTTTTTAACGGTTGTGTAGGAGCTTATGTATGCTCCTTTTGCTTTAAGCTCTTTGGCAAGTTGTGCGTCGACGGGTGAGACCCTTACTGTAACCCGTTTAATCTTATCTCTAGGTACGAGTGCTCCACAGTTGTCACACTCTACAAGCTCAGTCCTACCCTTCGTCCCCTTACTACGACCTCTAGACTTCCTCTTCTTAGGCATAGTCGCTCAGTTAAGTGATAGTTAAGCAACGTTAAAAGGATTATGTTTTAAAATAGGGTTTATACGATGGTAAACCTATATCTTATTTTCCAAGAAGATAAAGTTGAAGGTGGAGAATAGATTAAATAGTACATCTCACGCTCATGGTCTGAAGTCTATTCTCTAGGATTCTATGCTTGCCTCAGAGTATGCACGGCTTAAGTTGTTACTCTAAATAAGCTAAATCTGCCGCCCACCTTTATGGAGATAGTGTGATCGCCATCAGTATTTTAAACCTCTCACAATTCGTGCTAGCCATGCGCTATCGTATACACGCATAATGAGTCTACTTCACACGGAGTCTGAACACGGGTCTACCGTCTCTATAATCTACCAGTATCAGTTTGCGGTCTGCCTCTAACACTTCCAACTCATAGAGGCTTACAAGTGGAAAAAGCCTCTATCTCAGTCTGCTCTTCTGAATGGGCTTTTAAGCCTTTCTTCAACCCATTTTTCATCGATCAGTAAGCCATACTGATCATGCCGTATCATCCCCTTAAATTTCATGTCTTTAGCCTTTTGATAGAGTTTGGGAAGTTTTGTTAATAAGTCTGTCCTCCTCCTCACCCTTAAGTAGCCCTTTCGACGGGTCTATTTCAAAATCGATCGAGTAGAGCGCTTTTACTGGCGTCCTCGGCGTCCAGAAGGTTTGATTAAGTGTTGAGTGTTCAAAGGTTGACTCAGACGTCGAGAATCATCCCACGATTGAAATCTTCAAACATTTAAACCTAAAAAATTTTAAGGCTTTGCGTTTTTCGAAGTTGAGAGGAAGATTGGAGATAACTTGTCGAATGCAAATTCTAGAAACTTATTGTAATTACAATCGGTACCCTCTATATGTGCTTTAGTTTTAATAGAATCTTCCGGTAAATTATCGGAATGGTGTAATTGTGCGTAAAGTCGTATCTGTTCCACGCGGTTCAACTGTGACATTGGGGTTTATTGATGGAGATTTGCACGTGGGTGGAGATTCAACTATAAAAGCTGAAGAGGGGTTGCGAAGCACTACAGTTTCAGGTATTGTACGTTGCGAGGGAGAATGCTTCTTCAACTGTGGTCTTATAGCTGAGTCGTTGGATGGACATGATGGCGATATTACGGTTGAGGGCGATCTATCAGTTAACAAGGTGAGGGTCAGAGAGGGTGGGCTTCACGTAATCGGAAACCTATCGGCGAAAACGTTAGACGTGGATAGAAAAGTTGCTGTTGAAAAAAACCTTAACGTTGAAAGGGTTAGAGTCGGTGGAAGCCTTGAAGTAAGAGGCGATACAAAAGCCTTAGATGTAGAGGTTGGTGGCTCATATAAGGCGTCTGGTAATGTGGAGATGGAAACTATTAACGTAGGTGGAACTGTTGACATTGGAGGGGCTGTAAAGGGCTTACGGATTGAAGTTGGCGGGTCTTTCAGAGGAGGGGGGTTGGTGGAGGTCAAAAAGATAACGGTTGGAGGTGCGGTTAGAGTTGAAGCTGAAGTTAAAATTGAAGATATTGACGTTGGAGGTATGGTTGTAATTAAGGGTGGTGAAGTTAAGGATAGAATTAACGTAGGGGGGACGTTTGAATCAACCGGTCCCCTTAAGTTTAACAAAATCGACGTTGGCGGTGCTGTGAAGCTCTCTAATCGATGTGAAGGTGGAAAAATAAATGTCGGAGGTTCTTTAAAAGTCGACGGAGACCTTGTATTTACAAGTATAGATGTCGGAGGTTCCGTTGAAATAACTGGTGATGCTAGAGGTGAAAACATAGATGTTGGCGGTAGGCTAAACGTAGGGAGAAGTTTAAGCTTATCCGGTAGGTTAGATGTTGGGGGTTCAGCTGAAATAGGTAATTATGTGAAGGTTAAATCCGTAGATGTCGGGGGCTCTCTGAAGGCTTCGACCGTTGAAGCTTTAGACGCCGTAAAAGTCGGAGGGTTGATAGAGACTTTGAAGGGTGTGAAGGCTAATTATATAGAAATTGGTAGGCGAGGTGAAGTTCGAGGGCCTTTAATAGGCGTTAATGTCCTCGTACGGGAGAGGGCTAGAATTGAAGACGTCTACGCCGACACTTTAACGTTGGAGGAGAATTCAAAAGCTAGAAATATTTACGCGAGGAGGATATACGTGGAGTCTGGCTGTAGAATACTTGGAGAAGTACAGTATACTGAGTTGTTGGAGAGGGAAGAAGGAGTTTTATTTGCTCAGACGCCGGTGAAGGTTGAAAAGCTACCTCCCCCACCACTTTAATGTTGATTTAAAAGTTGATAACGCTATGAGTGAAAGAAGGACAAAATATGAAATATACTCTGATATATTGGAAACTGTCTTAAGGAAAGGCCCATCTCCCTTAACGAGGATAGCCTACGGTGCTGGACTTCCAGTTGATAGGGCGAAAAAGGCTCTACGATTTCTAGTAGCTCATGGCCTTCTAAGAGAAGAACATATAGGTGATATGAAGGTTTACGTGCTAACCAAGAGGGGTGGAGAATTCTTAGAGGCCTTAAGGGTTGTGAAAAAGTATATGAGTTAAATGGTAGTTCATGAATGGTTTTTCAAAAATCATTCAATATCTTTTAGAATACTTCAATAATTAATATTTTTATTTTTCAAAATTTATACATTTCCATAGTACGTTTTAATTCATCGTTGGAAACCGTTTTAAATATCATTAATAAATTTAATTTAGTAAAGTAGTAAAGCTTTTACCCTTAAAAGAACCCAATCTATTGAATATGTCGGTAAATAATAGTGTTGCAGTAGACGTTAGAAACCTCGTGAAACTTTTCGGGTCTTTTAAAGCCTTAGACGGCTTATCCTTCCAAGTTAATGAAGGGGAAGTTTTCGGTTTAATCGGGCCTAACGGCGCTGGTAAAACCACCGCTTTAAGAATCCTAGCCACACTTCTACTTCCAACAAAAGGCTCCGTGAAGGTATTCGGATATGACGTTACTTCTCAAGCCGCCGATGTAAGACGTATAATAGGCTACCTCGCCGAGGATGCTGGAGCTTATAGAAACCTCTCGGGATTAGAGTATCTCTCAATAATGGCTAGAGTATACTTCCACTCTAAAGATAAGGCTTTAGAAGCCGTCAACCGCGCCGTTGATATTTCAGGGCTTGGCGGTAGAATACACGATAAGATCAAAACCTACAGTAAAGGTATGAAGAGGAGGCTTCAGATAGCTAGGGTTTTCATGCTGAAGCCTAAACTGGCTATACTCGATGAGCCTACGGCGGGTTTAGACGTTGTACATGCGAGTTACATAAGGAGGCTTATAAAAGAGTATGCGAGCAGGTACGGTGTAACTGTGATCATGTCTAGCCACAATATGTTTGAAGTAGAATACATCTGCGATAGAGTGGCATTAATAAACAAAGGTAGAATAGTAGCTGAAGGTACACCAGATCAGCTTAAAACTTTTTGGAATGCTTCAAACCTTGAAGAAGTCTTCATAAAGGTGGTAGATATTGAGTAGCCTCCTCCCTTTAATTGAAAAGGAGATTAAAGATCTACTGAGAGATCCCAGAATCTACATAGGTTTACTGGCGCCAGTTTTAATAATGCCTATAATCGGCTTAGCAATATCTGCAGCCATGCAGAGCTCTATTGAAACGATTTCAAGAGAAGGCGTTAAAGTCGCCGTTATAGACCTAGATGGGACGCCCACCAGTCGCGAATTTATGGATTTTATACGTAGCCTCGGCTTAAACGTATCTGAATCCTCCTTATTAGAAGTTGAAGATACGATTGAAGAGCTTAAAGGTAGCGATACTAGGGTCTTGATGGTCGTGCCAAACGGCTTTGAATCCAATATCACAAGCTTTAGAAGAGCTCAAGTAGACGTATTCTTCATCATTAAAAGCATGGGTTTAAGTAGCATCGGCGCCTTCTCTGTAGTTGAAAGTGTTTTAAACGCCTACTCTAGAGCTTTGGTAGAATCCTTCATATCTTCTAAAAGCCCTGAAGTCAATCCTGAGGAAGTTTTAAACCCGTTAACCACTATAAGTCATACCGTCGTCAAGGATAGGATTCTCAAGATCTCACCAAGTGTTCTATTTAACCAGTTCTTCATGAGCTCTGGGATAATAGTTCCAGTCGTTTTGATGTTGGTTTCAATATCTGTTGCACAGATAGCTGCGACTGCTACGGCTGTTGAAAACGAAGAGAAAACCCTTGAAACACTGCTGACGCTCCCCATTAGCAGATATAGTATTTTGATGGGTAAGCTTGTAGGGTCGGCTGTCGTAGCGATGTTCGGAACAATCCTCTTCATAGTCGGGCTAATCGTGTATTTTCAGAGTATCTTCAGTCTTCCTATAATGGCTGGAGAGGATTTGACAATTTCATTAGAGCTTCCGACGGCGTCATTTGAAAGCTATGTAATGCTTTTCGTAAGCCTCCTCATAGCGATATTTTTCGCAACTTCTCTAGGCGTTATAATAGGGGCTTTAAGTAGCGACGTCAGAATATCTGGTTCTTTGGTTGGGTTTGTGCAGATACCGATAATGGTTCCAATGTTTTTGGTCATATATGGCGACGCTAGAAGTCTACCGTTGGCATTGCAATTGTTCATCTACGCTCTACCTCCAAGCTATCCGATGCTTATAGCTCAAAGCATGTTTTTCTCAGAACTTCCATTTGAAGCCATTCTGGGAATACCGTATTCAGCTGCATTTACCGTCTTCCTAGTATATTTGACTAGTAAACTTTTAGTGCCTGAGAAGCTTCTATCTCTTCAACATAAGCTGTTGATGCGTAGAATGAAGAGTAAAACTATGCCGTAAACTAATACGCTTTACCTAAGTAGACGTATTCTTCGGCTTTCCTGCCACATATTATACATTTCTCTCCTTCAGAGGGTTTAACTCTGTTTTTAAGAGGTACCCCTCTAACTTCTAAGCCCGACGTTTCCTTAAGCTTTATCGAGCAATTTTCACCGTCGAAGTCTATTGAGCAGAACGGGGCGATTATGAAGCCGCCTTTATCTGCTAGATCTTTAACCTCTTCAAAAGTGGTGGCTTTAAATATCTTCGACTGAAGGAACTCCTCAGCCCTCTTTCTAAGATTTTGAAGGGATTCATCGCCGAGCTTCTTAACGACTTCAACAAGCTCATCAAGTTGAACGGTTATTCTGTTCCGATTATCCCTCCTGAATAACGTCACAGATTTGGTTTCAACCTCTCTAATGCCGACTTCAGCCCTTATTGGGACTCCCATCATTTCCCAATAGTAGTATTTCGCACCAGGGGTCTTATCTGAAAAATCTATTTCTACTCTGAAGCCGGCCGCTTTCAAACTCTTAAAAACTTCCATACAATATCTTTCAACAGATTCTTTATGCTCTTTGGTAAATATTGGAACTATGATAACTTGAATGGGAGCTATTTCGAACGGCAATATAAGGCCATTATCATCGCCGTGTATGGAGATGACGGCAGCTAGAATGCGCCATACTCCAGGTCCATAGCATGTCTGGTAAGCATACTTCCGCGTGCCATCACTGTCTAGGAATATGATTTCAAAGGCTTTAGAGAATCTCTGACCTAAGTAATGTGTAGAGGCTATTTGAAGTAGTTTTCCATCGGGCATTACACAGTCAGCGGCGAACGTTTTGACGGCTCCTTTAAACTTATCCCATTGCGGCCTCTCTAAGAATATAAAAGGTATTCCAAGCCTCTTATGTATGACTTCTTCAGCTATCTCCATATCCTCTTCAACTTGCTTGTAAGCCTCTTCTTCTGTGGCGAAGACGTCATGTGCTTCTATCCATAGGAACTCCCTACCCCTGATAAGAGGCTTGGTCGATTTAGTCTCATACCTGAAGACTGAACAACTTTGATAGAGCTTCAGAGGTAGATCTGATACGCTTCTTATCCATAGGGAGTAGAGTGGGTAGAAAGCGGTTTCAGAAGTAGGTCTTAATGCAAGTCTTTTCTCAAGCTTATCATCCCCGCCATGAGTTACCCAAAATACTTCAGCTCTAAAGCCTTCAACATGCTCCTCCTCTTTTGAAAGGTTTTCCTCAGGTATTACCGTTGGGAAGAGCACGGGTTTATGTCCTCGCTCTTCGAGTTCGCTTTCATATAGACGGTAGATTTGTTTAAGCATACTCATAGACCAAGGTCTATGAACTATGAAGCCTTTAACATTATACCTGTCGTCTATGAGCTGTGCCTCCCGGATTATTCTATTAAACCAGTTGGAGAAGTCGCCATTTTTATCTACTTTGAAAGTCTCTTTCGACATGGTTTTCCAACTCCTATTAGAATTTAGGTAAGGCTATATAAACACTATATACGAAGTTGAAAACCACTTAATCAGCATAGTCGTTTAATCTGCAGCCCAATTTGGAGATCTTCCAACTCTTCCTTATAAGCCATTCTGAATGCTTATTTCCACGGTTTTCTTTCAGAAAGCTTACAGTTTTTAAGTCTGAGGGATAACCGCTTCCAAAATCCCCATATAAATCTCTAAGCGACCTGATGATTCTATCTCTTAAGACTTTAGCCACTATAGATGCTGATGCTATGGCTGGGTGGTCGTCGTACTTCCCATGAAGGGCTACTACTTCAACATTCCATGGAATTTCAGACTTCAAAATTCTACAAAACCTCATCGAGTTTACGTCTGGGCAGTCAACGTATACTTTCGTAGCTCTGATCTCTCTTACTATGCATACGATCTCTTTAAGTTCTAAGGCGTTTAAACCGCCCAATGTCTTCTTAAATTTAACATATCGGTCTATTATGGTCGGGTTTAACACGGTAAATGCTACTTTAACAGCCCCGTTAACTATAAACTCGTAAAGCCTCTCCCTTCTTTCTGGTGGAAGCCTCTTGGAATCTTTAACACCTTGTGATTTAACAGCTTCTAGGAACTCCTCCTCCAATAGGACTCCCGCTATAACCATTGGTCCTACGGCGCTGCCTCTACCGGCTTCATCTACACCAGCTACTGTGCTGTGCAAGACGGTCCTTCACCTTGTTGAGAGGATCATAACGTGGTCTTTGTCAAATGGCTCAAGCTTAATCGTAGATTCTATTTTAAACCCTCTGTTCTGTAAAACTTTAGCTTCTTCTTTAAATATTTCTACAGGTTTTCTTGAAACGTCTATACTCCTAGCCTTTACTGCTAGCATTATACTTCCACCTTTCTTAAGGTAGAAATCTGCGTTATCTGACAGTATTCTAGCTTGATCTGGTTGAGCGATGTCACAGTATATTACGTCAACTTCATCAACATATGGTAGGTAGGAGCTTGGGAATCTAGCATCAGCTAGTATGGGCATAACGTTTCTTCTAAAAGATGAAACTTTTTTTATGAACTCTCGCATAACTCTTGGACTGAATTCAACAGCGTAAACTAGCCCCCTCTCCCCCACGATGTCGCTAACGTGGCTTACGGTAGTTCCAGAGCCGGCTCCAAGATAGAGAACTTTAACTCCTTCTGAAATCGGCAGGCGTTTAAGACCTTTAAGTAAAGCCGCTCCAAGCTTGCTCCTATACGGATCCCAAAGCCTGTATTCTACACCGTCGATTTTGATGAGTCTTTCGCCGTACACTTGAATAGTTGGAGCTAAGTTTATAGTGGCTAATCTACGCTCGCCTCCGAGGGTTATCTGATAGACTCCATTAAAACCTCTGAAGCCTTCGACTTTAACCACAGTTATCTATTAAGATTTAGTAAGAACTCATAACTAAATTTTACCGTTTAGCTTTAACTGAACTGATCAAGCAGAGCCTATCCGAATTAAACTTTATACCAAAGGTCTATTAGAATTTATCGACTGAACCACATGGTTAAGTTTAAATGTACACTCTGCGGTGTTTGTTGCAGCCAATATTGGGTTCCAGTTACGCATTTAGATGTTTGGCGGATAGTACACTATGGAGGATATAGTGCTCAAGAGTTTCTAACGGTTTATAAAGCTGAGGATTATAAGAGTACGTTTCCCAAAGTCTCACTCTGGGAGTGTAAGGGATACTTGGGTTTGAAGAGGCTTCCAAATGGGTTTTGCGTTTTGAACAGGAATAAAATCTGCACGGTTCATCAGTTTAAACCTTTGACGTGCCGCTTCTACCCTTTCATATATGTGACATCTAACGGTAAGGTCACAGGTATAGAGGTTAACAAAAGCGCCGTTAAATCTTGTCCAGGTTTGATATACGACAGTGATTCCATCGATGCTGAAACATACAGTAGCCTTATCCGGCTTGCTGAAATTAGAATGGTTGAGAGAAGCCTCTACGCTAATGCTGTTAAAGAATGGTCTTCAGAGTACTATGGAAGGGGCTTCTTCAAAGAATTCGTAGATTTCCTAATCGAGAAGGCTGAGGAGGATGCGAACCTCCTCATACGTAAAGGTCTATGGATTAAATGAAGCTCTTCAAACTTCAAGGCTTCTCTCCCAGTAGGTACTGTACCTCATCTGGAACTCATAAGGCATGTCTTTAAGCTCATCCCTGATTATCATGAAAGCTGCTTGAGGAGGTATTATCCCCCTTTCAGTTATTATGAGGTCTATGTACTCTGGAGGTGTGACGTCGAAGGATGGGTTTCTGACGGAACCGTACTTCCAACGTTTAAAGATAGTGGCTGGTACCACTTCTTCCGGCCCTCTCTCCTCGATTTTGACAAGTTCTCCTGCTAGCGTCTCGGGGCTGAACTTGTACGTTTCAGCTGCGACGAACACTAAGGCTCTAGATTCATAAGCGGCTAAAGCTATAATAGATGTACCTATCTTATTTACGACAGCTCCATTGGCTGCCACTGCGTCAGCACCTACGATAACCTTGTCCACCTTTTTCATGAGGAATCTGGCAGCGCTATCTATGATTAATGTAAACGGTATTCCATTCTTCTCAAGCTCTTCAGCTGTTATAAGCCCTTGATACAATGGCCTCGTTTCAGTAACTACTACTTTTATGTTCTTCCCCATTTTATGGGCTGTCTTTATAACGTTTAAAACAGCTGTACTGTGGCAATGCGTCATTATGGTATCACCGTCGTTTATCCTCCTAGCTCCTATTTCACCTATCTTTATAGACGCCTCCTTTATTCTTCTGAGAAATTCTCTACAAGCATCTACCGCTCTAGCTTTAACTTCTTCAGCTTTCAATCCGCTTTCTTTAGCCTTATAGACTTCAAACATGACGTATCTTATAGCGTTTGGAAGAGAGACTGCTGTAGGCCGCGTAGCTAAGAGCTTTTGAGCTACGTAATCTAGTTCTTCAAATACCTCTTCAGGTTTTCCAGATTTACTGTTCTCAGCAACTATACTTAAAGCTCTAATGCCAGCTTCTGCTATTTTCGAAGCCCCTCTTATCTGCATAGAGCTTATACCGTTTATGATATCTACTACTTCTGGTGGAAGTTTAAACTCCATAGTCCTAAAGGAATTTAATTGGCAAATTCTCCATTATAAAGGTAACTTTTTTTACGTAAATTAACGGGCTAGGCTTCATTTTCATTTAACGACTGGTAGAATTGAAATATCCAATGTCGTTGCCCCTACTCGATCAAGTTGAGGTTTTCACTTTTCCTATAAACCCACTTAAAACCTCCCCCCTTCCTCTTCTTCACTTTAGACCTTTCTAAGACTTTGAGGACGACAAGTTGTTCTAAGCTTGGTCTGATGTGTTTTAAATCTTTAGGATGCCAGCATCTCCGTATTAACTCATTTGCCACATCGCTCGCGGTTTTCCAATCGTTAAAGAAACCTTCTTTCATAAGTAAGATTATTCTACCTAAGAGTTCATCTTCGCTAATTCTAATTTCTAAAGGCTTCTTTTCCAAGACTACTTTTGGAACTTCAACTCTAAGAGATATATCGCCAGCTTTAACAGCTTTCTCTAACGCTTCAACTCTACACTGTAGGTTTTCAACGAGCGCCTTAATCTCCTTAATAGTTCTACTGACCTCTTCCATACTCATAGATTAAACCTTCAAATTAACAGTTCACATGCCCATAGTTATCTTTTACTATAATGGTCTTCAAACGTTTCGTTTATACGAGTCTTCGTAGGAACCACTCATGTTTTCCCAAAGGTCTACTTGAGTTTTTTGGTTTAAAGGGTTTACCTACTATGGATGGTTTACCAGTTTTCCCTATATCTGCTACTTTAGCTTCGTGTGTACCAGTACCTTCATCTACTACAACGTATTCTTTGAAGCAACCTTCCCCATCGTTTAAGTATATTATGAGCTTTGCATCATGTTTTACTCCAAGATGCATTTCTCCAACGAATATGTCTAGATGCCCATCTCCATCGAAGTCTGCTACTGCTAAGCTATGGGGGGTGGAATAGGTTTTCGTTTAAAATATGTATCTTGTAGTCCGGGCTTTCAAACCAGACGAGTCTACCCACGTCACTTTCAGCTTCACTCATCACAATATCTGGAACACCGTCTTCATTTATATCGGCAACTTGAACTTTAAGGCCAAGGTGAGACTGTTGGGTCTGGAGGGATATCGTAGTAGACTAGAACTCTACTCACCTGTGAGGCGACTACCATCTCGTCTTCCCCGTCGTTGTCTAAGTCTCCTACGGCTTGGTCGTGGTACTTCTGAAAACTATTGTCTATGATATGCCTAACCCAATTATCGGTGGGGTTTGGAGGGTTTTCAAACCAGTACAATTCACGCTCATAGTATGGTTGTCCAGCTACGACGTCCAAACGCCCATCACGGTTAACGTCAACTAATACTCCACCAGCCTCTAGGTTAGCTCTAGCTACTAAATGTCTCTTCCAATTCGGATACTCATACCAGACTAAGTAACCTTCATCTATTGGAGTTTCGGAATAGCTACCTATCACAACGTCTAAGAACCCGTCGTTGTTAACGTCTCCTACTAGACATATAGTGTTGCAAGTTCCGATAGTTTTTGGGTCTATGAAGGAGTGGCGGAATTTAACTCTTCCACTCTGGGCGGTCATAATAGTTGAATAAGATGGAGCTTCAATATAACATTTAAATTCATCCCGTCAATAGTGCTTCAAATATCAGGATGAAACCGAACAATATGAATACGGTCGATGTTCCTATTTTCAAATACCTATCTTCTACAAGCCTTAGAATTTTACTGCCCAATACAACCCCCATGCCAGTTATTAGGCTGAAGGCCATCATAACGCCAGTCAAAACCATAAGCGGGTTTTTAAACTGAGCCGCTAAGAGTATTGAAGTCACTTGAGTTTTATCGCCAAGCTCCATAAGTGCGATTAGGGAGAAGGTTTTAAAGAATGATGTTTCAACTTTATCTAAAGTCCCCCCACCCTCTCTACGGAAGAGGGATATCAACCCGCAAAGTATGAAGATTAAACCTGCAGCTAAGCCTACTATATTCCTAGGTAGGAGGCTTAGCAACTCCCCACCCAGTAAAGCACTTAAACCGTCAACTATGAAGAAAGCCGTCATAGCACCTGAGAAAACCGAGATAGCTGAAGACCTTGAAGACAACATAATCGTACACATCTGAGTCTTATCACCCAACTCGGCTAAGAAGATCAATGTAAAAGCAGTCAGAAGGGGAGTGGGGTCAAAATCCATACAAGCTCTTTAAGAATACTCACAGATATATGCTTTTCCAAGGAGATTTCAAAGAGCTAAATTTAAAAGAGGAAAAACGCCTATACTTAATGGAAGCGGGGGTAGCCAAGCCTGGTCTAAGGCGCAGCGCTGAGGAGGCTGTAACGGCTTCAGAGCCGCTGTGGGGTAGCCCTTCGTGGGTTCAAATCCCACCCCCCGCACTAATTTACCAGTAAATTGTGAATACCAGTTCAGCTATTCTATTATTGATGCGTATGCTTAGGCCTAACAGGGTGAGACTGAGACGACTAAGGTAGAACTGTTTACATTCATCTTTGGAGATTTTATTCGAGAAACGTGAGAACAGTATTTAAGATGATTGGTGAGATTTAAAAAAGACATGGTTGAAGAAATAGAAACAGGAATTATGACATAAATGGGATGGGTGAAACAATTGCTTTAAGCATTTATTTGGGGCGGGATGATCACAATGGACTTAGCAATCGCTTCTAATCTCCCTTATAGCTTGCTTAAGCATTTCTCCATTTAAATGGAAGCCTTGATATGGAAGTTTTCCAACAATTTTTATCGCCTCTTCCTCGTTGATGATTCCATGTTTTTGAGCTGGATTATCATCCAGAGAGTACCATGCCTTTTGAGTCCTAGCTCTTCGGCTACTCTTCTTCCCCTCTTATCATCTATTATAGTGATTACTGATGACTGGGTTTCTTGTTTTATCAGAAAGGTCGCTACTGTTAGAACGCTTAATTCACCTAACCCTAAACCGTGCCTTTCTTAAACAGATTTCCCTCATAATTTCCTCTGGTGCCTCAATTACTTTGAAAATCTGTTTTAGAGGGTCTTCGATTTCTCCCATTTTTCTACTCTTTTTAAGTTCCTCAAAGACCTTGTTGGGTAGTATAAGTTCAACATTATGGCCTGCATAGTCCCTATAGTTAACTAGTTTCTCTAAAATATTTGCGTGGAAGAGTTCGATCACTACGGACGTGTTAAATACCAATATCTTTTTTGACTACCCTCGTTTGTCAACTTTTATTCCCTAGTTCTCCCTAGGTATCAAATAGCTTTATTCCGCAACATAATCGAGACATTAAAACCAAAAAATTTAATCCCATTACATACAGAAGAAGCCAACCTCATGAATAAACTATTTAAACATATTGTACCATAAATTGAATCAACGCCTATTATGAGCGTAGATAAGACTCCCATGTTAGTTGTGCGACCTTCTTCAGCCGTATAACTCAAAACCTTAAAATAAGTTTTCACTGTAAAGAGGCATGTCTATAACAGCAAAACTAGGATTATCACAAGACAGTTAGGAGGAGAGCTGAGAACTCCCGAAAGCGGGGTCACATATACGAGTCTTAAGAAGGGGTAAACTCCAAGCCCGAGCAGGGCAAAGAAATATAGGAAAACTAAATTAAAATTGGTGGGACCACGAGATTTACTTAATTACAACATTATTTGCTTGAACTACTAAATCACATAGCACCCAATAAGTGATCCACGAAATAAAGGGGATGAGAATATGTAGCATTCCCAGAATCTTCTTCAAACAATAACCTAAAATCTGCAATCAAATTTTGCTTATTTCAATTCATTGAGGAGCCACTTGTAGAATTCCTCGTTTGAATTGAAGTACCCTGTTTTATACGGTCTGCCCTTCATGTAACCCCTATAGAGTAGGCTCCGGCCCCAGTATTCCTCGTGGAGCCTCTTAGCGACTTCAAAGGGCACAAACTCTATCATGCCATTATTTACTGGGGTTATAATATCCCAGTCTATTATTGCGACTTTATCCCCCTCCAGTTTTATTAAAACTACCCCGTGGTGGAGATCTCTTCCTTCAATTGAGAGGTAAATTGTTGGCAGATCTCTGCCAGAGGCGTCGTAATAGGCATGGTATAGGGCTATAAGCGTGATCGCGTAATCCCAACATTGGCCTTGCTTGTTACGGAAGACTATCGATGCTCCACTTACTTCTATTGGCTTTATCTCATAGCCGAACGGAAGCTCACTGAGGTAGTCTAGGGTAATCCACCTCTGCTCTTCTAGAGAGTACACTTCGATCCTTCCAAAATTGAACCCTCCGAAGTTGATGAAGAAGATTACATCTGAAAGCGGCGCCTCCTGCCCCTCTGGGGAGACGTACTTGAACATACTCCGCCATTCCCTATATATCTTGTAGAGGTCGGACCTGAAGTCTTCGTCAGTCCCGTTCCACCCACCAGTAATGTTGAGCACGAAGCTCCTCATCTCATCGGTATACGCGAATAAAAATTTACCTAAGAATTCATCGTACGGCATAATCGTGTAGTTGTATGGGATATTACTTAAGTCTCTGTGGAAGTTGCTTGAAATCTTCTCCAACTGTTCGTTTACTTCAACTATTTTAAAATAGCTCTCATGAAGTGCGGACATATAATACTCGAGAACCGAGTATTCTCCAAGCTTTTGGCTTTTTTGCATAGCTATCTGTTGCAGGGTGAATTTTAAGTACCCATTTAGACCTGTAAAGTATACGTAGGTGTAGAAGTTTGACGCCACCAGCAAGACTACAATTAATATTAGGGTTGCGATCTTCACGGCTCCTCACGCTCCAGAATGATTACGTAATCTTGCGGGACAACGACTTTGCTGCTCATGTTCACAAAGAATTCTTTCAACTCCTCATTTTCCTTGAGAGCCTCCTGAAGCTCCCCGTATAGTACCTCATATCTGCTCAGTTCTTCTACGTGAAGCTGAACTGCTTCTTCGTAGAGCGAGCGCTCAGCTTCAATAGCCTTTTTAAGCCTAGCATTCTCGATGCTAAAGTATGCGAGCATTGCGAGATTTGAAATTACGAGCAGAATTGACAGTGCTACCAAGGAGTGGAAGACCCTAATTTTCACTATCACTCACCCCCTAGAATATACTATTCAGCTACGGTTTTTAAGTTAAGCTTCCCATCAAAAAGAAGCTCGTTTTGAGCTGTTCGAATATTAGCCCCTTAATTAATTCATCAACCTCAAGCATGACTAAAATAGAACAAGAAAAACCCTCGGAATCTCATAAAGAGAATTGAGTCTCCACTTAAACCACAGGACTGTCCCATCCATAGGGTTAAAAGAACCCGAAAGCGGGCTTTTTTCGCCAAAATGATGCGGTGGGCGGGATTCGAACCCGCGAACCCCGCCGTGGCAGGTCTGTTCTAT
>CAYWZZ010000025.1:0-21073 GCA_964463005.1 uncultured Candidatus Bathyarchaeia archaeon | reverse complement strand
ATACAGCCGATAACGCCAATAGAAAACATAATAGCAATGTACGACGAAGCATACAAATATGGGTCAAAGTACTGTAGAAAGACGTGAATTTTAGATCGAACGCATCCATGAGGGTTTTCTACGCTTAACTCATAAAGCCTAGTAGATGAATCGATTTAGATAAAATATTTAAATTGATTTCCACGAAATGTCGAATAGTTTCAATATGATGACTAGAAGAGAAAGGGTTAAAGCAGTAATGGACTTTAAAAAGCCAGATGTACTACTTTGGTGTGAAAGGTTCTACGATGAGACTTTAATTAAGTGGCTTAATGAAGGCCTTCCCGCAGACAAAGTTCTAGTCATAGATTGGGAGGTTAGAGTTGGCGGAGTTTCACTACTGAATTGGCCTATTGTTAAAGGTTTTAACCCCTATTCATATTTTGGATGCTACAATTTTCTAAGCTTAACTGTTCCATTAGACCTCGGCCCGCTTCCAAGATATAGCAGAGGGTTTTAAGGGAGAATGAAAGGTACGTTGACGTTTTAACGCAGACTGGCGCCGTTGTGAGGAGATTTAAAACGGCAAAATATCTGTGGTACAGTATGCCCATGTTTTTAGAGTTTCCAGTTAAGGATAGGAAAAGCTGGGAGGAGTATAAGAAGCGTTTAAACCCTCACGACCCCTGTAGACAGCCCAAAGATTGGGATAAGGAATCCTATATTAGGTTATTTGAAGAACACCAAGATGGGCCTACAGCGCTATGCTTAAACGGCTTTTACGGCTTTGGAGCCGAACTGATGGGTATTCCAACATTTTTGAAAACCTTCTACAGGGATCCAGAGCTTGTAGAAGATATGTTGGATCATTGGGAGTATTTCACCATCGAAGCTATTAGAAATTCCGTTGAAACGCTGAAGAATAGGATCGACTTAGTCTTTTGGTGGGAAGATTTAGCCGAAAAGAATGGCCCATGCATCTCTCCAAAACTATACAGGGAATTCCTACTTCCACATTATAGGAACGTCATAGGTTTCTTAAACAAGAACGGGATTCGTCGGATCTTAATGGATAGTGATGGAAAACTTAACCCTATCTTAGACCTTATCGTTGAAGCTGGGATAACGGGCTTATGGCCTCTTGAAGTAAATGCTGGGATGAATGCGATAACTGTGAGAAAGAAATATGGCGGTAAACTTTTCTTAATCGGCAATTTAGACAAGAGGGAAATTTCTCTGGGAGGAGAAAGGATGAGGAGAGAGGTCGATTCTAAGCTACTAGTATTGAAGGAACTTGGAGGATACATCCCGGGATGCGACCACTTAATTCACGTCGAATTCTCCTATGAGAAGTTTCTAGAATACGCAAATTATATGAAGAAGGTTTTATCTTACTAAGACTTCCCCTACGGTGAATTAACGTCCGTTATGGCTGGAAATCTAAGCTTTCTACGAATCTCTACGAGAGATTTTGAGAAATTGTTTTAAAGGATTTACGTCGTGAGAGTTATTTGGAGGTCTGTTTGAAGAAGATAAGCCCTAGGGAAGCTAGGAGGCTTATGAACCGTATGGGTGTTAAAATGGAGACTCTAGACGGCGTTGATAAGGTCGTCATATATATGGTTGGAAAGGAGCTCCTCATAGAAGAGCCTAATGTGATGGTTATGGAGGTTGGTGGTCAGAGGGTCTTCCAGATAACTGGCAAGGTTTCTGAGAAGACTGTTGAGAAGGTCGAGGAAATACCGGAGAAGCCTGAAATATCAGAGGAAGATGTGATGCTTTTAGCTTCGCAAACAGGAGCGTCTGTTGAGGAGGCTAGGAGGGCTTTGAAGGAGGCTGGCGGAAACCTTGCAAGCGCACTCATACTTCTCAGAAGCCGCAGAGGATGACCAATCCAATGAATTATATCAAAGTGTTACGTGAAGTCTTAGAGGAATCGAAGTCTAAAATAACTGAATCTCTTAAAAACCCGGCGGCTTTCAAACTGGTTTATGGGAAAACCTTACTCATCGATAAAATTGCCGAAGAAGCTGTTATAGATTCGCTTTCAGAAAAAATCGGAGGATTTATGCTGATATCTGAAGAAGCTGGGATGGTTAAAGTTAATGGTGGTGGAAAATTGGTGGCCGTGTTAGACCCTATAGATGGCTCTACAAACGCTTCAAGGGGTTTTCCAGTATACTCAACGTCGCTGGCATTGGCTGAAGGCTACAGTTTAAGCGACATCGTAGCTGGAGGTGTCATAGACTTCTTTAAAGGGGATGTTTACTACGCCGCTAGAGGCGTCGGCGCTTTTCTAAACGGTAAGCGGATAACTGTTTCAAAGAACAAAGCCTTAAGTGAAAGCGTTATAACGTTGGATGTGAGCGCTAAAGGTAAAGCTTTCAAATACTTACCTTTATTATCGCCGATTGTAGAGAAGGCTCATAGTGTAAGGTCTTTAGGCTCCAATGCTTTACACTTATGCATGATCGCCTCCGGGATTTTCGACGCATTCATAGACTTAAGAGGCGTCTTAAGGGCAGTAGATGCTTCAGCTGGAATACTCATCGTTAAAGAGGCGGGAGGTGTAGTATTCGACGGGTTCGGAGCCGAATTAAACTTCAAACTGGCAGTTGATACAAGAATATCTCTAATAGCAGCTTCTACAGTAGAACTGGCGTCTGAAATAGTTAATCTCTTAGAGCTTAAACCGAAAAGTTAAAAGCAGTAGAATACCCTCTACGTAAGGGGAGAATTTCTTGAGTAGAAGGAAGGAGCTTATTCCACAGCCTAGAAGCGCCTTCATTAGAGTTAAATGTCCATCGTGTGGTGACGAGCAGATCGTCTTTAGTCATCCAGCAACGCTAGTAAAATGCCACATATGTGGTGAGGTTTTAGTTGAACCTACTGGCGGTAAGGGCAAGTTTAACTGTGAAATTCTGGAGGTTTTAGGTTGAGTGGGGAGGAGTGGCCTGAGGTAGGTGAGCTCGTAATAGGCACCGTTGAAACGATAACGGAGTATGGGGCTTACATTAGGTTAGATGAATATGGTGGTAAAAGAGGCTTTGTACATGTATCTGAAATATCTTCAAGCTGGGTTAGAAATATAAGAGAACACATAAAAGAAGATATGAAGCTTGTTTTAAGAGTTCTCAGAGTAAACCCATCTAAAAATCAAATAGACCTATCTCTTAGAAGAGTCACGGAGAAGGAGAAGGAGGATGAACTATACTACTGGAAGAGGAGGGTTAAAGGGAGAAGTATGCTGAAGCTCGTAGCAGATAGAACGGGTAAGTCTTATGAGGAACTCTACGCCAACTACGGTAAAAAGCTCGAATCGCATTTCGGAGACTTATACGAGGTCTTCCGTAGACTTCCTACTAAAGGGCCTAAACTTTTAACAGCTATTGGAATTCCAGAAGATTTAGCGAAAGTTTTCCATGAGGTTGCTTCTGAGAAGATCAAGCAGAAACCGGTTAAAGTCCGCGGAATAGTTGAGATAACTACTCATAAGCCAGATGGGATTGAAGATATCAAGGAGGCTTTAATAAAAGCTGAAAGATTAAGCGATGAAGAAGTATCAGTTGAAGTATATTCCATAGGTGCCCCCAGATACGCAATAGAAGTCTCAGCTGAAAACTATAAGAAAGCCTCAAGTACTCTTAGAGAAGCCTTTGAAGTAATTGAGAAGACTTTGAAGAGTAAAGGTGGAACTGTTTCATTCAAGGAGGGACATTAATGGTCTGGCTTTTAAGGAAGTGTGTAAAATGTTCGGCCTATACTCTTAAACAAGATGCCTGCCCATACTGTGGAGGAGAAGTTAGAGTACCGCATCCTGCGAAGTTTTCCCTCCACAATAAGTTTGAAGTTTACAGGGTAGAGGCTAAGGGGTCCTCTTGAAGAAGGTTGAAATCAGAGAACTTAAGAAAACACAACCTAGAAACCCCGTACTCATAGCCGGCTTTCCAGGCTTAGGCTATATTGGTAAATTGGCCGTCGTTCACATGGTTAATGTTTTGAAAGCTGAAAAAATAGCGGAGTTTTATTCACCGTACTTCCCATATCATGTGTTGTCCGATGAGAATGGCATCATTAGACTTTTAAGGCTTGAATTATACTACTGGAAGAACCCTAGGGAAAACGGTAGAGATCTTCTACTTTTAACTGGAGATACTCAACCTCAAAGTATTGAGGGTGGCTATATAATAGTCTCCGAACTCTTAAAATACGTTAAAGAGAAGGGTGTCGACACGGTTGTAGCTTTGGGAGGTTACCAGAGCATTTCAGAAAACCCAACTCCAATGGTAATAGGTGCTTCAACAAAACGTGAAGTACTTGAACAGCTTAAAAATGTAGGTGTTAGGGTGGGTGGATGGGGTAATCCAATAGTCGGATTAGCTGGGATAATTGTAGGTTTAGCTGAATTCTACGATTTAACTGGTATATGTCTCCTCGGAGAGACTTCGGGTTATGTGGTTGATACTAAATCCGCCGGAGAAGTTCTCAAGGTTTTAAGTAGACTTTTCAACGTAGAAATACCTTTAGAAGGTCTTAGAAGAGATATAATTAGCGAAATAGGTGAGGCGATTTCGGAAATCGAGGCAGAGATGAAAAGTCTTGAGAAGACGATAAGTAGGATGAAGGGGGAAAGTGTAACATATATAAGCTAATCCTAATCTAGGATGTCTTTAAACCTCCTAGCGTTTTCAGCCGTAATATTCAAGTACAACTCTCCATACTCTAAGCTCGGTTCTATTTCGCTACCTTCATGCCATTCATTCCACGAGCATATAAGCACCCAATTCGCGTTAGATTCATAAACGGCTTTCCAAGTCTCCCTATATGTGTCACCATCCCTTCGGGGATATGCAAGCCCAGGTTGCCTTATATGGGTATCATCGTATCCGGGTAATACTGTAGCCGAGAATATGGTGCCGTATTTTTCAGCCACTATCTTAGCGTTAGCATATACATCCTTCAAGCTTCCACCTTCACGTAGTATTCCAACTGGGTTGTACGTGTGCAGTCCATCGAATATTTCAGCTGCATTTTCGTCGAAACTATCGGCTATTAGTAGGACTTTAAACCCATCGTATCGTACCTTCCTAACCACGTAATCCCAATCCCTATAGCTTAATTGATGTAGAGCTCTAGAGTATATGAAGATCACGGGGTATTCTTGAACTTTGAGGAAGGCCTTTAAGCCTCCGTAATCCCTAAGCATCCGCTCAATATCCTTAACCGCTTCATCCCTACCTCCGTGAATGACCTCATAATATACGGTCAATTTTACAGAAGTATTAAGCTCCTCAGCGACCTTCAACATTATGCGGAAAACTTCGTCTTCAAACGTTTCAAAACCCCACCAGCTAACTATAAAGCCGTCCACACCTGCTTCTTCTGCAAGTTTGAAGTGCCAAGCTATAACACGTTCATCTTTAGAATCATAGGGTCCATTAATGGGGTAATCCGTCGCACCTAAGTCTCTCCTACCGTTTAAAAACGAGTCGGGATTATGCCCACCCTCATCCCAATGTCTCCAAAACCCCGTAGGTCCTTCAGGTGTACCATACCATGGGTAGTAGAATGCAAGTACGAGTTTTGGGATGCGCTCTAAATTCAACGTGGGCTTCTTAACGGCTCTAAGCTCGGGATGTAGTATGAGCGGTTCTCTTAAAACCATGAAAGTCAATATTAGAATCGTCGACAGAATTATAAGCATAACTGATAAAATTCTCCATTTAAGCATGACTCTCATTTAATCTAAACTCTATCAGCGGTTTAATAGTTTACTTAAAGCTCGATAGGAGCCTTCGTGAAATTATGAGAGGCTACATGCATTCATATAAAAGACCAAAATCCTAATACATAATGCTTTGGGGGAGGAATACTAGAGCTGCTACAACTGAACCGTAAAACCCCTCGGGAACGTTTAAACTTTCAATTTTATACTTAACGTTTTTAAGCTTAATACCTCTCATAGTAGCCATTTCGTTAATCCTATCGTTTAAAACTATTTTGAGCCTCTCAGTATCCATATTATCATGAGCTTCAACAACCACGCCAAATCTCCCGTTCTCTTCCCAAGCCCACGCTATCCCAGCGCCTAACATTTCACCTTCTGACCCATCCATTTTAGCCATAACGACGAAAACTATAGACCCGGCTGGAATATCGCATACTTCACACTCTTCAGATCCACCAGGTAAAATGGAGCTTACTGGTACTAAATTGCAATTTCCAATACCTGCGTCTATTAAAGCCCTATCAAAGGCGTTAAGCTTGGATACTTTACTTAAACCCCTACCAGTTGTTACGAAGAACTTTTTCGGAATCAATGTTAAACTGGAAAGTTTCATCTAGAAAACAGCTATATAACTTTTTTCTTGGGAAATTTTAGAGGAATATTTCCCGCCTTAATTCTTAACGGTTATGATGTTATAGACAACGGGGTGGTAATTGAACACGCTTCAATCGAAGGTAAAGAATTAAATATTTTCGCGATGAGCCCGGTATTAACTGTTGGGAGTCGATTTGAATTATGGGAATGTGAAAGTTTGGGAGAGAAGCGTTATTAAACCTACCTATAATGTGCTCGAAGACCCTTTACCCTACTTTGAAAGCAGGCATTATCCTTATACTAAGCTTAACATATTTAGCTCCAAACAGACACACATCCAATACGATGAGGTTGTCATGGAAAACGATTTCCTCCAGTTAACCTTCATTCCTACCATCGGAGCACGCATATTCTCAGCATTCGATAAAACTTCTAAACGCCATATTTTCAACTACATAGACTTAATTAGACCGACGTTGATAGCAACTAGAGGTGCATGGATAGCCGTCGGTTTAGAGTTTAACCTCTGTTCTTTTCCCTCTCATACAGTGGATAACTTCTCACCAGTAGATTATACTATAGGGGAGAATTGTGATGGAAGTGCGTCGGTAATTTTAGGCAACTTAAACCTTACAAACAATATTGAGTATAACATAATCGTAACATTAAGGCCAGATTCTTCAAGGTTTGAAACTGAAATAAGAACGTTCAATACAAGTTTAATCCTGGAGAGATATTATTTTTGGTCAAATGCGGCTATACCTGCGAGTTATGGTCTGAAGATATTCTATCCTGGGCATCAGACCAATATTGGCTCTTTTCCGATAGACGAAAACGGGGTTGATTTAAGCTTATATAAAAACTATGTTAGACCCACAAGTCTCTTCATGCTAGATTCTGAAGAAGACTTTTTCGCTGCTTACGATTACGACCATGACATGGGTGTAGTTCACGTTGCAGACCACAATATAGTTCCTGGAAAGAAAGAAGTTTTGGACGTGGGGGACATCTGAAGATGGATTGTTCTGGAAAGACCTCCTCTCAGATAGAGGAATCCCCTATGTTGAACTACAGAGTGGAAGGTTCTTGACGCAGGGGATAGTGGGTCTCGCAAATCCTTTAAGCTTTGAATCATGGACTGAATACTGGTATCCTGTTAGAGGGCTTAATGGTTTAACGTTTGCAAATAAGGATGTGGCTGTAAACGTAGAGAAAGATGGAAAGGAAAAGATTAAACTCGCAATTTCACCAGCAGTCAAATATGAGAATGCTAAACTCGAGGTTTTAGATTTAAAGAAAAGGAATAAAAGTATACGAAGAAACTGTAAATCTATCTCCCGACGTTACATTAGTTAGAGAGTTGGGTATGGAAATAGAACAACCTATGCTTAAAATAACATCTTCTAATGGGGATGAAATACTATCGTGGGATTTTAGGGATTATAAAATGGGTCTTCCTGAAACTCCATCGTGGAAGGGTGAAGTAGAGGATTGGGGTTGGAAGAGTAGTGTTGAAGAACTATGGTTAAGGGGAGTGAACTTATTTAAGCACAACCCATCCCACAAGTGCTTTCATCCCCCTTAGCGGGATATTTAGCTGACAAACGAGAATCTAAAACACTTGTAGCTGTAGGTATGTGGTTGATCGCGTTTGGAATAGGATTGTCAATCATATTATATAGATATGGTTGATTTCCTTAATTGTGTCGCTGATTTTGCTCGGAACTGGTTGCGCATTTTTCGCTTCTCCGAACATAACGCAAATAATGCGGAAAATCCCAAGGGAGGCTTTCGCCTCAGCGTCATCATTTCTGAGATTAATGAGATTTCTCGGACAATCGCTAAGCATATCCATACTTACAGCTACTATGCTTACGTTTAAAAACTCGACACCAATGGAAGAGTCATTAACAGTATATATGACGGTAACGGTTGTCGGGGCAACTATAGCTACCATGTCAGCATACAAAAGGAGACATTGACTTATCAATAAGCTCTTTTCCACTTGATCTGAGCACACTAGATTTCTTCCAATCTCTATTTTATGGACTCCAATGACGTAGCGTCGTAAACAAGCAATTTGTTCTTTAACAAATTACCTAACGTAAGATATTTGCTACAAAACTAACATTTGAAAATGTGCGAGGCGCATCTCAATCAGAGGCTTTGTTTAGGAGTTAAGCACGTGCTAGCTTTATGATAGGGCTAGAATCCTGCTAATGGGTATGCTAGCCATAGTCCATTTAGGCCGATGATGTAAGGCAACGTGAGGAGGCGTGGGCTTTCTTGAGCTTCATAGAACTTACTATATTCTTTTATTTGTAACCGTAAATCACGTTTGAGATGGAAGTTGGATAGAACATATTTCACTAACGCTTGGACGATGAGTATAGACGTCTTCCTGTTTAACGTTCTTTTCGTCTTAATACCCGTCCTGCAATATTAAAACGTTCTGGTTTGGAGAATTTATCGCCTCTATTTTAGGAATTACTCATTCTATATGTCTGAGGGAGAGCAATTATGAAAGGTAAAGTTTAAACTATTGATGGGTAGTTAATATGCAAGTATGGATCGTTTTAAACTCGTCGTATTCGACTTAGATGGAACTCTGGTAAACGTAGATAGTATATGGCGTTTTCTACACATGAAATTGGGTACTTGGAGTAGGGCTAAACTCTACGCTGAAATGTTCTACAGGGGTGAGATAGATTATGCGACTTGGGCTCGTTTAGATGTTTCGCTTTGGCGGGGCGTACCATTTAAATTAATTGAAGAGTTTATCTTGGAAATAGGTTATGTTGAGGATGCCTATGAAACTATTAACTGGTTTAAGAAGTCAGGCTGTAAAGTGGGCGTTATAAGTGCTGGTTTATCCGTTTTAGCTGAGAAAGCGATGGTAGATTTCAATTTGGATTTTGCAGAAGCGAATAGGCTTATAGTTAGAGATGGACTGCTAACTGGTGAAGTGGACGTTACGGTAGCCCATAATAAGAAGGATAAGGTGTTAGATAACGTTATACGTAGGTTTGGAGTTGGAAGGGAGGAGTGTATAGCCATTGGGGATGATGAGTCGAACATAAGCCTCTTTAAAGCTGTAGGACTAAGTGTAGCCTTTAACCCAACATCTAAAGAGGTTGCTGAGAATGCGAACATAGTCGTATTTGGAAGGCTTTCAAACATTGTCTCCAAACTGGTTGAGTTTCTCTCTAAGCATAGCTTCTCACGTCCGACCTCCACTGAAACAAAGATTCAATCGTTCAATTCCTCTCCCTAAGTTTTCCCCATAATATCCCTGCTCCGCGGATCTTTCTATAGTTTTTCCATGAAATACTCAGTCCATCTATCTCAACCTACCCTCATGTGGACTGGGGGTATTTAATTGAACACTTAATACGATTAAATGGATTTTATCATGCATCATATTCTTCCATAAAAGTGAAGAAGTTTAGATCATGTAGCAAATTCCTCTAACTGGTACGATTACTTCAAAGTATTTGTTGAACATGCTTCTAAAGGCTTCAGGATATTCCGTATGTACGGGGAATAGTTTTAAACTAGGTAGCTCTCTAAGCGTCATTAAACTCCTTCTAAGCTCCCATGGATAGGCATGACCCGATGAATGTATGTGGTAGGCTTCTGCACCCAATAGGTTAAGCCAATTCTGTAGTCTTTTGAAGGCTATGAAGGTCTCTTCTTCAAACGGCTCAGAAGAACTCAACACGTATACGCTTCCGGGAGGAGGAGATAGATCTACAACTTCTCTGAGGTTGTAGAATGAAGTGCACAGAATATACTCTGAAGGCTTTCTACGTAGTTCTTCACTAAAATCCTCATAATCTAAGACATCCTTACCGACTTCCGGGACATTTAAACCTTCAACTCCCCGTAAAGCTTCTAAAACCGCTCTATGTCGTTTTGTAACGACCAGACTCCTGTTTAAAGTAGAAGCGACTTTACAGACAGTCCTCAACCTATCTACGTCTCCCGGAGACATGTCAACTATCGCCAAACTGTTACATTCAGATAAAACTCTAACCATGTTGTTTTCAACATCCTTCTCCGACAACGGTGAGCAGAGTTGACCTACGTTTGTACCCTCGCAGATAACCGCTTTAACCTGCAACTCTGAAGCTAATTTAAAAACGTCAACTTTAGGTTTAAAAACTCCATGAGTTCTAAAATCTCCCACGTATAGAAGTGAACCTGAGGATGTTTCAACTATCAGCGAATAAGACCCCGGAATACTATGGTCTACTGCTTGAAACTCTACGGTTATGGAGCCTATATTCACCCTATGACCTGAATGTACGGGTTTAAAATCTAAGTGTTCAATCTTCTCAAACTTCCTCTTACGCCGTGTTTTAAGCTTAGACTCTATTATGCGCTGTGAAACCTCACCAGCGTATACTTGGACGTTTTCATCAGGTAAAGTCGTTATCATACCGTAGTGGTCACCGTGAGGATGCGTTATGAAGCACGCGTCTAAACCTCTTAAAACCTCTATGTGCGGGATAAGCCCAACCATTTCAAGCTCCTTCACACTTACGGGTTCTGCAAACACGTATTCAAAGTAGTCTCTCCAAAGCGAATAGTTTAACCCGTAGTCGAGGAGTATTCTAGTAGACCCATCTTCTAATAGGATTTGATTTCCACCTATGACTCCTTCAACACCGCCGTAGAAGAACAGTTTAACCAATTCAAGTAAACCTTTGTAGGATTGAGACTTAAAATTTGCTAAAAATAATGGGAGTATCACCTACCGAGTTTGCCGAGCAATTGATATAAAAGCGAAGATATTCTAACAGCTCCAGTTGAATCCCTTTGATCAAAGCCAGCTCTCTTAAGACTCCTCATTTCCGGTGAGAATAGTGAAGATGACGATTCGCGTTTAATGATGTCTACGTTGCCCTTGTAGAGCTTAACCCAAATAGTGCCATTAACGTATTGCTCACACGAGTCTATGAAAGCATCTAAGTCTCTTCTAAGAGGGTGATACCACATAGCGTGATAGACCATGTCGGCCCAGAGCCTATCAACTTCACGTTTGAATCTAAGCTCTTCTTTAGTCAAAGTTAAATGCTCCAAGTCTAAGTGCGTTTTAAGGAGTATCGTAGCAGCCGGAGCTTCATAAAGTTCTCTAGACTTTAAACCTATAATCCCATCTTCAAGTATGTCTATACGTCCAACGCCGTTTTCTCCGCCAACCCTATTAAGATATAGGATCATTTCAACCGGGTCTTTAACGTCATCTACTCTAACTGGCACTCCACTCTTAAACTCTATAACGACTTCTCTAGGTTTTTCTGGAGCCTCCTCAGGTGGAACAGTCCATATGTAATCCTCAGGATACTGGGACTCTAAGTCTTCAACTTGTCCACTTCCTATCGAGTGGCTCCATAAGTTTATATCGCCACCGAGCTTACCCTTCCTAGGCTTAGGCGTTATCCCATACTTTCTAAGATACTCTTCTTCTACCGCTCTCGTAAGGTTGAGCTCTCTAACAGGCGCTATCACTGATATCTCAGGGTCTAAGTACTTAGCCGTTATCTCCATTCTAAACTGATCATTACCCTTACCGGTACATCCGTGAGCTATGTACTTAGCGCCGTATTTCTTCGCGACTTCCACACATTTTGAAGCTATGAGGACTCTGCTCATAGAGGTACCTATTGGATATCCTTCGTAGCTTCCATTAGCCTTAATACATCTAAAGACGTACTCTTTAACAAATTCCTCTTTGGCGTCGAAGAATATCGGGTTTAGGTTAAGCTTTTCAGCCCTCTCAAAAGCTACCTGAATCTC
Source organism: uncultured Candidatus Bathyarchaeia archaeon (assembly GCA_964463005.1). Classification (GTDB taxonomy): domain Archaea; phylum Thermoproteota; class CALKCG01; order B24; family B24; genus DTBU01. The sequence goes on along the minus strand of CAYWZZ010000025.1, from coordinate 8,970 downwards.
CTCTGTACCTTGACCTACATCTACGAGTACTGGTATGACTTCTTTAAAACCGTAGAGTTCTTTTAAGAGTATTGTCACAAGAGTTGAATCGAGGCCGCCGCTGTACGCTGAAACTACGGTCTCTCCATCATATCTTGCCGGAGCGTTTAACTCCAAAAAGCCCTCTTTCTTCTTTGAAAGAGAAGAATATAAAAATTTCGGTATAGAAAGAGTGGAAAGTACACTCGGCTTAAGCCAACGTTCTCTAATATCGTTATAAACGAGCTTAGAGCTATTATTTATAAACGGCACAGTATGCTGAATAGATTCTGATGAATAGAGACATCTTAAGGAGGGGACGGTTAAAAGGACTTAAACCTCCAGAAGTAAATGCCTATACGAGTTCTCTTGAAGCAGATAGATGGTTATTCAAATCGGATATAATGGTTGATAAAGCCCACGTAATAATGCTTACCGAGCAAGGGGTGATAAAATCCGAGGAAGGTTTAGTAATCCTCAAAACGCTTGAGGAAATCGAACGTCTAAACTATGAAGAGCTTGTAAAAGAACCATTTGAGGACATCCACGTGGCTATAGAATCTAAGGTTATAGAGATGCTTGGTGAAAACATTGGAGGTAAAATGCATACGGCTAGGTCTAGAAACGATGAAGTTGCGACATGTCTAAGATTAACGGTTAGAAGCCAGATTGTAGAGATACTTAAGGAGCTTTTAAATCTGTTGAAAGTGCTGCATGTTAGAAGCCTAGAAGAATTAAATACGATTATGCCGGGCTATACGCACACCCAACATGCCCAACCAGTTACCTTAGCCCACCACCTCACAGCTTACTTTGACACTCTCACCAGAGACTTTGAGAGACTATTAGATGCCTATAAGAGAGTTAATAGATCGCCTCTTGGTGCATGTGCTCTGGCTACGACGGGTTTTCCGATAAACCGTTTTAGGACTGCCGAGCTTTTAGGCTTTGATGGGCTTATCGAAAACTCTATGGATGCCGTTGCAAGTAGAGATTTCATACTTGAAACATTATCTAGCATAGCCATATTGGCGACGGATTTGAGCCGTATAGCTGAAGAGATGGTTTTATGGAGTAGTTCTGAGTTTAAATTTGTAGAACTTCCAGATGAATACTCGTCAACTAGTAGCATAATGCCTCAGAAGAAAAACCCAGATACGATGGAGTTAACCAGAGCTAAAGCTGGTAGAATCTATGGAAACCTCATGGGGGCTTTAACCATGCTTAAAGCCCTTCCTCTAACCTATAATAGGGATATGCAGGAGATTACTCCAAGGTTATGGGATTCAATTGAAACTATTAAATACATGCTTAAAATAGTATCCGGGGCTTTGGAGAAAGCCGTATTCAATAGGGAAGTTATGAGAAAAAGTGCACTCGAAGGCTTTTCAACAGCCACAGAGCTTGCAGACCTCTTAGTAAGGAAAAAGGGCTTAGCCTTTAGAACAGCACACATGATAGTTGGGGCGTTAGTACTTGAAGCTCTAAAAAGAGGACTTAAACCAGATGAAATAAACAGTAGGCTTCTGGATGAGGTTTCAATGAAAGTCTACGGTAAGCCATTAGAATTGACGGATGAAGAAGTTAAGAACGCATTAGACCCAGAAAAGTTCGTGGATGTTAGGAGGGTTATAGGAGGCCCAAGTCCAAGTATAGTTAAGGAAGCTCTCGAATATAGAGAGAATACGTTAAAGATGTTGGAAAACGAGGTCAAACGTTTAGAAGATAGAGAAGCAGAGGTTGAAAAAAGTCTGAAAAACGCTATAGAGGTTGTGGAGAAAATGGCTATGGAGAGAACTTAGAAATGATTCTTAAACTTAAGTCGAAAGCATAAATACATAGAGCATGAGAATGTGAGAAATTACTAAGTTTTGAAAATATCAGTATTCATAACTTTTTAGCTGTTCCTGCGTCGTGCAGGTTCTGCCTTTACTGGCAGACGAATGGTGAATTACAACATGAGACGTCTAAAAATTATATGGAAAAAGAGAAGCTGAGGCGACTTAGCGTCGTAGAGAAGGCTTTTGGAAACTGCGTTAAAATAGCCCGTCTTAATGGTGTTGCGATAGGTTTTATGCAGTATGCACCAACAAAGTATTTTCCACGTGTAAATAGCTATGTTTCAGGTCCTCCGAGTGAAGGCGCCGTATTCATCGCATGTCTCTACATAATGGAGAAAGACCAGCGGAGGAAAGGATATGGAACAGTCATGCTTGAAGAGCTCTTAAAAGAAGTCAGCAAGAGAGGCTTTAAAGCCGTGGAAACCTTCGCACGGACATACTCTGAAAACAACCCGTCTGGCCCATTGGCCTTCTACATAAGACATGGCTTTGAAATTTTACGTCAGAAGGACGATTTTCCTCTCATACGTCTGACGCTTTAATTAACTGAACGTTAAAAGATTAAAGAAACACTTTAAGCCGAGGATTAAAAGTTAATAAACCTCTCTTTCTACTCTAAACTTAGTAGAGGTTGCGGCTGTGGTCTAGTCTGGTTAGGATTGGGGCCCTCCAAGCCCCAGATCGCGGGTTCAAATCCCGCCAGCCGCACTATACTATCAATCTATGTCTTTTCTCACTTCCAAGGAAACTCTACTAAGTTCTTAACGTTAAATGTTCCAGTTAACCGTATGTCTTCTGAAGAAGAGCCAACCATGACTTTGAACAGCCCCGGTTCTACGACGCGCTTCATTTCATGGTTTAGAAATGACAACATATCCAATGTTAACGTGAATTCTACGGTTTTTTCTTCACCGGGTTTTAACGTGATACGTTTAAATCCTTTAAGTTCTTTAACTGGTCTTGTTACACTCGCAATGGGATCGTTTATATACAGTTGTACGACTTCATCACCTTCGCAGTGGCCGACGTTCTTCACTTTAAGTTTTATTTTAACAGTATCCTTGGGGGACGACACTTCTCTGGGTGAAATATCCAATTCGCTGTACTCGAACTTTATATAGCTTAAGCCATGTCCAAATGGGAAAAGCGGTGTGTATGGGATATCTAAGTATTTCGATGTCCATCTATCTGGAGATGGTGGCCTTCCAGTGTTCTTATGGTTGTAGTATATGGGTACTTGCCCAACAGTTCGCGGAAACGTCACTGGAAGTTTACCGCCGGGATTATAGTTTCCAAAGAGTACATCTGCTATAGCGTTGCCCGCCTGAATACCTAGGAACCATGCCTCTACAATAGCGGGTATATGCTCGGCAGACCACTGTATTGATAAGGGTCTACCGTTCATTAAAACCTCAACTATTGGCACTCCCGTCTCGTATACCGCTTTAACAAGCTCTTCTTGAACTCCGGGGAGGTTTAGAAAAGCTCTACAAGCTGCTTCACCACTCATATCCCTACTCTCACCTACGACTACAATCGCTACTTTACACTTCTTAGCGGCTTCAACGGCTTCTTTAAAGCCTTCAGTAGATGCGCTATCAATGTCGCAACCTTTAGCATATAGGATTCTGGTTTCAGATGAAACCCTACTTTTAATCCCTTCGAGTACCGTAACAACGTCCCTCGGGTCGCCTAAGCAAGACCATGGTCCTAGTGGCGCCTCTTTATCATCGGCTAAAGGACCTACGACTGCGATAGACTCTATACTTCTACTTAGCGGTAGAACAGCTCCATCGTTCTTCAGTAAGACAATGGATTTTCTAGCTATTTCAAGAGCAGCTTCAACATGTTCTTTACACTTTACTATACGCTTTGCATACTCTACGTCAACATACGGGCGTTCGAATAGCCCAATTCTAAATTTTATTTTAAGTATACGTCTAACAGCTTCATTTATCATCTCTTCGGACACCCTGCCTTCTTTAACTAGCTGGAGGAGGGCTCTACGGTAGACGCCTCCCTGCATATCCATATCTACGCCGGCTTTCAAAGCCTTCTCCGCAGCTTCAAATATGTCTCCGGCTACTCCATGGTTTATAAGTTCACCTATAGCATTCCAATCGCTTACAACAAACCCTTCAAAGCCCCATTCACCACGGAGGATTGTTCTAAGCGTAAATGGGTTAGCTGAAGCAGGTATTCCATTTAAATCGTTAAACGCACTCATCACCGTTCCAGCGCCAGCTTCAACAGCCGCTTTGAAAGGAGGCAAGTACACTTCTCTAAGTGTCCGCTCAGATATGTCTACAGTATTGTAGTCTCTCCCCCCTTCAGCACCACCATAAGCTACATAATGCTTGGGACATGCAACTAAATTTAAACTTGAAAAATCTCCCTGAAAACCTTCTACGAGGGCTTTAGCCATGACAGACCCCAGATACGGGTCTTCACCAGCTCCCTCAGCTATCCTACCCCATCTTGGGTCTCTCGCAATATCAACCATGGGTGCGAAAGTCCAGTGAGTTCCTTCAGCAGCAGCTTCAGCCGCTGATATCGAAGCCGCTTTCTTGACGGCGTCTGGATCCCATGTGCTCGCCAATCCTAAAGGTATTGGGAATATCGTTTTATAACCATGTAGGACATCTAAACCGAACATCAAAGGTATACCTAGCCTCGTTTTCTCAACAGCTATCTTCTGAATTCTATTGGTTTCTTCAGCCCCGAAAACGTTTAGAAGAGACCCAATCCTTCCTTCAATGATCATCTTCTCATATTCGCTCGTAAAACCGCTATACTGGCATAACTGTCCAATTTTCTCTTCAATCGTCATTCTGCTAAGGAGATCTTCAACCCTCTTATCAATTGGTTGACTTGGATCCAAATAGACGGGTTTTACGCCTTCAGATACGCGCAAAAGCACATCCCCAATCTACATTTAATCTCTATATCTATAAGGTTAATCGTCGTCTAAAAATAGCCCTAGAGGTTTAAACGTGCAATATCAGATGCTATACGAGAAGGAGGAGGGCGTAGTAGGTAGGCTTTTCATCACGGTTGCGAAGTACGTGGATATTGAAGCCAGCCCTTCTAACGGTTGAGAAGACGTCTATCCCACAAGCCTCCATGGATGGCCTAGCCAACTCAGGATTACGGCAATAGTCTAAGCTACACTCATCACATAACGTGCATGGACCTGCAACCATAGCGAAGGCTGAGTAGTACCCTGACAGGAAGGCCTCCCTCTCAAGTTTAGCCATAGTTCTGTGAATATCTACACCAGGTGGAAAACGTACTAAAATCGCGTACTTATAGCATGAAAGTATTTTCCTCGTTTGATCAGATGTTGGAGAGTATGGTGGGCATGTAAGGCTTCTACCATATCCATCGCAACCATACTGGCATTTGAGACGAACCCAATCTGCCACTACAACATCCTCCGCTTTAATGACTTTAGCATCTTCAGCTCCAAGCTCTAAAGCAATACTACAGAATCTTTTCAAATCTTCTTGAAGATCGCTATTGCTCATACTGACCGCTGTTAATTTAATTGCCGAGTAAATTTAAGCTTATTTTCAACACAGGCTTAAGGGAGACTATATATTTAGGTTAATACTAGCCTTTTAACTGAAGGTTAATGGTTCAGGTTAAAGTGAGGTTTTACGCTAGTTTAAGAGATGACATTGGTGTTGGAGAAGTTATCGTGCATTTAAACGATCGGACATTTAACGCGCTTAAAAATAATCTTAAAGTGCTACTGGGTGAAAAAGCCGATAGGATATTCTCAGAAGATGGCGCTCTAAGACGTGGTTTAATAGTCTCTATTAACAATACGATAATCCATCCATTGAACATCCAGGAACTTGAATTACGTGAAAACGATGTGGTGGATTTCATGCCAACCCCCTCAGGTGGTTAAATTGAAGGTTAAAGTAGGCTATGAGTTGGATTCACTTCCATCTTTAATAGAGCATTTAAAAGAGTCTTCGGATGAAGTGGGAGCCATAGCCATATTCATAGGGGTTGTTCGAGGCGTCAGCAGTGGTGGAAGGGTTTTGAAGCTCAGTTATGAGGCGCATGAGACTTTAGCCCATAAAGTTCTAGAAAATATCGTGGAAGACGTTAAGAGGAAGTACGGGCTGATAGATGTTATTGCTGAGCATAAGATTGGAGATGTCCCAGTCGGAGAAGACATAATGTACGTCTTAGTTGCATCTAGACATCGAGAGGAAGCATATAAAGCTCTAACTGAGCTAGTCGATAGGATAAAACGTGAAGTCCCAATTTGGAAGAAAGAGTATACTGACAAAAGTGTTAGATGGATATTAGGATAGTGCGTACATAAGTAGAATGTAATCCTTTAATTCTCTTTTTTCAAGTAATTTATCAAGCCAATTTCAGTCAGCTTAACATTGAGGTTACCTACCGTTAGCCTCAACATAGAGGTTATAACCAACTCTGTTGATGATTATGAGTTGAAATAGAAGCTTTTTCCTTCTTATTCCTTTGAAGCTCTACTTGCAGCCTCTAGACTTGCGAAATCTTATAAAATCATCTATACATTAGTAGTATTTGTGGTAAAATGGTAGATTTGCAAAGGAAAACTATGGAGAAGAGTAGGTTGATAGGACTTTCCGTCTTAGTTGTTATACTTGTTGTTTTAAACATTTTAACATATGTAAATATGTAAAATCAAATAACAGTTCTTAATTATGAAAAGAATTTTTTAGAAAGAAAGTTGGATATGCTTCAAACTAATTATAACGAATTGAATAATTCTTTTAATACTCTATATGCACATTACTTTGAGCTTTTAAATCGATATGAAAATTTTAGTAGAAATTACGTTGTGTTATATTCGAAATATGAAGATTTAAATAGAAGATATGCTACGTTGCAGGCAAATTATCAAAACCTACAAAGTAGTTTCAACTCTCTCATGCAATCCTATAACAGCCTTCAAAGAGATTTCGAAGTAGAGAAGACTCTACGGATAGGTAACAGTTTAGAATCCTACTACGACTACTTAAGGCAGGAATTAGGTTTTAGAGGTGTTAAACATTGGCCTCCGACTTATACGGAAAGCTACTGGCAGATGGTAGCCGATTTCGCCGCTAAATTAGCCCTACACGACTTAGGATTCCCATATTGGCCCGATTTAGAAAAAAAAGCTACTATGAAACTGTTGGAGAGCATAGCTACAATAGAGCTAAGAGGAAGATAGACCAAGGTTGTTGCTTTAATAGGCGTCGAAACTTACGACACGCCTACTGAGAAAATTAAGAAGACATTGTCCTTCGTCAACCAGTACATTCACTACGAGAACGATGTTAATGATATTTTTCTAGCTCCCGTTGAAACCTTAGCATATAGGTCTGGGGATTGCGACGACTTCTCCATCCTAGTAGCGGCTTTTTTCGAAGCCGAAGGTATAGATTCAGCTATAGGTTTTTTCACCAATGAAAATGGTGAATACCATGCCATGGTTTTAGTACACTTGGAAGAGTTAACAGGGTTCTCCTACCATTACTTTTCAGATCTCACAAGACTAGGTCTTAAAGAGGGGAAATGGATAGTGATAGAGCCTCAGAAGACAATTGACTATCAAAGCGACGCGTGGACTGAACAGTGGACTTTGCTTGTTGCAGCTCCATTGGATCCAAGTTAGCAAAGAACAGATTAGAATCTTCTCAATTCAATATATCTGCCAATATTTCAATTTTTTTTCAATAGTTGATGGTATTGCTTGGGTCTTCTTAAATGACGCGTTAAAGCTCTACTTTTAACTCCATCTTAAGGTATTCTCTAACTTCCGCCACCAGCACCTTTGCGATATTATAGGCTTCTTTAGCCTCTTTCCACAGCTCTTCATAGTTTAATCTTCTATACCTATGAGCCAACGTGTGTCTGACTGGTATAAGCCTTAAAACTTTCTCGGCTACTTTCATACTTATAACGTTATTCCTCAAACATATATCGATGTAGTCTCTGTAGTAGGATGCTATGCCGAGGTTTAACCCAGCTACTACGTGCCTAAGTATATCGATCATGGACTCTATCAAGGTGTAAAGCGTCCTCTCGAATGACTTCCTAACATGCTTATCACTTATAACGTTTTCGAAGCCCATATCTAGCAGTTCCTTCAAATCCCTAGAATCCTCCAAGATAGCAGCCGCTATACTCCTCACCACCTCTAAATCCACTGGGTTACCACGTAGCCATGAGATTGAAGAAAACTTCTCATCTTCTAACACCTCAATGAGCTCAAACGCTCTCGGAAGGAGAACATTTACGTCAGATCCACTGTCTATAAGTTTAATACCATGTGCGATTATTTTAAGTCTTAAAACTTCATCGAGTAAACCTATATCCACTATCGAAACCCTATCCTCAGGGACATCTAAGGCTTTAGCTATCTCTGCGGCTAAGGTTGGAATTACAGCCCTATTCGAGACAACCACTGCTATATCGATGTCACTTGCAGGCCCTGGACTACCCCAAGCATAACTGCCATATAGGTAAGCCAGTTTAACGTCTCTAAATCCTTTAATGATATCTCTGATTTTCTCGATAAATTCTTGGTTATGAGCCATAAACTCCCCCAATAATATATTCTTCAAATACTTTATGTTTAAGCCTTTCCTAGAACCTTCATCTTTATTCCTTCTAACCTAGCTGTGTAACAAGGCTATCAGTAGCCTCCTCAAAAGAACTTAAACAACGGTAGACTTCAAAGGTATAATGTAGTCATCTCCCTAAAAAGTCAGGGTTGTATATCATCGCCTTCAACGACCTTGAAAAGGCGATAACATGTACTGGGGAAAGACTGAGCGTATATGGGCGTTCTTCTTTAAGGGTAACATACTAAACGTTGGAGTCGTAAGAAACGTGTTGGAGAATGTTGACACGGTGGGTGTATGTAACCGTCTGGTAAAATGTTAAGTATTATTGCGAACCAATTAGACGTAGAGCATGTAATACTCCGTCTTCTCTATTCTTCCAGTCAAAGGATCTACCTTTAGGCCTAGAGTCTCTAAGGTGTCAACGCCTATTACAGGTATAGCCTCTTTGAATGCCAGTATTCTTAGAGGCCCCCTTCTACCTTCAATCTCAA
>CAYWZZ010000024.1:0-25957 GCA_964463005.1 uncultured Candidatus Bathyarchaeia archaeon | reverse complement strand
CTCATATTTATGTTGACGCATCATGACAGAACGGTGCCCAACGCCCTTGAGGTGTTTGAAGAGGTAAAGGATACTGGGGTTCAAAATGTAGGCTTCAAAGACGTAGGCCTTCCCTTCGACGAGCTTAAGAGGTTAGCCAGTATGATTAACCGTGAGGGGTTAAACTCTTTCCTAGAAGTCGTCAGTGAAACCGAGGAGTCTTGTCTAGCTGCCGTTAAGCAGGCTATGAAGATTGGCGTTAAAAACGTTATCGGCGTTAAGAGAGAGTATGCTGAAAAAGCCTTTAACATCCTAGGGAAGAAGGTGAAGTTTTACCCTTATGTTGGTAGGGTGGTAGGGATACCTGAAGTCCTCGAAGGAAGTATTGAAGAGATGGTTAATGATGCTAAGATGTTTGAGAAGATGGGAGTAGATGGAATAAACCTCCTGGCATATCGATATGTCGGAGACCCTGATAAGCTGATGAGAGAGGTCATAAAGTCCGTTAACATAGGCGTCATAGTCGCCGGTAGCATAAACAGCTTCGATAGGATTAGGAAAGTCGTGGCCGCTGGGGCACGTCTGTACACTATCGGTAGCGCTGTATTCGAGAGGAACTTCGTCCCAGATGGAGGCATATCAGACCAGATTAAGGCTATCCTGGAGTTTGAAAAAACGGTAATCTAACACTCATAGGTGTACGTAATGGAGAACGTTAAACCTAAAATCGGGCTAGTTGTAATGGCTAATGAGTGGTTTTGGAAGTACAAGATGTTTGGTTCAGAGTTCTTAGAGCTTATTGAGAAGGACGCCGAATCTATAAGAATTAAGCTGAGCGAGTTTGCAGACGTTGTAGACATGGGGATAGTTTTAAATGAAAGGCAAGCCATAGACGCCATACGGAACATCAAGAGTAGAGACGCCGACCTCCTCCTAGTATGCCCGATAATATGGACTTCAGACCTACCTTTCATCGATATGTTAAAGGAGACGCCTAGAGATATGCCGACCATCCTATGGTTCTACAGCCCCTACGAAAGGCTGCCCAGTAAACTAAGCGTTAGCGACTTCATCAGAGCTACAGGCACTGTCGGAGCCTTCCAATTCTCAAACGTACTAAAGCGTGAAGGGAGAAAATTCATGGTGGTAGTCGGTACGAAGGGTGAAGATCGTGTATACAAGGAAATCTACGAATACTCTAAGGCTATAAGGGTCGCTAAGGAGCTTAGAAACATGAAGATCGGATTGCTACCGTGGAGATACCCGGATATTGCAAACACATGGTGTGATGAGTTTAAGATAGCCTCCCGTTTAGGCCTTAAGGTTGTGAGGATTTCCGTGTCAGAGCTCTATAAAGTCGCACAGAGCATAGCTGAGGAGGAGGTAAACTTATTTGTGAATGAGCTGAAAGAAAACTATGAGGTAAGGGTCTCAGAGAGAAGTTTACGGGTGGCGGCCCGCGCGTCTCTCGGTTTAGCGAAGGTGTTCGACAAGTACGACCTTAACGCTGTTGCAATACAGGATTTAGAGGATGAGCTACATGAACTGCTCAAAACGCGGCCATGCCTATACGTGGCTTCAATATTTGAGAAGGGCAGGGTTGTCGGAATGGAGGGCGACATCCATACTGTAATAGCGATGCTTATTCTAAGGAAGTTGACAGGTCAGCCTGTGCTGTTTGCTGAAGTATACATGTTTGATAAGGTTGAAAACGTGATGCCAATGGGCCATACCACGATGCTTGACATCAATATTGCGAAGAATCCTAGGGAGATTAAAATAATACCCGATTGCGAGTATGAAAGTTTTGACGAAGTTGAAGGCGCGTACATGTACTTTACAGGGAAAGAAGGTGCTGTAACCTTGCTTTCACTGGTAGACGATATAGACAACTACAGGCTTATCATAGGTAGGGGCGAATCTATCCCAATAAACGGAGCACGGATCGATGGATATTCACACATACTGGTTCGGCCGAGCTTGCCGGTTGAAGAGTTTCTTAAAAAGGCCGCTGAGGCTGGAGCAGGTCAACACTGGGCTGTAGTATACGGTGACCACGTATCCATTCTCGAGAAATTCGCCGATTTAACGGGGTTGAATAAGACCGTTATAGAATGAGGAATCTCCGATGATCTTCCAGCTTTTAACAAAAGAGCAACTGGATACGCTTCATGCTTCTGCTCTTCAGATACTTGAGAATGTAGGTGTAAAGGTCACCACTAAAGAAGCATTGAAAATATTTTCAAACGCCGGATCGCATGTTGATGAGAAAAGCAAGGTTGTAAAGATCCCATCATACCTTGTTGAAGATGCTATTAAGAAGACCCCTAGAGGCTTCGTATTGGCGGGTAGAGGTGAAAAGACTGAAATAGTTCTCGAGAGGGGTAAAACCTACACTAGACCTTCAACTGGTCTCGTAAACGTCATAGATATGGACAATAGAGAGTGGAGGAAGGCGAAATTTAAAGACGTTGCTATTGTTGCGAGGATTGTAGACTACTTAAAGAACATATCTATTAATGCCACGCACCTATTTCCATCAGATGTGACGTTGGAAATAAATGACGTATACTCTTTCAAGGTGGTTTTAGAGAATTCTCAGAAGCATATCGTAGTCTCCCCACTCAGCCTAGAAAATCTCATATGCATGTGGAAAATGGCTACAGTCATCAGAGACGAAGAAGAGGTTTGTAGAAGACCGCTCTTCAGTGTACTTAACTGCCCAAGCAGCCCACTAGTTTTAAGGGATGACATTTCAATCTTCTGCGCGGAAAAAAAGATACCTACAATCGTAAACTCGGCACCCGTCATCGGGGTCTCCTCACCTGTAACGTTAGCGGGTACGATGGTGTTGCAGAGCGCCGAAGCTCTAGCAACGATCACGCTTCTACAGCTGGTCAACCCGGGTTCACCTGTGATATGGGGCTGTAAATCAACCCCCCTCGATATGAGGTATGGGTCACCGCTCTCAGGTGTGGTTGAAATAGGTCTACTATCTGCTGGTGCCGTTCAAGTCGCTCACTACTATGATCTTCCAGCTGAAGGTTTCGGTCCCCGTACAGATTCAAAAGCTCTAGATGAGCAGGCCGGGATCGAAAGGGTATTCGTTGGAATACTGCCTGCATTAGCTGGAGCTGAAATAGTCTCAGGTGCTGGATGCGTAGAGGCCGTTGCAACATTCAGCGTAGAACAGCTATTGATAGATAATGAATTCTACGGCATGATGTTCAGAATGCTCAGGGGGATATCTTTTGATAAGGATAGGCTCGCGGTGGATGTAATTATGCGAGTAGGCCCTGGAGGCAACTTCCTAAAGGATATTTCAACGGTCAAGTACTATAGGACGGAGTTCTTCATACATGATCTTTTCGATAAAAGAGATAGACGTAGCTGGGAGGCTTCAGGGTCTAGGAGTGTTGAACAAGTTGCTAATGAAAAGGCTAGAAAAATACTCTCAGAACATGAACCTTCACCATTAACCAATGAAGAGAAGAGGAAACTTGATAGCCTAGTGAAAGAGTTTGAGAAGAGCATAAGACCTTAAGTCCACTTAACACCGCAGTCGCTGTGCGAGGCTGATGGTTTTGTATCTAATGGGGATTGACGTGGGGAGTACTGTGTGCAAAACCACCATATATGATTGTGGGGGCCGTATAGTCTCAGCTACGGGTAGAGAATATGAGGATGTTTTCATATATCCTAGAGAAGACTGGTGCGAATACGATCCCGAGAAGTTTTGGAAGACCATAGCCAGCTGTATAAGCGACTGCATTCGAATGAGTAAGCTTAACCCGAGGGATATAATAGCGTTAAGCGTATCCGTTAGTGGCGAATCCATCATACCCATTGGTAGAGATGGAAAGCCCGTTTACAATGGAATAAACTGGACGGATAGACGATCTAAATCATATGAGCCACAACGTGAAGAAATCGATAGAAAGCTGGGTGCTTTAAGGATTTACAAAATCACAGGCTACCCTTTAAACCCAGTCCCATCATCCGTGAGAATTCTCTGGCTTAAAGATGAGAGAGCTGATGTTTATAATAGGGTTTGGAAGTTCATGCTTTGGGAAGACTTTGTGAATTGGAAGCTCACGGGTGAGGCGGTTTTAAGCTATTCAACGGCATCATCTTCGCAACTGTTTGATATAAGGAGGAGGGAATGGTCTTCGGAAATACTTGACGCACTGGACATAAACGTTGATCTCCTTTCTAAGTGTATGCCGTCTGGTAAGATTGTAGGCGAAGTGTGTTTAAGGGCTTCAGAGGAAACTGGGCTTTCAAAAGGAACGTTGGTGGCTACCGGCGGATGGGATCAGACATGTGGGGCTCTTGGGGCTGGAGTAGTAGAAGAAGGACAGGCATGCAACACCACGGGTACGGTAGAATGCGTCACACCAGTTATGAAGAATCCCGTGGTTGACGAGAAGACGCTATCCATCGGCTTATACTGTTCTCCCCACGTAGTTGGGGAGTCGTATGTCTATTTTGCGTGGTTTCCAACATCAGGTGCAATATTGAAATGGTTTAGAGACAACTTCGCTGAGAAAGAGGTTGAAATAGCCGATAAAACTGGTCAGGACGTTTACGATATATTGACCAGTAAAGCCGCTGAGTCTAAACCCGGTGCAAATGGACTACTTCTACTACCATTTTTCGAGGGGAGTGGGGTTGGACAGCCTCCAGCCTTTAACATAGATGCTAGAGGCGCTCTAATAGGTTTAAGGCTTCACCATAGGAAAGGCGACGTTATAAGAGCCATATTGGAGGGCGTAGCCTTCCAAACACGCGTAATAATTGAGAAGATAGAGGAGTTGGGAATTCCTATCAGAGAGTTGAGAGCCATAGGGGGTGGAGCGAAATCAAAGCTGTGGATGCAAATTAAAGCAGACGTGACGAATAAGAAAATAGTCTTACCAGATGTAACGGAGGCTGGCACATTGGGAGCCGCAATACTCGCAAGCATCGCTGGCAAAGTCTACACAGATGTAGAAAAAGCGGTTGGAAAAATGTGCAGAGAAAAAAGCATATTCCATCCACGGGCTGAAATAGCGGAAACATACAACAAATATTACAGCGTATACAAGGAGTTATATCCGAGTCTCATACCGATATTTAGTAAGATGGTATAATTGTAAGAATTTTTAGAATTCAGCAAAACCTTACTTCCTCTAAGTCAAAGTAATGGTTAAGCTAACTATTCGATTTCCTTTAATAACATTTCTGCCTCTTTCCTAGATTTACACCGGGTGGAAAAAGTAAGCCCTTTCGGATCCAAATTTTCTAAGACAAACCTTATCCTATCTGGTGAAACATGTGGCAATTGTAGGTTTTTACAAGCCTTCTGTATTTTCCTGTATAGTGGAAGCCATTTAGGATCGTCTACGGGTGGTTGGCCCGCACCTGGAACCCATTGAATCCCCGTAAGCTCGTCTATTTCAAGTAACGAGTCGACATGGGGTATTTGCCCAACCCCATCCAGATGGTAAATGGCATAGTCTAATCTGAGGCAGTATTCCTTCAAATAGGGTAGAACAAGTTCCCTAAACTTTGATGGGGGCAACATATAGGCGAAGTCTGCGTGAATTGGGTAGTAACGTTTATGGCACCAGAGGCTCATCCAAGACGACGTACCGTCTTGACCATATGCTTTCATGAGTTCGTGGAGTTCTCCGTAAACCTTAAACCATACCTCGAACAATCTATCACACAATCTTTTAACTCTCTCCGGATTTCTGTAAAAGTCTACTATGAGGTTTCTACCTCCTCTTAATGAAGATGCTATATCTGTCACTGCACCCATATCTGGAAACCCTACTATAAATCTTCCTCTACCTAACTTGCAAGCATCCACAGTTACTTCCTTCGTATAACACCACCATTCGTTAGCGGGATTAAAGTCTAAACTTTCAACCTCCTCCCAAGATAGTGCCTCATACCAGACGGTTTCCGCGCTAAACCTAGGCTTAGCCCCCATGTAAGCGGCTATGCTACATGGTCCAAGATTTATCCAAAGATTTGGATATGCTCCACCTCCGAAGAAAGTATTTCTACAGTAGTTTTCAAACTCCTTGATAGCTAGATGCGGATTATTCTGATTTTTCACGAAAGCCCAAATGTCCCATACAACGGTTTTAGTTTCCTCTTTGGGAGCAAAAACCTGTACAAGGGGTTTATCTAGCTCCCTATCCCACCAAGCCTTAAAATCTTCCTTTGCCTCACTCCAATCCTCCTTATAATATAGCAATTAAACCACCAAGCAACAGAGTCTAATTTCTGAATTTTAATTTAGCTGTAAGATGGCCGATATCTTCCATATTTTCTCACACTTTCTATAAAAGTGCTAACGTTCTTCACTGGAGTGCCTGGAGCTAATGGGCTCCCATTGGAGGCGATGAATCCTCCGCCAGCCGCTGCGGCAGAAATTTGTTCTCTAACTTCTTTGGTGATAGATTTTTCATCGCCATTCAAAAGTACGTTAACTGTATCTAGGTTTCCGAAAACGCATACTTTTCCCTCTAAGGCTTCTTTAACTTTCGCCAAATCTATGATGAAGTTTTTCCGGCTTTCCTCAATCATCAGCCCGTCTATATCCAATTCCCTTATGTATTGAAGTATAGGCATTACGTTTCCGCAGAAGTATAGTATGGGTATCATTCCAAGCTTACGAATCTCATAGAAGTACTTTTTCTCCGGTTCTAAGAAGAATTCCCTGTACATTTTAGGAGATATAATATCCGCGCCTATTCGGTCTTCTGATATGATAAATGCATGGCAACCAGCTGTAGCATATGCCTTGGCCACTTCTACATGTGCTTCATAAGCTCTTTCAATCAAATACTTCATGAGATTAGGTTTCCGGTATAGCATTATGAGTCCATTAGCAAACCCATTGGCATAGATTATCCCACTTGGACCGCCTACGTTAACTGCAATTAATACAGTATCGCCATACTTCTTAACTATTTCCTCTACGTGATCCGTGTACCCCTCTTTAATTAAGTCTTCACATTTCCTAAAGGCTCTCTCCACGAGAAGATCAACATCATCTTTCGTTTCCAATACTGTTTGAGTCCTTGATTTTGACTTCTCCCCTTCAAGAGGCTCTAGTGTTTGGTTTGCTCTAATTCTATAACGATTGCCAGTTGGTTTATGAACTAGAAACAGTTCTCTACCTCTCTCTTCAACCTTATAATCTCTTCCACTTTTAGGGACACCTTCATCTAAGTGAAACCAATCTGGTTTAAAGTGCTTGTAAAAATACATATCGATTTGAGCCAACTGGTGCCCGTCAAGTGCATACCAAGCCCAACGGGGATCTCTACCGTAAAATTCAAACTTGTACACCCCCCACCAATGCGGCGCTACGGGAATGACATCAGGCTCCTCACAGTTCAATGCCGATAACATACGTTCCTTAGGTGTCATAAACCAACCTCCACATAGACAATGCTTTACAGTTTAATTTATTTTTCTAATTTATATGTTAGAGTATTACTAATGGATTCTTGCTAAAATGTCTGCCTATATACTATCCATTAAGACTAAAGGAAGAGTCACGACTGCATGTTTTACGAAATCTATAACTTAATGTCTTAAAGGGGGTTTTGGTCAATTTGTATTTGTTTAGAGAGACCCAAACTTTGAGAATTGATCATCTTAAAAAGGGTTGAAAGAAAAATATGGGTTAAAAGGGTATATAGAACCTGATCACACCTACAACCGCTCCAATTGCTGTAAATAAGGCTGTCCCCCCTATGAAACCGCCCACCGTCGGAATGACGTATTTTTCATATAGCACGCTTCCACCTATCTTTAAGATTATGGTTTTAATTATCCAAGCGACCAGAAATACGCTCCAGATTTCTTGCCACATACTTGACCATGAAGCCGCTACTACAAAGCCAATGGGGTCTAGTGGAAACCATATAAATCTGGCGTGAAGAATGGATAGGAGGGCTGTCCAGAGAAAGCCTATAATCATGTAGGTGGCGTAGATAGAGACTGATGGACGAGCCGATTGAGACGCGGGACTAGTCTCACAGAAGTAGTCTACTCCAGGGCTACAGGTTCCCCAGCTTGCAACTGTGACTCTATTACCATATAGGTTTGCCGTCCATACAGAAGTGGCATAGAAGACTGGAACCGCGATAACCATGCATATTGTGGTCAGAAGGAAGACTTTTTTATTGCTAATTCCAGTCAGGTTGGCCATTTTAAGTGCGTGTGCTGTTTCAAAGAAGCCATTTCCAAAGCCGTATGTTGGTATACATGCTCCGATTTGAGCCCAGAAATGGCTCATAACGTAGTCTAAATTTGCAGGGGCAACCGAAGGATCTGGCCATAGTATCCTTAAGAAACCTGCAACCCACATTAATCTTTCGGAATCTCCGAATCCAGTTGTACCCCATATTATTGTTAGTGCAAACCAAGTGGTGAAACAACTTATAAGAAGTATTATGAAAGCCGCTAGAAGATTTATTCCGAAGATCGTTAAGCTAGCTATGCTTACTACTGCTGAGCCTACTAGCATGATATACATGGCTCTATAACTCATAGCTTCATTTTTTTCAAGCTCGGAACCGCTACGAAAGGCTAGCTTCACAGTTTCAACTATGTAGCTTTTGTGTTGAAAGAGATACATTGTAGTTATAGCTAAGTAGCCGCCCGCCATGCTCAAGATGGGCCAGTAGAACGGAGCGGTGGTTGCAACGCCATCGGGGCAACACAATTTAGCATAACCACTTAGACTAAGGGCACCGGTATAGAAACCCATGTAGTATGCAATCTGCTGTAATATGAGAATCACCAGAGACCAAAACCAAACGTTAAATGATACATTTACAGGGGCTAGTAGAAATATCGCTACAAGGACAGGGTTCTTAGAGTACCCTGAATACCAAACTAATGTAGACCCTAGTATATCGCCTTCTTGTGAGCGCACCACGCCTGATGGGCATCCGCCCACTATGCGCCATCCATAGATATCGGGAAACCAGGGGAAAGTTCTAGTCATAAAGACTGGCACAATAAAGGCGAGACCCAGTATAAAACCGATTAAAAATAGTGTTCTATATTGATTTCTATTCTTCTTTTCAGTATATACAGTTTTTAGAACTTCGTATCCTGGTATAACAACTGGAAATGGCATTTTATCTATTTCAATCCATGAGCGTCTGAAGATCAGAGCAATCGATGATGTAAAGAACCAGAAGCTTATATGTAGTAGACTCATGACAAACACTATTGGCCCCCACTCTATCCAGTCGGTTAGTACACCTCCTTTTACCATAGCTTTGACTGCTTCTACAGATGGTACCCACCAAACGCCTTCTAAAATTCCAAGGCTATCGTAAAGTCTTATGCGTGTTAGTGTGACGCAAAAGTCCAAATAAGCAGCGCCGAGAGTATAGGATGCCACCAATCCGACTAAGTACAAGTACAGAAGTAAAGATTGCGACACTCTAAACAATCGGCGAAGAGGATATGCAAGTAATAGTAGTAGATAAGGATATATAGGGATAAATGTTACGCGGGTTGCGCCAAAGTTATTAAAGCATTGCCAATTCCCTCCTAAAGGAGTCAATAGCCTCCAAGTAAACATCGCGAAGAATGATAGGAAAGCTGTTAGTATTGTCAAAGGAATCCAAGGAATCCTCTCCCCTACAACTTTCTCGCTCATCTCATTCACGCTCATTTTTATCTGTTTTAAACGATATATATGTTTTTTCATAGATCCCGCTTTAAAATTTCCTGTCACCTCTAACAAGACCTCTATGAAAACATTAGTTAATGCACCATATCCTAAATCTTTCTCCGTATTTTAAGACTCCTCATGTTATAGACTAAGGTTTAGAAATACTTAAGTCAAATCGTAAGGTATTCTCTTAAGGGTCGTTTTATGGTGGAGGAATATGCGGAGAAAGACTTGGCTTTATATGGTGGGGAGAAGTCTATAATTATCTTAACAACAGTTATTTTTTGTCTCTGAATTTTTGCAGTCTTTTTAATAGCTCTTTATCGCCTTTAATATCTCCAGCACATGTTGCTATTATACCGTCTACAATACCCTCAAGTTTCTCCGCAAAATCTTCAACATGGTCAATGGTTGTGGTAGCAGGCCATCCAATCATTTTTATAGTCTCTACGTTTTTAGGCGTCTCTACTAAGAAGTACGAGTAGATTGGCTTGTTTAAACGTTTACATTCTCTAGCTATCTGCTCCAACATGGGGAGGGATTTATCTACAAGCCTCATAAAGAAGATGAAATCCCATGTATCTCTCACCCTGGCAACAGCATCTTCAACTGATCTACGCGCCGTGAGCAAGCAACCTAATTTTAGATTTTTCACACGGACTATTGTACGTAAAAACTCTCGAGCTTCCTCAGAACTTTTTAACGCTTTTATAGGCTCTCCATACTTGGGAATATCGCCCATGGTTAACACAAGGCCGTCAAGTCCCACGGCGTCTGCTGCTAAAGCTAAACCTCCTACTTCAACTGGACCTTTGTAGTGTAATACAAATATAGGTATCACTATTTTATCGGGGTATTTGGTTTTAAGCACACAACCTACGGCTGTACCGCTTGGTGCTGGAATGCCAGCAGCGCTATCGGTAACATTCCATCCATCAACCAAATCCTTAACTTCTTCAGCAACCTTTAAAAACTTACGCGTTGGAACAAACTCATGTAATATCTTCATCAAGACACCTCCTCAACTAATACGTGAACGATGGATATAAAAAAGGAGAACCATCCATCACTTTGAATAATTTCCCGCAAAGTTAATCACACAAACCTTTAATGTTTCGCAACTCAATTTAAATTTTTCCCCATATTTCTCAATCCACGGATTAGAGGCAAATTCTACACAAGCTATTATTCGTGAAATACCATGAGCAAAAGCCCCATTTTTAGAAGGTTGAACTAAACTCCTCAGTAGAGTAAAACGGCGTATTCTTCTAGTTTTCCAGTAATCGGGTTGACGCGTAGCTGCATCGCTTCAAGCGTTATTACTCCTAACAGAACTCTATCGATATCTCTGCTCACAAGAACGGGCATTATCCTCCTCTTACCGTCAATTTCTAAAATGACATGTGTGAAGTCTAGTTCACCATAACCTTTAGCTGTAGAAACCCTTACTTTCTCACCAGTAAGTGTAAGGTTGAGCTCTTTGACAATGCTCTCCGGGATTACGGTAAATGTAGCTCCAGTGTCGACGAGAGCCTTAACCTTGGTAAGCTTTTCCCCATCTAGGTCTCCAATTCCAACCTCAACTTCTATATGGCCCATCGTTTATCTCCTTAAAACTTAAGGTTCGTCAGAGTTTTCTAAATAGTTGGCCTTATATATCTTTTTCACCGTCAACGCAATAACGCCCCAGATATGTAGTGGAGTATGGCACTGAATGGAATGAAGAGAGCTTTCGTCGCTCTAGAAAGCCGCTTATGAAGCTTCAATGGGAGCGAAACGGATACTTACAAAGGAATCAACCATCCGACAACGGATTAACCCATCAACCTAGTCTTTAGAATATGGTATGTAAAACTGAGGTTTGGGAGGTTTAGGTCTGAAAGATTCACTTCTAATTTTAGAAAAGTTAACGTTGTATTTCACTTCCTCGATTTCTAATGCTATGTTTATAGCTTTATTCAACTCCTCAGGGTTAAGTTTAACTCTAGCATTTACCAAGAAGATCCCAGAACCAGGATGTTTAACGTTTTTAAGTTCGCTTAGGTCGACGTTGTGTTCAGATGTGATGCTGGCTTTGAATACTCCCATGCTGGTTCTTAGGTAGGCTTTTACATGAGCTATAAACCCATTAAGTTTCTCTATCTGTCTACCAACCTCTTTTAAAAAGTCTTCTATGAAAGCTTTCGGGTTGAAGTCTCTTCTCGGTTTAATTTCGTAGAGTCCGTCAAACCATGAAAGTTGAAGCTCAGCCTCTGTGTATTTAACCATGTCTATATCCGGGTATGGTAGTCCTTTTGAAGCCCCTCCAAGAATAATATCTACGACCTTTTCAACGCCAACGTTCAATTTAGCGGATGTAAGTATGAAATCGGCTTCAGGTCTTATTTTCCTAAGCAGGTTGAGGGCTTCTAAGGTTGTTGAATCATCCACCAAGTCGATTTTGTTGACGCATATGACTTCACCCTCTCTTATCTGCGACGCTATAAGAAATGCAATAGGGTCTCCGGAATCTAGAAGGTTCACTTCTTGGTGGAGCTGAAGGATTCTAGAAGCATCTACCACAACTATGAGCGGAGAGAGTTCAAAATCGCTAGAGTAAAACTCTTTTATAGGTGCATACAATGTCGGCATTAAACCCGCACAACTTCCAACAGGCTCGGCTAAAATCACATCAGGCTTCAGCTCCTCTAAAATCCTCTGAGCGTGGTTGATGAAAACTTGAAAGTTACAACAGTAGCATCCTCTGATTACTTCTGCGGTTTCGAAGCCGTAGTCTTTAACGGTGAGACTGTCTACTAGAACCTCTCCTTGGTCGTTCGTTACCATGACTACCCGCCTACCATGCTCATTCACCAACATCTCTCCCACTCTAAGAAGTAATGTTGTCTTCCCACTTCCCAAGAAGCCTCCGACGAAGACCAATTTAGGCTTCATGTGCCCACTAGTTCCAGTTAAATTTCCAGTTAAATCAAATTTAAACTTTGTGTTAATATTTTCTTTACAGAGGAAGGCTTATAAAACGGTGTTATAGAAAATTCTTGAGAACTATGTCCGAAAAAACAGCCTGCCAAGATGCTGAGGCTTACCTAAAGGCTCAAACTTTAATTAACAAGCTTTTAGACTGGTTTAAAGGTAGAAACGGCGTATTGGTCGCTTTCTCCGGTGGCGTAGACAGTACCCTCGTAGCCTATGTTGCTCACAGGGTCTTAGGCGATAGAGCCTTGGCCGTTACAGCAGACTCCGTCACACTCCCTCCGGGAGAGCTTGAAGAAGCTGTTAAAATAGCCAAGCTGATAGGGATTAGACATAAAATCGTTAAGATTAACGAGCTAGACGATCCTGAGTTTGCTAATAACCCTCCTGATAGATGCTATTATTGTAAAAAGTCGCTGTTGAGAACGTTGAGCAGAATAGCTGAAACGGAAGGTTTAGAACTGCTGGTTGATGGGTCTAACGCTGATGATAGTGGAGATTTTAGACCTGGTCTTAGAGCTTTAAGAGAATTTAAAGTTAGAAGTCCATTGGCGGAATTGGGCTTCACCAAGAACGACGTGAGATTCGTTTCAAGATTTATAGGCCTTCCTACAGCTGATAAACCCTCAATGGCCTGCCTAGCGTCGAGAATTCCATATGGTGTGAAGATAACTTACGATAAGCTCAGGAGGGTTTCAGAAGCGGAGCTCTATATAAAAAAGCTTACAGGTGTTAAACAGATTCGGGTTAGAGACCACGGTACTATAGCTAGAATAGAAGTTGGTAGAGATGAGAGGAAGATGCTCTTCAGCGAAGAGCTTATGGATTCAATATGGGCCAAACTCAGAAGCCTAGGATATTTATACGTTACCTTAGACCTCTACGGGTATAAGTCTGGAAGTCTAAATGAACCTATTAAAACAGGTGAAAAGTCAACGTATTCGTGAGGGCGTCTTAGAATATGGAGAATCCCATCAGAAAATACAGTATTCTAAAGCTTTGGCGCGGAAGCTTACAGTATGTTGAAGATGAAGTCGCCGTAGAACTTCCAGTAACAATTCATGTCAATGGAAAACTTCTGACCGTGCTCTACGCAACTCCTAGAGAACTTAAAGAATTAGCAGTTGGTCATCTCATGACCGAAGGTTTTGTGAAGGATCTCGATGAAGTAGTTGATATACGTGTGGAAGATTCAAACGTCTACGTCACAGTTTTGAACATTGTTGAGGAGAGATCGATATTGCGAAACATTAAAGCTACTAAGATCGTGAAAACTGCATGCGGCCAATCTTCGGAAACACCCTCTAGTGAAGCATATAATTGGAAAGTAGACTCAAACGTTAAATGGTCTCCTACCGAAGTTTTTAAAGTTGTGAGAAAACTCAATTCCAATGCAACGATCTATCGTAGAACTGGAGGTGTTCACGCGGCGATGATTGTTGACTGTAGGGGGGCTGAGTTTCTCTGTGAAGATGTAGGTAGACATAACGCGGTAGATAAAGTCGTTGGAGCATATGTTTTAGGAAGAACCGTTGATTTTAGCTCTACATTTTTAGCGTGCAGTGGAAGGCTTTCATCTGAAATCGTTCTGAAAGCCGCTAGGATAGGAATACCAGTCATTGCTTCAATATCCGCTCCAACATCGCTCGGAATATCGTTAGCCGACAGTTTTGGAATAACCCTCATAGGGTTTGTTAGAGGAACTGGGTTTAACGTTTACACGCATCCGGAGAGACTCACCTAAATAGGGGGTCATAATGAAAGTGGTTTGCTTAGGCTATATGAGGCTGTTGGCTTCTAAAATTACTGTAAGTTATATTCTCTAAGAAAGGTTTAACAATACGTATATAACTGTGTTTTACTGTGAGTGTTTTGACCAGCAATTGCGAATTTGAAAGACCGATAAGAACATATGAAGAGATAAACGAGAAGATCAGAAAAGGTGATGCCGTAGTTTTAAGGGCTGATGAATTTAAACGCCTAGCTGAGGTTAAAGGCTATGAAAACGTAGCCAAGGAAGTTGACGTTGTAACAACTGGAACGTTTGGAGCCATGTGCTCTTCTGGCGCCGTTATTAATCTTGGACATTCAGACCCCCCTATTAAAATAGATAAGGCATGGATAAACGACGTTCCAGTATGCCATCCGGGTGCTGCTGTAGACTTGTATATAGGGGCGGCTCAGATGTCTGAAACTAAGCCTTTCGAATACGGTGGAGGGCATGTTATTGAAGACTTAATACGTGGTGAAGAAGTTGAATTGAGGGCTACGGCTTACGGGACTGACTGCTATCCGAGGACGAGGCTTGAAACAACCATAACTAAGTACGATTTAAACCAGTTTTACATGCTGAACTTTAGAAACTCTTACCAGAAGTATGTATGTGCGACAAACGGCAGAGATACAGTGATATATACCTATATGGGTAAGTTGCTTCCACAGTATGGTAATGCGACGTTCTCCGGAGCTGGTGAATTAAACCCGCTAATAAACGACCCTGAGTATGAGACGATAGGTATTGGAACTAGGATATTTCTGGGAGGGGCAAAGGGTTATGTCATAGGTGAAGGTACTCAGCATGATCCGGGGAATCAAATGGGTACGTTGATGGTTAAGGGGAACTGTATGGAGATGGATGCTAGGTTCGTTAGGGGAGCAGCCATCACCCGCTACGGGACGTCAATATACGTCGGGTTGGGCATACCCATACCCATATTAAACCTGAAGATTGCTAAAAACATCGCGGTTATGACTGATGAAAATATAATGGTTAAAGTTTTAGACTATGGTGTTCCTAGGAGGAGTAGACCCGTTCTAAGGGAGGTCTCGTATAGAGAGCTTAAATCGGGTAAGATAGAGATTTTAGGTAAGACTGTTAAGGTAAGCCCACTTTCAAGCCTTAAAGGTGCTATTGAAATAGCTGAAATTTTAAAGAAATGGATTGAAGATGGGAGGTTTTTCCTATCTAAGCCCGTCGAAAACCTGCCAAGGGATTCCGTATTCAAGCCTATGAAGGAGAGAACCGTTACGAAAAGAATGGTATAGGAGGTGATGAAGTGGTTAAAATGCTGTTGAGATTTCACGGCAAACTTATGAGAGAGCCTGTAACTTCAACAGTCATACTGGAGAAGGGTGTTAAACTGAACATTTTAAAAGCTTCCATACATGAGAGGGGCGGAGAGATGCTTATAGAAGTTCCAGATGAACATGCAAATGATATCATAAGGGCTTTTGAAAGTAAGGGCGTTGATGTCATACTTAAGAGGACGATATCTGTAGACTCTGATAAATGCATACACTGTGGCGGGTGCTTTTCCCTATGTCCCGTCGACGCCATCCATATTTCCCAAGATTACACGGTAATTTTCGACGAAAGCAAATGCGTAGCCTGCGGTATATGCGTGGATGCTTGTCCAATGAGAGCTATATCGCTCATACTGTTCTAGTATTAGTATACAGCTTCCATTTACACGATCTACAGGTCTACGAGTTACTTTGACATACGTTTATCGCTCTGTTCGACCGAAAGGATGGCTATAGTATATGCCTAGCGTCAATTTACACTCCGAAAATATTCTTCAAACTGTTCGGCATACTTGTACCCGGTATCTGGGAATACCAACACGTAAACTCCTTCATCTTCCGCTACTTTAGTAAACGCGTGAAAAACAGCTCCAGCACTTAAACCTATTAAAAGCCCTTCTCTTCTAGCAACTGTTAACGCTCCCTCTATAGCCTCCCTCCTTTTAACATCTATAACTTGGTCGAAGTCTGTCCAGTGAACCCACTTCATACCTGTTTCAATTCTACGTATACCTGGGATCACCTCGTTGGGGGCTGGTTGAACGCCTATGACTTTCACGGAGCTACCGTATCTACTTTTGAAGTAGATGGATATTGCGCTCATATGTCCCGACGTTCCTAAACCCCCTATTATGTAGTCTGGTTTAAGTCCGACACTTCTAAGCTGTTCGTCTATCTCCTTAGCCGTGTATTTAAGATGTACTTTAAGATTTGCATCGTTCTCAAACTGGTTTAAATGAGTAGCACCTTCTGTTTTAGACTTTGCATCAACATCTTCTATGGCCTCCACGGTTAAACCCACTGGTACTCTAACAACGTCTGCTCCTAAAACTTTGAGGAAAACGTCGCTAGCCTTCTGAATAGTCTTCGGTATGAATAGCTTAGTCTTTCTTCCTAAGAGGTTGGCTATGGCGGTTATAGCTATCCCAGTGTTTGTCGAGGTAGCCTCATACAGGATATCGCCCAACCTCTCATCTTCGAGGGCGGCCATGATCATGGACCATCCTACTCTATCCTTAACGCTGTTACTGTATGGATTTGCTCCTTCAAGCTTAGCCCAAACGCTCCTATTCTCCGAGGAGAAGGACCGTAGCCTAACTAAAGGCGTCGGCCAGTCTTTGTAGAGAAGCTCTAAAGTATCATTATACACTCTAAGCCTGCCATCCTCAACCTTCCTCCAAACACTAAGCTCGCTTAAACTTACCTCCACAGTAGGAATCTCCACATCGATTTGAACATTAAAGCTATTATATGGAAGCTTCGGCCCTTTCACACCTGCCATGAGGATAACCTCCAACGTTATAGGCTTTAACTCAGCTTGTAGAGACCTCACTTTGACTTTAGATGAATCGACTTGTAACACTGGGACTTTCTCAGCTGAAAGTAGCTTTAAAGCTTCAAGTGTTTCATATCCCTTTAAAACAACCATGGTTGTTCTTTCGACTACGATGGGCTCCTTTAAAACGCCCTCGCTAAGCATCCGACTATACGTGGAGATGACGGCTCTTAAATCGACGTTTACAGGCTGTTTCACTTCGGATACATTCAAGTATGTGATCTGATAATTCATAACAGTGTTATGAGAATCTTTTCTAACTTAAAAGTTTTTGGGAAATTTCAATTTCAACGTTTAATCCTAAAGCCTGTGTCCCCTATGACCAGAGTTGGAAATGAATTAGACAAATAGATATAAGCTATGCTAAATGGAAAGACATAAAATTTGACAACTCGTCAAACCACGTATCTCACGAAGATAGATATAAATATAAGCTTAACACGGTAATACTAACCGGGTCTGCATGGTTATAGATGAAGCCCTCATAACTAGAGCTATAGTCAAGGCGGCTACTGACAAACTCTATAGATTAGCTGAGGTAGACGTTATAATTGTAGGTGCCGGTCCAGCAGGACTTACAGCTGCAACATACTTAGCCAGAAATGGTTTAAATACACTTGTAATTGAGAGGAGGCTTTCCTTCGGCGGTGGGATGGGTGGCGGGGGCATGCAACTTCCAGCGGTTCTCGTTCAGAAGCCTGCGGATAGCATACTTAGAGAATTCGGATGTAAGCTTAGACGATTCGATGACGATCTATATGTGGTTGATCCAGCGGAGATGATAGCTAAGCTAGCTACAGCGGCCATAGATGCGGGTGCGGAAATACTTCTAGGAGTATCTGTTGACGATGTGGTCTTCAGAGTTGAAGATAACACTCCTAGGATTGTGGGAGTTGTCGTTCAATGGAGTTCAACGATAATAGCAGCTCTACACGTAGACCCAATCAGTTTTAAAGCTAAAGCCGTTATAGACTGTACTGGGCATGAAGCTGAAGTGATTTCAGTGGCTGTCAAGAAGGTTCCGGGTTTAGAGATAACTTTACCTGGAGAAGCATCCATGTGGGCTGCTGAAGGAGAGAAGCTTATCGTAGAGAAAACGGGTAAAGTCTGCCCTGGTCTATACGTTGCTGGGATGGCCGTAGCAACATTATATAGGATACCGAGGATGGGACCTATATTCGGTGGCATGCTTTTATCGGGTAAACGCGTTGCCGAGCTCGTAAGCAACGATTTGAGAAAATAGTTAAAAATCCTTACAATAGTTTGGATATTTTCTCTACAGCATCACAGAAAACCTCAACCTCTTCTACAGTATTGTATACGTAGAAGGATGCTCTGACAGAGCTTTGCACCTTAAATCTTTTATGTAGAGGCTCTGCACAGTGTAAACCAGATCTGACGGCTATATTTTCAAGTTCATCCAATAGTAGGGCGACGTCGTGGCTATTCACACCTTCAACATTGAAGGCTATAAGTCCACCTCTATCCTCGGCTTTCTTAGGACCATATATTGTAACACGCTTCAGATCGCCAAGTCTTCTGAGAGCTAGCTCCGTCAGCTGAATCTCATGTTCTCGTACATTATTCATTCCGATGTTCTTGAGATAATCGACGGCTGCGGCAAGCCCTAAAGCTCCAGCGACGTTTGGTGTACCGGGTTCAAACCTCCACGGCACGTCGTTCCACTCAGTCTTCGTAAGGTCTACTCTACTTATCATCTCCCCTCCTCCAAAAGGAGGCTGAAGAACTTCCGACGCATTCTTGTTCACGTACAGGACGCCTATACCTGTAGGTCCAAGCATCTTATGACCGCTGAAAACTAGAAAGTCGCATCCAATTCTCTTCACGTCTATAGGGATATGTGGAGCTGATTGCGCTGCGTCTATTAGAACTAGAACATTGTGTTCATGAGCTATTTTAACAAGTTCTTCAATTGGGTTTATGGTTCCAAGCACGTTTGATATGTGTGTTAAAGTTAACAATCTTGTCCGCTCCGATATAAGTGATGGGAGATTTTCCACGTTCAAATATCCTTCATCCGTCACGTCTAGGAATTTAAGATTCACTTTAAACCTGTCGCGTATAATCTGCCAAGGCACTAGATTTGAGTGATGCTCCATAATAGTCGTAATAATTTCATCCCTCGGACTCCAGTTTAAACCATAAGCAACTATATTGATACCTTCCGTAGCGTTTTTCGTGAAAACAATTTCGCTGGAGTCTGCTTTTATAAACCTTGCAATAGCCTCTCTAGAGTTTTCATAAAGCGTGGTCACTTCTTGAGATAACTTATACAAGCCTCTATGCACATTAGCCGTATACCGTTCATAGTAACTGACAATAGTGTCTATAACCTGACGTGGTTTAAGTGTTGTAGCAGCATTATCTAGATAGATCAAAGGCTTACCATCTTCTCTACGTAATGAAAGTATTGGGAAATCTCTACGTGTGGATTCGACGTTTAACATCGCGACCGGCCATGAGTATGCTTTTAATATTTTAAAACGTTGTTATAAATTTTTACACAACGTCAAGGAGGTGCTCTACCAAGGAATATGGTAATATGCAAATAGAACCTAGCATTTTCAAGCTGAGTTCAAGTTAATGCGGGTAAGACATACCGTGATGCTAAGAGGGTTATTAAAAATAGAGAATATCGAAGGCATTGTGGAAATGGAGACTTAATAAGATCCGCTAACGTTGTTTATTGCCTTATAATTTAAATTTCAACGTTTTAATTTCATTATGTGAAACCCGTACTCCAGGTGTGTCTTCAATTTTACCTATTTCTCTTTCAAGTATATCTACTTCATACGTCTCCTTCGACTTCCAAAAACTCATTACATGAGCTTTGACGTCACTACCATGGGCTTCGTAAAACCTTAGAATTATTGCATCTTCACAGTCTTCAGCTTTCTTAAGAGCCGTTACCACTATGTTCTCGGGCTTGATTTCGAGGAATGAGAATACTCTAGGTAGACTTCCAACGTGTCTTTCCTCAAATACTGCAATTAGAGGATAGTTTAATTCGTAAGCCTTCCTCACCGTTTGAGCAGCCCTCCAACATCCTATATGCGGGTATAGTGCGAAGCTGAACTTATGTAACCCTTGATCCGCTATCTCCTCCTTTTGGATGAAGACTTCCCAGGGTTCACCCCACCTAGGAGGATATCTCGGGCTTCTAAGTAGAGACATTCTAACGGCGTTTCCGGCTTGATCATAACCGTACTTGGAATCATTCAATATGGATAAGCCGTATTTTCCATCATCGGATGTATAGTCCACCCATTTTTGACATGGTACTTCATACTTAGCTCTCTCGTAGAGTGTCGCATCTGGAGATAGAGGGCTTCTACGTTTAATATATCCATATGGTATTTCACAAGTCGTATAGTCGCTTTGGAAGCTGAGTGGTACGGTTAACTTAGCCATTCTGTGCGCTGCATGCCAATCGACTTCAAAATCCATGCGGACCATGGGCGAATCTGAGCACAATCTAACGTATATCGTGAAGGTGGAGTCTTCCCTACCATCTTGTTTAAACCTATACTTGATAGATACCGTAGCTCTCACTGGACCATCCTCTAAGACTTTGACTTCCTCTGCTTCTTTAAGATCGACGTATTTTACACCACCTGGTTGAGTACATATGTAAACTTCCCAAGTGTCGAAGACAGTAGCGTCGAAATCGTAGAATAGTGTCCTCCTACCTGGATACGGATAGTCTTCAAACACTTGAATTCTAACGCCTCCACTGCCTATGAGGTTTAACCCAAGCTCTTTATCGTAAAGCTCCTCTATTATGCCAGTCCTCCTATCTATGGACAGTTTAACCTTCGAGTTTTCAAGTAGCACCTTATCATCACGTTCAAGTACTTTAACGTCTGTTTGATAGGTTTTCCAAGATTCTAAGGGTTTAAGCCTATAGAGTACGTAGCCCAACGATGGAGCTTCGGCGATAAAAAGCATCTTTTTACCGCCTTCCATCAGTTGTATTGGAACACTTACACCCGTAGAGTCTAAGAGTTCGAATGGCCCTTTGATATTGGCCAGTTCGACTTCCACAACGTCTCTCCTACTCCAAGACAGTGGGTTGAATACGAGTAAAGGTATGCCATCTATTTGTGTATCAACCTTAGAAGCTATTGTCTTTAAAGCTCTATCGAGGGCTTCCGATGAGAATTTTAAAAGCTCCCTGAAATCCCTCTCACAGTCTTCATATACATCCCGTATACCTGAGCCTGACATCGTATCGTGGAATTGATGTAACATTATCTTCTTCCAGAACCTCTGCAGATCTTCTTTCGGATATTCCCCACCCATAATGCTTGCAATAAGAGAGAATCTTTCAACTTCGTCTATTAAAACCTCAGACCTCCTATTAATCTGCTTAAACCTAGACTGTGTAGTGTATACTCCCCTGTGAAATTGCAAGTACAGTTCATCTGAGATCACTGGAATATTGGCCTTACCCAAGTATTGTTCGAGTGTTTTAAAGTAGTCTATAGCTCTGGTGTTATACACTTCAGCAGGTAAATCTGCACTTTTAATCCACTTAGATATCGTCTCTAAGTCGCTCTTCCTAGGACCTCCACCATGATCTCCAACACCGTACAGTATAAGCAGGTCTTCAATACCGTGGAGGCTTTTAAGCATCATAGATTGCCTATTGAAACGTCCGATGTTCTCGTTTCTAATTTCCTCGCTGTAACTTCCCAGAGTTTGATGTGAAAGTATTCTAGTTCCATCAGGAGACTCCCATAAGAATACGCTAAACGGGTAGTAGACCATATCGTTCCAAGACATTTTCTGAGTTAAAAAATACTTTATACCAGATTTTGCCATTATCTGAGGTAGAGTCCAAGCAAACCCGAAGCTATCTGGCAACCAGCCTACTTCAACGTAGAATCCAAACTTTTCTTTAAAATACCTCTGGCCATAGAGGAACTGCCTTGCCAGAGATTCGCCTGAAGGCATGTTTGTGTCGAATTCAACCCATGAGCCGCCGACAATCTCCCAACGGCCCTCCTTAATCCTATTCTTAATCTCCTTAAAGATTTCAGGGTAAAACTTCTCCATAGACTCGTAGTAGCATGCGCTACTTTGGCAGAATGTAAACCCCGGATATTCCTTCATGAAATTCAACACAGAGTTAAACGTCTCCCTACAAACTTCAAGCGTTTCTTTAAACGTCCAAAGCCATTCAGCGTCTATATGGGCATGCCCTATTAAATGCCACCTAGCCATAATAATCCACCGGCATACATTATGTTTACGTTATCCATATAAAAGCTTATGGTTCTGGTAAAGCTATGTCAAAATTCCTAAAATTTAAAGAAAGTTCATAATACTTCACATAGATACGTTTAAGCTTCCCAGCATAACATTTAACAGTGGCTTTGAAGGCTGTAGATTTTCTAAAATCATCTCGTGGTATCAGAAGAAACAGGGTAAACGATATTTTCACTAGGAGATTGTACATAGTTTCAGAACAGGACATCTTAGTAGAGAACTATTTAAGAAAACGTCCTAAGATGGCGTTTAATCCTGGAGCATTACTGGATGGTGAAACTTTGAACGTCTTCCCAAGGCTTATCTTTGACTATTACACGTATACTTCCAGCATTGGAGTTTTCAAACTAAACGTTGAAGATCTAATAAATGGAGAAGTAGACCTTCCAGTTCACGTAAGGATCATACTATGGCCTAAAATGTTGTGGGAGTTTAGAGGATGCGAGGATGCCCGTGTATTTAAAGTAGATAATGATCTGATCATCCTATACACCGGATATGGATATTTGTCTGAAAACGGTAGACTTAACACAGCGATAGTTCAAGCATACGCTAGATTCGATGAATACTACAACTGTATTTTGAGAGACTACTTTAAAATAAAAACGCTGGACGATGGGTTATTTCTACCGAAGGCCAATAAGGATTCAACGTTCATAGATGTAAAAGCCGATGCAACAGCGATACTGACCAGACCGCTTACAAAGGATGTTGAAATCTGCTGGAGGGGGATGGCAAACCTGCCAGAGGCAGTTATATATGAAGATTCCATGGAGCCCGTACTACCCTTTGAAGATTGGGAGTGGAAAGTAGGCTGGTCAACAAACACCGTTAAAATATCCTCTGACGAATACCTAGTCGGATGGCATGGAGTTCATAAGGAAGACTACTCGTACAGAAATGGATTAGCACTTGTCGACAGGGAAGGAAAACTCTTAGCTGTAAGCGACTACTTACTTGCTCCAAAAGATTTAAATGAAGAATACGGCGATAGGCCGTTTGTGATATTTGGAAATGGCTTGGTGGTATATAAGGAGAACTTGATATGGGTTGGAGGCGTAAGCGATTATGCAATAGGATTCTTCATAACAGAACTTGATAAGGCATTGGAACAATTGAAGTGGGTTAAGGAGAAATGTATATGAAAGCTACGATTACATTGTCTTCATAATATTACAACAACTATAGAAATCAACCTATGGATTCAAGCCTTTCTATAAGCTTCAATCTCATAGAGAGGAGCTCTTTAGGTGTTCTAACGTATTCTGTAATGCTTCTAACTGCTAGATTGCATAGTTCAACAGCTTCATCCATTTTCCTCTTCTCCGCAAGCAATTTCAACATTTCGTAGTCTTCAACACCGTCTCTTAAAACTTCAAACCTTATTGAATCTAAGGGGCCAGATTTACCGGGGTAGACTATAAAGGCGTCTCCTGGGGGTAGTGGAAATGGATGATGCGGCTCATTTTCAACGTCTTCAAACGGGTTCTCCGTCCAATAGTTGTAGCCCCAGTGTAAGTACCCCTCAAGCCCATACTTGAAGTTTATCCAATGCAGTATTCTAACTTTTACAAGTGAGTAGTCTATGAACCTGTTCGGATATCTACCAGTTGGGGATAAACACGTGTAAAACCAGACCTCATTACCCCTCTTTTTACGTTCTTCGTAGAAGGCCATGTTTCTATCATAGTCGTCTAATAGCGGAACTACCACGTTAATGTAGTCTATGAGTTGTTTACAGGTCGAAGCCTCTATCGTCCTTATCTTAGGAGCGTATTTTCTAACCAAACCCACTATATACTTGTAACTTTCCGCGTTACGGTCTATAGGTTCATCTGCGATGTGTTGAAGGTAATTATCCAACAATCCCATCTCTTCTAAGTGGTTCTGAAGGGCTGGCATAAACTGAGATATAAAGTTCTCGAATATTGGGCTAGATACTTTAACAGGCTCCTGCACATATGCGAGACTACCGTCCTTATTTAACACACGATAAGATGCTGAAAGAAACTCCGGAACGGTCCACCAGCCTTCAACAGTTCTAGGGGGTCTACCTGCTAAATAACCCCCTTCTATGATCTCTATAATTCCCTCCTCCCTGAATAGGTTGATCCAGCGGTCTAAAAGCTGGAAGTCAAACTCTAAACAACCGTCGCCCTTGTAGATGCGGGTTAAATCTAAAATGGGAGTTATTATACTACTCTGCCTATGCTCAGCCATGTTCCGCGCGCAAGCCCTCAATAGAGCCCAATGTTCCTCACTCCAAGGCGTCAATTTGTAGAATTTACTTATATTGTATGGGCTTATGAAGTTTGAAAGCTTTAGCGTCCTCTTATCAGGAAGGATAACGTCATGTACTTTCAAATTAACCTTCACTATACGCTCATCTAGTCCTTTAAGCATTAATTCCCCATGGTAGTTTCCAACTGGTGCATCCTTGGGTACGTATACTGTTAACCAGATCGGTTGATTTTCACCTCTCTTCAGTTTAACAGCTTCTTCTTCAAGTAATGGGTCTGGGAAAACGTCAGGAGCCTTCCGAACTAGCTCTTCTAAAGGTGTATTGGGAGTGTTCCGTTTAACAGGTACATATCCTACAAATCGCACATATACTTTTGCTATCACGTACTCATTAGATTCATGTCTAAGATTGGTGACACTTGCTTTAAACACACCACATCTTCAAAAGGTTTCACTACGATTTGAACAGCCTCATATTCGTTGCGAACTGTATCTATAGTTACTTCACTACCAGCGTCTTCAGGCTTAATAGAGTCTCTAAAAACTTTTGTAAGAGCATCTTGAACCCATACGTCGAAAGAACCCATATTAGCCCACCAATTACGAGTAGCAAATTTGACTCAAATATCTAATTACACCTTTTATTAGATTTAACTGGCAACTCATCCGATGAACCAGCCATGTATAATATTAGAAATAGACTCTCGAGCTCATAGGGGCTACTTAATGGAAGAGAACCCCCTCAACCCTAGAAAGGGCGATAAATGTACGCTTACAGTATGTAGGTCGGGGTCTCTCAAAATATCGTGCAGTAATGTAACTAAGAAGTTTGAGCAACCGGATATTGAACTGGAGGATTTACCTCTATTGAAATTAGATTTAAACGTCTACTTCATAGCACCTGCTGCTGAAGTATACAGGATTCTCTCAAGTACTTCAGACGAATATACTGTAAAAGTATCCGTTACGGAAGATACCGTACAATTCAAGGGTAAGAATAGTGAGGGGCTATTGAATTCTCAAATGCTATTCGATAAGGGGGGCTATGCGGAGAGTAGCTACAGTATGAATTACCTCATCAACATATTCAAGTATATCAAAAACGTGACTAAAATTGTTAAAGTAGAGTTTGCTAA
>CAYWZZ010000023.1:0-29990 GCA_964463005.1 uncultured Candidatus Bathyarchaeia archaeon | reverse complement strand
TAATCTACTCACTCTATGAACGGTTACCGAATACTAGGGCGATTATCGAGTTTCACGGACAAGTCCACGGTTATACGCCGAACTTCTTAGTATTAGCTAAGACTTGGTTTGACTTATACCTCTAATGCTACGAAGTAGCTGGATTTTGAACTCTCACTTGCCTCTTGATAAATTCACGTGGAGGCTTAAATTTTGGTCGATAGGTTTGAGTGTGTACTAGCAACTGTGTTGCATGAAGAGCCACCTGTAACCCCTCAAATCATCGGTTTTACGAATGAAATGGCTAGGGCTAAATTTTCTCCCATAGTTGAAGAAGGTATTAGACAGGTAAAGGGGGAGACTGGAAGAGCCGCCTATGAGTTGATAACAAGGGAATTCGCAGACTTAGATAGAGCACTCAGAGAAGCCGATTTCATGGATAATTTCATAATAGGGGTTGGAGATGGAGGCTTTAAAGTTAGAAGAGTAGTTAAAACCAGTGATAAAGCCTATATTGTAGAGTGGGAGACTGGAGCTTTATGGCGTATAGGTACCGCTAGGAGGATTTGGGCTAGAGAATACATCAAGTATCCTGTTAACTGCGAAGACGATTTAGATAAGCTTGAGCTTCCGGATCCAGACGACCCTGAAAGGTATGAGGGGCTTGAGAAAAGGATAAGGTATGTGATAGATAAGGGCTTTTTCCCAATTTGTGGAATAAACGGCTTCTTCTCAGGCGTCTGGTATTTCCTAAGAGGGCCATTAGAGGTTACGCTTAAAGACATCTACATGCGACGGGAATTCTATAAGAAGCTTCTAGCTAGAATAGGGGAATTCAACATTAAAGCTGAGAAGAACCTTCTAGAGCGCGGAGCTTTAATGATAGGTTGGGTTGAAGATTTAGGTTACAATAAGGGGATGTTCATCCACCCTAAGCTTTACGAAGAGTTAATATATCCATGGCATAGGAGAGCTATAGAATTAGCCCATAAATATGGAGCATTTGTAAACATGCACAGTCACGGAAACATAAATGCTATAGTACCGTTACTGGTGAATGCTAAGCTAGATGTTTTAAACCCCATAGGCCCTTCAGACAACATGAACCTCAAAACTCTTAAGGAGAATTATGGAGATAAACTGTGCCTACAAGGAGGTTTAAGCAAACATATAGGGCTTATGAGCATAGAAGAACTTAAAGAGCATATACTCGATAGACTTAGAGTGGGTAGTCCAGGCGGAGGATTCATACTGAGCTCTGAAGGCGACATACCATATGAAATGAGCATAGAAAACTTCAAGGAATTTCTAAAGATTAGTAGAAAATATAGAGTTAATAAACCATTAAGCTGGTAGGTGCACTAGACATACTCCAATCGATTGAGCCATCACCCTACCATATCACGCGTACTTAGACGCTCCTCCTACACTTGGTACACCAATCCCAACATGAGAAATATTTAAATTCGTTTTTGCATCTTCAATTTGCTGTGTTTCCCAGAAAGTTTACCGACGAAGAGCTGATTGAACTTTACAATAAGGGTTTAAGTGATCACGCGATAGCTAGAATACTTAACGTTTACCAATCCACCGTTAGACGTAGGAGAGCTAAACTTGGACTTCCACCCCATCCACAGTTTTGCAGATTTAAAAGACTTAGTGAAGAGCAAATTGCGCTCATAAGGAGCATGTGGACGGAAAAACCTGCTGTTGAGATAGCTAAGATATTGGGTGTACATAGGCATACAGTTTCAAGCTGGGCTAAGAAGCTTGGCCTCAGTATGAAACGGAGGGGTAGGCCTAGTTCAGTAGACCCAGAACTCATTAAAAAGCTTAGGATGAAAGGTTTTACATATAGGGAAATATCTGAAAAACTTGGAGTATCGTTCGAATCTGTTAAGTATCAGTGTAAGAAGATGGGGCTTGGACGCCCAAGCAACATACGCGTAAGCAACATAGACATTGAAGAATTTAAGAAGCTATACCTTGAAGGACTTACATATAAGGATATGGCCAATAGGCTTAAAATATCCATAAGTAGTATAGTAGCACTTAGAAACAAACTTGGACTGCCTAAGCGTAAACGAGGAAGACGTAAACGTAGCAGTCTAGCAACGATAACGCAGTAAATAGGTCTACGAAAATTGTGAAAAGTTAACGGGGAAAGCCGTACTCCTATCTATCATTCATTGGGAGGAGATTTTACACGATTTGTTAGATGTCTAGGGTTTAATACGATTAATACCCAAGAGTCCCAGCACATAGATGAGTGTAGAAGCTTTCTCTAAAGACCTTGAAAGCTCACGGTAGAAGTGAATACTAAACGGAAGATGACGGTTTGAACTTACCTTTTTACCAACCTACTTTAAACTCGATATAATCATTTAATTCTGAAACTATTCTGAGCTTCAAATTCGTCATTATTGTGATAGATTCAGAAGCCTCTCAGCATTTTTAAACGCTATGGCTTTAAAAGTCTTATCGCTTAACTCTAGCGATTTAAGTAGGTTTAAGTGAAGTTCATCCGGTCCAAACTGTCCTCCATATGGGTCTATACATGGAAAATCCGTTCCGAAAACGACTTTCGACTTATGTTTTTCCAGAAACTCTCTAGCGTAGTTTTTATCCCTCTGGAGAGCGTTGAATCCAGATGTAGCCGATATATCTGCGTATACGTTTTCAAATTCGCTTAGAACCTTATCCACCAATCCACCTGGCTTCACGGGACCTGTTGGATATACTTCCTTAGATGGCTCAGCGGATATGTGACGCCACCATCCAGGTCCATGCATTATAAAAACTGTCCTACTATATTTGTAAGCCATGTCTTGGAATCTTTCCTCAAACATGTAGTTGTGAGAATCATCTACATGCAGTAAAATAGGTATTTTAAGTTTTCCGCAGATTTCGTAAATCTCCTGGGAAGATGGATGATCTATTGGAAGTTTAACTTTATGTTCACCGTATCCTTTAGCCCCCTTAGAAATGTATTCTTCTATAACGCTTGATTTCCTAGGTTCTGCCGAGTTCACACAACAGAACGGTATTAGCTCCGGGTGGAATCTATGGATTCTGAGGACAATTTCAGAGGGATTTATGTATTCGCCGAGTTCAGCGTCGAACTCTGTTGCAGGTAGCACTACAACTCTCCATACGTTGAAATCGGCCATATAGCTTAGAAGGTCTTTCTCCGTTACGAAGATTAAACCCTTCAGCTTTATATGGTACGATTTAACGCCTCCAATATGGGTGTGGAAGTCTATAATCATGGAGGGTCAGCCTCTGGGTTTACTGGAAGCTCTACCCGCCTTTTCGAATACTCTTTAATATAAGCCTCACACGCATTTCGCTAACAGGTGAGTTATTCATGTAGTAGATGGTTGTATACTCTTCCTTGACCTCTCCGACCTCGTGGGAAATCCATAGGAATCCTTCAGACTTAATCGACACGTAATTCTCCCCGATCTTGAATTCATCCACGATTATATAGTGGATTTTTGCACAGAAGTATGTCTCTCCATTTCTAGCCTCCACATATTGGAAGTCTTCAACTTTATAGCTCACGTTGATTTTTCCACGCGTTTCACTGCTATCTATGTACATGGTGTAATTGCTTTCACGGCTCCAACTCTCTCCCCTGGTGAGTGGATATGGTGGAGCTGCTATAGGTGTATTGTAGATTATTTTAATCCCATCCAGCTCCACTCTAATCAATGACCCTTCTTCATCATAGTAGTAGTGACATTTTCCATCCGGTTTTTCAACCAACACTTCAGTCTCACTCAACTTCGTCCATTTAACTATATGCTCCTCACCGTTAACTTGCTCTATGAACTCTTTAACAGTTCCAACTGGAAGTTCTGGCTCAGCGATCTCTTCAACTTCTTCGACAACCTCCTTAACCGTAGGCTTCACCTCAACCTTCGATATGAAGTCGACTATGTTAAGTATGAGCTTGTAGTTATCTCCAACGTAACAGTATGGCTCCGTGAGAAACGTTTGATCAGCGAAAGCTATGATAGTCCCGTTCCTCTTAGCCATCGCTATAACCGCGTAATCGTCAGTTCTCTCAGCTGTTGAAGAGTAAGTGTTTTCTAAAGCCCAAGCAACCCCCTTATTGGATGGGCGTATGTGGGTTGCAGTGAAGAAGACTAGAGAGTTTAAGTTTTCCGTAATACTGCTATTCTTAAAACGGTTTACGTATATGTTCCTGTAGAACCCGTAGTAGTTTTCTTCGTTATACAGGTATCCTTTAGCGAAGAATAAGCCGAATCTAGTCGCTATGGAGTTTATGGGGTCGAAGAGCTCAAACATGCTTATGTACTCATAGGCTGGGTCGAAGAACAATAGAAGAACACCACCTCTACCTACAAAACCCTCAATAACGTCACACTCTTCAGCAGAGTACGCTCTCGTCGGAGACGCTATTATTAAGCAGGATGCATTACTCAGCATGGAAGTGAGTTCGCTCCAGCTGAAGGTAAACTGCACGGTTATGTTCTTACCCGCAAGTTCAGCTATTAGTATATCTAAATCCCAAGTCGATACTCTATTTCCATGAGACCTATCTACCAATACAAGCCCCCTTCCATATTCGTTAAAGGCCCTAGGCTCCGTGAGTATAGGTTCTGCGTTTGACAAAACTGTGAAGCCCGACTCAGAGGGTAAGTACAGGTACCATATTGAAGGAGGTGGTTGAAACTTGTTGAGAACATCGACTGTCAAATTTCTCCAATCTAGAGTCAGATTAGAGCCTTGCGACCCCCAAGAATAGCCAACCTCTCTAAGGGCTTCGTTTAAATCAACAACTTCATACTCTACAAGCTTGGCTTCTTCAGCGGCTTTAATTATAGCCTTTTGAAGGGAGCCTATTTCATCGATAAGCCCAAGTTTCACGGCTTCACTCCCCAAGTAGATGCCGCCTCTTCTAAGTTCTGTTTGAGAGATTTTTAACCGATCCCCTCTACCCATCTCGACAGCTGAAACGAAGTTGTCTAATGCATGGCTTAAATTGAATGGAAAGAGGAGTTGGGAGAAGCCCGTAGCCTTGTAAACGCCTGTTTCAATTACTATTTCCGACGGTATTAACGTGGGAGGCATGACGCCTATAACTCCTACGTTTCCGACGAAGGACGTTGGAGTAGCATATATGTAGTCTGTTGCGACAGCTATGTAGTAGCCGCCTGAGAGAGCGCTGGTTACTGAGGCCACTACAGGTTTAACCTTCTTCAACTCTAAGATATCTAGGTAGATTTCCTCCACTAAGTCTGCGTAGCCGCCTGGGGAGTCTATTCGCAATACTACTGCTTTAATCGTATCGTTTCTTAGAGCGTGACTTATAAGCTTAGCATAGGCGTCTACTTGCTTCGACGGTAGGATTGCGCCGCTTATGTTTATAATACCGACTACGTCTTTCCGCTTCTTCTCTAAAGTTAAGAGGCCACTATAGTATAAGTAGCCTAAAACGCTGAAAACTATTAGCAACACTACCGCTACTGCAACAGCTACGGTTTTAAATTCACGTTTAAAACTTGAAACCTTCAATTCAAACACCATAATGTATCTGTTTGACATGCTTAAATGCTTTTACAGGTTTCAATCCTCCATGTCATTGCGATACTTGTTTGGAAAAGCTTAAAGGCCGTAGAGAAAATATATAGGAGAGGTGTTCACGTATGAAGAGGATACCAATAGCGTTACAGTTGTATTCTGTTCGGGAGGATTGTGCTCGTGATTTACGTAAAACTCTAGAGGAAGTAGCGGGCATGGGTTATGAAGGTGTGGAGTTTGCAGGATACTATGGTAGAACAGCTGGAGAATTAAGGGATATGCTTAAAGATTTAGGTTTAAAGGTCGCTGGCACCCACATAGGCATAGATACTCTACTCGGTGACAAGTTGAAGCAGACTATCGAATTCAATAAAACGCTTGGAAACCGCTTCCTCATAGTCCCCTGGATACCTGAAAATATGAGGAATTCTAAGGAGGCTTGGCTTAAAACTGCTAAGCTTTTCAATGAGATAGCTGGTAAATTGAAGCCTGAAGGCATGTATGTAGGCTACCACAACCACGATATCGAATTTAAACCCATAGATGGAGAAATCCCATGGGATATATTCTTCAGCGCTACGGTAAAGGACGTTGTAATGCAACTAGATGTTGGAAATGCTATGCACGGTGGAGTTAGTGCAGATGAAATACTTGAAATAATTAAGAGATATCCTAAACGCGCCCTTACGGTACACGTTAAAGAGTATTCCTCGAAAAACCCACTAGCCTTGATAGGTGAGGGGGATATGAAGTGGAAGGAGTTCTTCGAACTCTGTGAGACGGTCGGCGGGACTGAGTGGTACATAGTGGAACAGGAAAGCTACGCATACAAACCTCTTGAATGTGTAAGACGTTGTTTGGAGAATTTAAGGAAAATGGGATTGTAGTAGCTCCCTCCATTTTAACCTCCTATTGCGCCATCATCTATAGGAAATCCCTCATAGAGAAATCATGGAAAAACTAGAGGAAAGGGGTCGATTTATTCTTCAAGAGGTCTAAAAAGTTGAAGTTAATAAAGACGTATTCATAGAATAGATGTCGTTATAGAAATCTAAGTAGAAACCATTTAAAGAGAGCATAGTGGTAGTTATTTTGGTTTGGGATGTGAGTGTAGCCTATTATGGATGCCCTTATCCTAGACACGTCGAAGCTGATTTAAGAGAAATCTACGATGCTGGTTTTACCTCCATAACGCTCTGCGTTAACGAATATGAATGGCCCGCCATGATAAATGCGAAGAAGACTTCAGTCGATAAAGCACATGACCTCGGTTTGAGAGTGTTCTTAGATGTACATGGCTTTGGGTTCTTCGTACCGGGGCACTTCAGCATAACAATACCCAACAACCCAAATTGGTGCGAAGTAGACAATGAAGGGAAAATTTACCCAATTAGAGGATGCCCAAATAATCCAGAGTATAAGACTTGGCTTAAAAATAGCGTTAAAGATATCGTTACTAGACTTAAACCAGACGGTGTATTCTGGGATGAGCCTTCCCTAATAGTTCCAAAAGGTTGGCCTGAAGTTTGGACTTGCAGATGCCCATCGTGTAAGAAAGCCTTCCACGAGAAATACGGATACGAAATGCCGAGTAGCTTAACGGATGACGTTAAAGAGTTTAGACAGAATTCACTATTCAATTTTCTAGATGAACTTACCTCTGAAGTTAAAAAGCTAGATGGAGAGCTTATAAACATACTATGCCTCATGCCTGAGCATACGGGTATGCATGGAATACACTCTTGGAATCCCGTTTTAAAACTCAAAAGTCTAGACGTATTTTCAACAGACCCATATTGGATTTGGGGCAATAGGACGTTCGACTGGTTTATAGAGTGGGTTAATAGGGCTTTAGACGTTTCAAGAAAAGCCAATCTTAAAACCCAGATATGGGTGGAACTTATAAAAGTGCCGAAAAACCGTGAATTAGACGTCTACAAGAGTGTTATCAAAGCCGTAGAGCTTGGAGCAGATGCCATAGCCACGTGGAGTTATAGAGCAGAAGAGGGATCAGAACTATCGTGTGAAAACCCTGAGACAGCTTGGAGGACAATGGTTGAAGCTGTTAGAAGAATTAGAAGCACTTAGAGTAAAAGGAAGACGTTAAGCCTTTACTCAGCCACCCAGAGCAACCTTGAGAAGCACATCTAATTCCTTTTCCACATTGCAACCTCTATTTTTTAAACTCTCAAGTAAGCCTCCGCATTTAACAACCGATTGAAAGCTTAGCCATAAACTATAATAGAGTGTTCACTAAAGAAAATGCTGAGTGTTTTCTATGAAATGTCCAATCTGCTGTTTTGAAGCTGGTGAAGGCGTTAAATTCTGCCCTAAATGCGGAGCATCCTTAGAATCTACATTCATAATGGCTACGACACACGTCGTGCCAGGCTATAGGATTAAAAAGGTTTTAGGAATAGTCACAGGGCTATCTCCGAGAACTAGGGGTATTCTTGGAAGATTCATAGCCGGGATCGAAACTATGATAGGTGGAGAAGTTACAGCCTTTACGAGTGAAATGGAGAAGGCTAGAAACGAGGCTATAGAGAGAATGAAAGCTAAAGCTTTAGCCCTTGGAGCCAATACCGTTATAGGCGTAGACATAGAAACTTCAGATTTAGGTTTAGGTGCAGGTATAATATTAGTATCTGCTACGGGAACAGCCGTAATATTAGAGCCTGAATAATAGCCTTAACAAGTCATACCCTATCATGCTCTCTCATAGGTCAGACCAGGTTAGACCAAGTCTTCGGTTTTAAAAGATTTAAAACCACAATTGCGAGAGTCTATTGACTATTTTACATATCTCTTAGGATTTTTCTTGAACTCTTCTTCGCACAATTTGGAGCAGAAGTAGATTGTTTTTCCTTCATATTCAATTTTGCTATAGGCCATATCAGGATCTATTTTCATTTTACAAACGGGGTCTGTAACTAGGGGTTTTCTAACCGTCATTTTCAGCGCCTTGGGCTCATATTTTCGTAAAGTCTGGCTATTAAAGGCAACTATAATTGTGCTTAACGACATTATTGTTACTCCAACTGCTGGGGGTAGGCTTAGGCCTAACCATGATAGGGCTCCTGCCGCCAAAGGTATTGTTACCATATTATATCCGGCCGCCCACCAGAGATTCTGCACCATCTTCGAGTAGGTTTTACGGGAAATGTCGATCACCTTCACAACATCTCTCGGGTCGTTTCTAACCAAGATTATGTCCGCAGTTTCTATAGCTATGTCTGTCCCAGCACCTATAGCAATACCAACATCGGCGGTAGCGAGCGCTGGAGCGTCATTTACGCCATCACCAACCATAGCAACCTTATTGCCACTTCCCCTTAGAACCCTTATTATTTCCGCTTTTTGACTTGGTAGTGTTCGTGCAAAATAGTTGTCTATGTCAAGCTCTCTAGCAACCCAGTGGGCGACCTCTTCAGAGTCCCCAGTTAACATGTAAACCTTTATCCCCCTTTCCTTCAGTCTTTTAACTGCTTCATAGGATTCTACCCTTATAGAGTCGGCTAACGCAAAGGCACCAGCGAGCTTACCGTCAACTATTGTAAAAAAAAGAGTAACGACTGTTTTTCCCTGCTTCTGAAGCTCTATTATCTTCGGATCCTCCACTCTTATCTTCAAATCTTCCAATAGTTTTACACTTCCAACATAAACTTCCCTTTCTCCAACCTTTCCATAGGCACCTTTCCCTGGTAAAGCCTTAAACTCTTCTATCCTGGGAATTTCTACACCTTTGTTTTCGGCATATTCCACTATGGCCTTTGCTATAGCATGTTCGGAGTTAAATTTGACGCTTGCGGTAAGCCTTAAAAGCTCTTCTTCAGATATAAATGAAACAACATCGCTTACGCCGAATTTTCCAACAGTTAATGTCCGGTTTTGTCGAAGACAACAATATTTATATCCTTAATCATCTCGAAGGCGCGTCTATTCCTTATGAGAATGCCACTTTTCGCCGTTATAGACGTGGATAAGGCTACAA
This sequence comes from uncultured Candidatus Bathyarchaeia archaeon, assembly GCA_964463005.1. Taxonomy (GTDB): domain Archaea; phylum Thermoproteota; class CALKCG01; order B24; family B24; genus DTBU01. The sequence continues at coordinate 20,467 of CAYWZZ010000023.1, read as the reverse complement.
CTAAGGGTATAGCTAAACCTAGGGCGTGTGGATATGCTATTACAAGTACTGTAACTGTTCTTTCAAGGGCAAAATCCAAATCGGCGATAAAGCTCCATACAATGAATGTTATTATTCCAACATTTGAAGCCACATAAAACAGAAATGCAGCAGCTTTATTCGCCAAATCCTGCGTTCTCGACCTACTCTCTTGAGCTTCTCTAACAAGTTTTATGACTTGAGCCAAGTAGGTTTCTTCGCCAGTTCTTTCAATACGCACTTTAAGTATACTATCACTGTTTATTGTTCCACCGACAACGCTGTCGCCAGCCTTCTTATCGACGGGCTTCGACTCACCAGTCAATAGAGATTCATTGACTGTAGATTCACCTTCGATAACGATCCCATCGGAGGGGATTTTTTCCCTAGGACGAACGAGAACTACACCACCACTTTTTAACTGCGAAATTGGGACATCTACAACCTCGCCGTTTTTAATTAGGTGAGCTATTGTAGGCATTACGTGAGCAAGGTCTTCCAAAGCCATTGAAGCACCTAAAACGCTTTTTGCCTCTATCCAATGCCCTAGAAGCATAATGTCGATAAGGACTGCAAGCTCTCAGAAAAAGTCCTTTTATGAAACCTGTTCCAAGAGAATAGAGACACGGATATGGCTGTACCGATAAGCGTCATCATACCGGGCTGTTTGGCTTTGACCTCTTGAGCTAACCCTTTCAAGAAGGGCCATCCCCCATAAAGATAAATAACGATCGATAAGAGAGATAACACCTGTTTCTGATAGGGGATTTGTATCCACTGAAGGCTGAGCCACATCTGAACCATTTCAGATAAAAGCAGAATGGGAATGGTAAGTATCAATGAGGTTAAAAATCTTCTTTTAAATTCTTTAACATGGTGAGCATGATGATGGAGATGATTTTCCAAAACCTATCCCCTGTATATTTTCTAGCACTACTAATAGGTGTTTTTAAATCCGTATTTGTTATTTCTGTCTTCTTCTCTCGACCATTATGCAAACTCCATGAATAACATCTATGCCGTTTTCCATGCAAAATTTTATCGCCCTTTCGGATTCTGAACCCGGTTGCATCCAAACCTTCTTTATCCCAAGTTTCTTGCAAGTTTCTACTATAGTCTCAGTCACCTTAGGAGGAACGACTATGCTAACAACGTCAGGCTTCACCGGTAACGCTTCAAGACTTGGATAACACTTATCACCTAAAACCTCGCTTAAATTAGGGTTTACGGCGAAAACCCTATAACCAGCTGAACGTAAATCCCTATAGACTCGATGCCCATACTTCGCAGGATCCCTACTTACACCTACGACAGCAAAAACGTTCCTCTTATCTAGAAAAGATGCTATCAAACGTTCATCCACTTAAATTCCTCCACCTAAATATCTCACTCAAATGTCGCGTATAGACTTAACGCTTAGGAACCTTTAGCTAACATTTTACGTCTGTAGACATGCATAGACTGCATTTCTCCGTGTTGAATGTTGGGTCTAAAGCCCTATGCATGTTACATAACAGTCCTTTTGCACGTGTAGTCTTACAGATACTGCAAAACTTTAGAGTGAAATCCCTGTAAGATAAGCCTCCCTTTGCTAGGGAATCCGCTAAATCTTCTATCAAAGTTTTAACTTCTCTGTCCCTTTCCAGGTCTAAAGCTTTCCCCCGCATTTTCTTACTATAAAGGCTTATAGCTGGTTGGCTTACGCCTAGAAGTTTTGCAACTTCTACCTGCTTCAAGCCATGTCTTGTTGTGAGTTGTTTGGTCAATACCGACCTTACTGCTGGAAGTAGACTTTTCACCGCAACCTCGCATGGTAGCAACATTCTACTCCACTCCCCAATGCGATATTCTGAGAAAGGTATAAATATGCTTTATTACAATTGTAATAAAGGTGGATGTATGACCGAAGGAGAAGTCGTGGAAATAACTAAAAACGTTTACTGGGTTGGTATTAGGGATTGAACCCGTAGAATTTTCGACGCCTTAATACCACTTCCAAAAGGAACATCGTATAACGCCTACCTTATAATCGGCGAAGACGGTAAAGCCCTAATAGACGCTGTTAACCCAGGCTTTGAAAAGCAACTTGAAGGGAAGATCAAAAATTTCGCAAAATCGGATGAAATAGACTACATCGTTATGAGCCATGCTGAGCCTGACCACGCTGGCGCCATACCACATCTAATGAAAATGGCATTAAAGGCAAAACTCGTAACCACACGTAGAGGCGTAAAAATGGCGCAGGTCTTTTACCACGTGCCGACGTAGAGGATAAAGGTTGTAGGCGACAATGAAACCATAAGCCTAGGCGGTAAGACATTACGCTTCATTGAAGCACCGATGTTACACTGGCCGGAGACTATGTTCACCTACCTTGAAGAAGATTGTATTCTTTTCCCATGCGACTTCTTCGGCTCCCACCTAACAATGGGCGTATACAGCGATGAAATCGAAGACCTACTTATCCACGCTCAGAGATACTGGGGTGAAATAATGATGCATTTCAGAGCGATGGCGAAGAAGGCGCTGGAGAAGCTTGAAAACCTAGAGATACGGATGATCGCGCCCAGCCACGGCCCAATACATAGAAATCCAAAGCCTATACTAGATGCGTATAGAAGATGGGCTTATGGTGAAACTAAGATGAAAACAACAATAATCTACGTTAGTATGTGGGGAAGTAGCGAGAAAATGGTTAACCAGATGGCTGAAACCCTAGCTTCCGAAGGAATAGAAGTAGTCGTCTACAATTTGACATCGGCGGATCTAGGCGACATAGCAAAAGACCTTGTAGATTCAAGGGCAATAGTTCTAGGAGCCCCGACAGTTTTAGGTGGAGCCCACCCACTGGCGATTTATGCGTCGTATCTTGTAAGAGCTCTCTACCCACCGATAAAGTTTGCAGTTTTATTAAGCTCTTATGGATGGAGTGCTGCGGCTATAAAGCAGATGCAGGAAATTCTAGGTCCACTTAAGGTTGAAATAGTCGACACACTGGAAGTCAACAGTCCACCTACTGAGGAAGATATTAAGCAGATAGTTGAAATTGGCAAACTGCTTGCTAGAAAAATTAAGGGGGTTAGTTAAAATGTGGGCGGTTTCCAAGAAGAGGCCTCTAGATTAGAGGATTAACTTGAGGCTTAAACATATGAGGACAGTGCTCTTTATCTGCGTAGAGAACAGTTTTAGAAGCCAGATCGCTGAAGCCTATTTTAACAAATATGCCCCGGAAGATTGGACAGCTGTAAGCGCAGGTTTAACACCAGCGGAGACCATTCACCCCAACGCTATTAAACTGATGCTTGAAGAAGGAATAGACATAAGTCGTAAGAAACCTCAACCTATGACAAGACTACTTCAGGAAAAAGCTGAAATGGTTATCATAGTCTGCGGAGGCGAGGGCAACACCGTATGTCCGATAGTCCACGCCAAACACGTGGAACATTGGAACATGCCGGACCCAGCTAAAATGCCACTAGAAGAAGCGAGGAAAATTAGAGATTGTATAAAAGCTAAAGTCTTAAATCTTATTGAGAGATTGAAGAGTAGGGAAGATTTCGAGAAAGTATACGAATGAAATCTAAATTTTCATATAGAGTTTTGTTTGTAGTTTTCCGAAAGTTCTAATACTTTTTCATCGGTGTATAAGGTGTTATAATAATTAGCCTTGACGGCTTTCTACCGGTCTTCTTCTCATAGAATATTGCCTTCTTCTTAAAGAGAGTTATATCGGATTTTCTTGCATGTGATGTGAACTCATAGTATCTCAATTCTTAGTATTATTTGTATTATTTTCTCTTGTACTACCACGTCCATTTCGACCATGCTTGGGTGCTCGTAAACGAAAACCTCCCCATCAAAATCTCTTCACCTTTCAATATTTACCTTAAAAGATTTCTCAAGTAAACCCTTTAAACTATTCCTAAGGCATCTTCTGCCATTATACCCAATCTTGCACCCAGAGCACTAATATGCTTCTCAACAAACTCAAAACCTCTATCCGTATCTTTCCTAAGCTTCCCAAGTTCCATATTAAAACCACGAGTTGAAGAAAAATTTAAGTGATTTAAAGATTGATTAATCATGACATTGTAAGTGGATGTTTTTAATCAGAATAAGAGATTGGGAGAGGTATCGATATACTTGGCTATGATCCAATATGGAGGTTTAGGAATAAGGCGCATATGAAGGAGGAGCATTTTAGGCTTATAGCTGATGTTGGCTTTAACAGCGTACGTATTGTGCTTCACCCATTCCGTGATGGAGCCGTGAATGAGGAGTATAAGCTTTCGAATGAATAGTTGGAAGTATTGGACTGGGCTGTTGATCAGGCTCTTGATAACGGCCTTATGGCTATACTTGACTTTCATGAATTTATAGCCATGGGGAGAGCTCCGTTGGAGAATAGGGAGAGGTTTCTCTCCTTCTGGAAACATATTGGAAAACGATACCGCAAATATCCGGATGAGGTTTTGTTTGAATTATTGAATGAGCCTAATGGTGAATTGACACCGGAATTATGGAACATCTTCCTCAAAGAGGCCCTCCATGTAATCAGAGAAAGTAACCGGGAGAGAACCGTTATCATAGGTTCCGCATACTGGAACAACATCAACCTCCTCAGTAAACTCAACCTACCTGAGGATGATAGAAACATCATAGTAACAGCTCACTATTGTGAGCCGATGGACTTTACACATCAAGGTGCTAAATGGGCTGGACGGGAAGGTAAAATCGGTGTAGAGTGGAAGGGAGGAGGAGAAAAAGGCGATTGTAAATTCCTTAAGGCTCAATCGTGGGCGAAAGAACATAACAGTCCGATATTCCTCGGAGAGTTCGGAGTCTAAGATAAAGTTCCAATGGACTCTAGAGTTCGCTACTTAAACTTTATTGCCAGACTAGCGGAAAACATGGGTTGGAGTTGGGCATACTGGCAGTTCGACAGCGACTTCATACTTTATGACATAGCGAATAGTAGGCGGATAGAACCAGTATTGAACGCTCTAATCCCAACAAAGGGGTGCGATTCCCTACGGATGTCGATTTAAAGAATGGAAAATAGTGTAAAATCATATTTTTATATTCAAGGAAATATTTAAAATAAACTTAAAACTACATTGTAGGATGTTGGAAGATGTTACGTGAAGATCATAAGAGGCGTTTAAGGGAGGAGTTTAACAAGAAGTTGGAAAGTCCTGTTAAGCTTGTCGTGTTCACGCAGGAAGTTGAATGTCCACTTTGTGCTCAAACCAGAAGTTTAATCGAAGAATTGGCATCTCTAAGCGATAAGATTATAGTTGAAGTATATGATTTCGTTAAAGACTCTGAGAAGGCAAAATTTTACATGGTTGATAAGGTTCCAGCTGTAGCCGTGGTGGGGGCTAGGGATTACGGTTTAAGGTTCTACGGCCTACCGTATGGCTATGAATTTCAAACGTTATTGGATGCCTTATTCTACGCTTCAACTGGGAGGACAGACCTCTCAGAGGAATCTAGGAAGAGAGTTAAAGCTTTGAAAACGCCAGTCCGTATTCAAGTCTTTGTAACGTTAACATGCCCCTACTGTCCTCAAGTGGCAAGCCTAGCCTATAAGCTTGCCGTGGAGAGTGAGATGATTAGAACTGAAGTGGTGGATGTAAGCAAATTCCCCCATCTCGCATACAGTATGCCGTTATGGGTATTCCGAAAACCGTTATAAATGATAAGGTCGAGTTTGTCGGAGCAGTTCCGGAGGAACTGTTTATAGAATACGTTATGCTTGCAATTAGAAGCCCGGGATACATCTTCTAAACTTTTACGGTGCTAGTTTGATAGATAGAGGGAAAACCTTAACTCTAATATTCATATACAGTGGGGAGTTCGCTGAACGGGTTGTAAGAAACCTGATAAATGATCCTAGTTTCTGTAAATCCTGCGGATTATACTGCAATTCCTGCAAATACGGCCTCTACAGCTACGTTCAGAGTATACTTGCCGCTATAAAGCTTCCAAACCCTTCAAACTTACCGACGTTCATAGATAAACCTGAAGAATACATGCCTAAGTTTATACCTAGAGCCGACATATGCATAGCTTCAGGTCTGCATAAAGATTTACTGCTGGAACTACCAACATACCTGAAGAAGAACGGTGTGAAAGCATTAATAGTACCTGTGGAGGACTTCAATGAAGTACCAGCGGGTTTAAGGAGGCAAGTCGAAGAACAATGTTTAGAATTGGGTTTGGAAGTAGTATTTCCAAAACCCTTCTGCTCTTTAGAACCATCGGAAGATAGGCCTCTAATCTCACGCTTCGTCATAGAATTCCGTGTAGGTAGACCTATGCTAGAGATATCTCTAGTCGAAAAGGGCGGACGTGAGATAATAGAGTATGCATTCGTTAAACGTAGTGCACCATGCGGCTCAACATGGTATATAGCGAAGAGGCTTACAGGTGTTGAAACGAAAAGGGAAACCCTATATGATGCTATAGCTAGAGCCCACCACAGCTACCCATGTACGGCAACGATGAACATAGACCCTGAGACGAGAGAGCCCATACTTCACATAGGAGGCTACATAATAAGAGAGGAAGTTGAAAAAGCGGTTGAGAAGGCGAGACTTCAAAGGAACTAATGTAACATGTTTAATCTCTGAAAGACTGGGAAGGGGGTTTGATTTGCTATATTCATCTAGTCTAGCGAGTAAAAGTCACATTGTAGACTTTTTAATTTTCGGAAGTACTTCGAACGTAAACTTGGCGATCTGATCCTTTGTAAGTCCATATTCCCCATTTAACTTGTTTATTTTACCCTGCTTAACCATGGAGGCTAGGGTATTGTAGATTGTTTTTAAGGCTTTACCTGTTGTCCTAGCGAGTTCAGATGGCGTCATAGATTCCTTCCCAAGTTTTCCAAGCCTAAAACCTACGTAAGCGCCTACTAGGCTTAAGATTATAGCGTCTTCCGCGGCTAAATCACTTCTCCTAATTACTACGCCTCCGTCCGTTATTAGGAAGAGCTCAGAACACTCCCGAATGAGTTTATCTAGGTTTGGTTCAAAGACTATCTTAGAAATCGCCTCATAAGATGGGTATACTTTAGAAAGCCATTCAAAGAAGGACTTTAAAACTATATCAGGCTCGCCTTTGAAAGTAGCTTCTAAAGAACCCATCTTAACATTTACCTCTATGCTACTCAACGCGTTCACCTCTAAGTTTAGGTGCAACTTCACTTATGAAGTATTTTAACCCTTTTGAAGTGATCCTATATTCACCCCTCTCCACCTTCTCAACCATATAGCTGTTTTGAAGTTCACTAAGCCTAGCGCTTATAGAACTTTTAGATTTACCCAGTCTCCCGGAAACCTCTTCAAGTGAAAGTGAAGGCTTGTCGGATTTACCGAAAAGATATGCGAGATATTTCACTATTAAAACGAGTAGACAGCCTTCATAAATAGTCAACTTCTTCATATCCGTTAAAACCGTAGGCTCAGGATGCACAGCAACCAGATCCTTTAAACCCTTGGAAATCTCCTCTAAATCCAAGCTTAAAGTTAGATTCTTAACGAGGCTGAAAGCTGGATAAACGTCTGAGATAAACTTAATAAGACTTCTTAAAACCTGTTCAGCGTCACCTGAAAACTCACATTCATAGCCTTCAAATGAAACCTTAACCCTAACTCCACTCATAGAAAACTACCTCTAACTTTTGGGATAACAGTCTTTTCAACCCACATCTGACCTTGGGCTGAAAGCTTCCACATAACATCCTTCGGATCTGGTTTGAAAACCTTGCCTGAATCAGCCATTTCCTTAAGTCTAGCTGATACATTTGAAACCTTAATGCCAGAGTTTTGTAAAAGTAGAGCTAAGGTTTTAGGGTCAGCCTTCTGCTCTTTAAACGCATAGAGTAGCAACCCTATAGCCTCATACTGGCTTAACTTAGCCTTCTCCGAAGCCACTATTAGAGGACCATCAACACTCCACTCTATGATACCTTCCAAATTCAAAGACTGCAAACCCTTCTCGGTAAACTCAAAAGGTTTCGATTTTAAAGGTTGAAAATCCTCTAAAGTCAATTCGCTTTTAAGTAGTTCTCTAAACCCCATTGAAGAAGCCTCCTCTAAAGCCGTTTTAACGAGGCTGAGTTTTTCATGCAACTCTTCAACGGTTGAGAATTCAAACTCCAAAGAACCGAACCAAGACCGGAAGATAGCTTTAACTTTACTCATACTAGTAGAAAAATTAGATAAACCAGTATATAAATTTATTCAAATTATCCTTTAAATTCCCATGTTAAAAAACACTTACCATAATTTTTACCATAAATTTCACGGATAGAACTACGTGATAGAAATTTTAGGAAAAAACTAGGAAAAATTTATAGAAATCCTTTATGGTTTTATCCATAATGTAGTTGATATTTTCCTCCATTGAATACCAATAGAAAACTCACAAACTTGGAGGCTTCTTTTGGAAATACACGTATCTACCTTTCCTCCCTTCTCTATGTAGTAAATCGCTTCTAACTAAGTCTGCCAAAGTATGAGCTACAGCAGTTCTATCGTAGTGAAAGCCACGCTTACTAAGCTCCTCGTGAACGTCGCTAAGTGTTCTTCCGACGTTGAACCATCCGGTTTTCCAAAGGTTTATTAGAACACCTCTACATGTTGACGGGATGGATTCCTTGATTATTTCCGTTTCAGGTTTGCTGAGTTCTTTATCAGGTAGGGAGACGTTTTGAAATGCACTTAAAAACTCTTCAACAGCTTTTTTAAGCTGATCTTCCCAGCATTCTATTTCAGCCTCAACCCCCTGATATTTCAGTTTTATTCTGACTTTTCTATTCGATTCCATGGTTAATCACTTTGTTGATTGTTCAATCAACAACAACACTTATAAGGAAGTACATTCTAATTATAGAGTGGTGATTGCATGGATATAAACGTTTCCCCTTCAACAAACAGCTCTGAGGGAAATTCTCAAAACCTCATATGGCTTAAAGAAATGCCCTATGTAAAACTCTACCAAGAACTCGTTGACACAGGTACTGAACTACTCATCAATAGGCTTAAAACGTATAGGAGGGAAGTCTACAAGCTTGTAGAAAAGGTCAAAGACAGGTTGAAGATATACAAGGCCGTTTACGATAAAAATGGACCAGCATCGTCTAGAATAGTTGGAGTAGACGCTGGTAGAAACGGTACCGAGTATAAGTTTGCATATATACCACTGTATGGTGCTATAGCAGTTTTAGTTGAAAATTGGGAGATAGTAGATGAGCCATTGTGTGTAACAGGACCACCTGACATATGGGCGTCAGAGTTAGACCCGGATAGGCGTGAAAGTCTCTTACATATGGCTTTAGAATACCACGTAGCCGCTAGAGCTGTGGAGAAGTGGAGGCCAAACTATCTTCTACTTGACGGAGGAATTGTACTTAATCCCAAGCTTCACCCAAGTTTTCAATCTTCACCACAGTATGATGGAGACTTCTACTTCACGGTTATAACGGTACTTGAACTTTTAAATACATGTAGAATGCTTCAAGTTCCAGTTTTAGGTTTCGTGAAGCGTACGCATATGAACTTCTACTCATCATCTATGAAGAACGGACAGATTAGAGATTCGACTCTTATGAGCTTCATCCTCAAAGATGGAGAATACTCCGAACCATTCAAGATTGAAAACGTAATGACTGAATCCTATAGAGCAGTTGCTGAAAGTCTAAGATATGATGGAGACCTACCGGTCATATATTCCAGCTACATTAAAACAGGCTCTGTTCCATTTAGAGTAGAGGTTCCAATGTTCTGTTTAAATAGACTTGGAGAATTAATGTCGATAGTCTACACTATGGCGAGCTTCGATGGCATCCCATACCCAATACATGAAGCTGATAGGCTTTCAAGAATAACAAGACCGACTTCAAACATACATTCTTTAGTACTCTACTCTAAAGCCCTAGAGCTTGTCGAGAAAGGGGAGATGGAGCTTAAAGACCTAGATTTACTGCTACTTGAATACGGTGAAAGCTGGACGTTAAATGATAACCTTGAGGATTTCAGAGGTGGCGATGTTTGAGGCAGATAGGTTATGTGCTCTCCGGTTGCGATCAAAGTAAGGTATCATTCGTAGTCATGGAGGACTCTAAAGTCTACGTAAACAACTACTACTTCATAAACCACCCATCAAGCTCAACAGGTGAATTCAACCCGGTCCTACTGAGAGTCTACAAGATCACACCCTACAATCCTGAAATGACTATAGGAAGCTTCGGACCTATAGCTGGCAAGAAAGGTGAGAAAGCATACTACGGTAAAAAGCTCGAATACTTAGTGGCATGGGCTGAAGTTTTAGGCTACATATCTTGGGATGGAAAATGGAGGAGGCTTGAATGCAGCCCCAATACTTGGGACTCAGTCTACGAACCCACTTACGAGGAACTTGAAGGCTTCTTCGTAAAATTGTCCAGTAAAAGTCTAATCGATAGAACAGACTTCCCAATAGCCATAGGTAGACATAGAGGGTTGAATATACCGTTCCACTTAGATCTAAACGCCATAGCCAAAGGACATATGTTCGTAGCTGGAATGACTAGAAGCGGTAAAAGTACATTCGTCTTAAACCTCATAGCTAGAGCTCTTGAAAGCGATTTAAAGCCGAGGTTTATAATATTCGACAGGAGGTGTGAATATTCCCTGTTATCTAAGTATGGAGCTGCGATATTTCCATATCTAAGCTTCATACCTAAAACCGAACTAATCTCTCCAAGTCTTATAACCTCTAGACTCGGCTTAGATCCAAATAAGGCTGAGGGGAGGCTTTTATGTGAAGCTTTAAACTCTATGAAAGCTGAAGGGTCTGATTTAACGGCTAAAAACGTGTTTAAAAGGTGCGTAGAGCTTGCTCCATACCTGATTTCGAGAAGTAGAGATTCTGCTCTATCTAGAATAAGATGGGCTCTTGAAAAACGTGGGGATCTTGTATTTGCGGAGGAGCATAAACCTTTAAACATTGTTGAAACGCTCTACGATAAGCCAGCTATAATCGTAGACTTCTCAGCAGACGCTAATATAGAAGACCAGCAGCTTACGGCTAAATATCTAATACGTGAAGTCGTAGACCATGCTATTAAATGCAGAACTACAGGGGATTTCGCAACGATATTCGTAATAGAAGAAGCACAGTACTTCATACCTGAGAGAGGTCTCAAGATAGAGGTTGGAAACCCCGAGAAGACTGGGGTAGATAAACAGATAATAGAGGCTATAAGTCAAGCAGGCGGATACAATGTAGGCTTCATAATAGTAACACAAAGACCAGCCTATATTTCAAAATCTGTAATATCGCAGTGTAATACGATAGCGGCTTTTAGGCTAATGGCTGGCAACGACCAAGAAGCTATTATAAAATACTCAGAATACGGTAGTGAGAGAATGAGTGACTACCTGCCGGGGTTAGCGGATCATGAAGCTCTCATATGGGGTATGGCGTCGCCAGTACCGTTCCCAGTGACTATAGAGGTAGACGTTAGAGACTATCCATCTAAGACGGGTGTAACGGCTAAAATAGCATGGGATAGAATGAAGATTAAAAACCCTACCATTAAAATCCAGCAATAACCTCTTGAAAAGGCCAATACGTAAGTACCTATACGCGTGACTGTTACGGGTTCGTAAATTTTAGCCTCTCATATCCTCAAGCTGAATGAATCTAAATTAAACGGCATATTCAAAGCTATTTTAAGAAGAATGATGAGGTGCTAGCAACCATATATTGAAAAGGCAATAATGATACCATCGTTGTAGTAGTCTGTAGACTTAGCTCTTATTTATACGAGGTTTTTCAATTAGTTTTGCTTGGCTCTGGTTTATGCTCCTATGAATCCTTCATCGTAGAATACTGGCTTGTAGCCTCTATTCGTCACCCATTTGACTGCTTCGATGACTTTCTCTTCGTAGTCTGGCTGATATTCTGGTCTGCTACGGTGGAATTGCTGTTCATGTATCATAAGCTCCATTATTTCAGATTGATGCGGGTCTTCAGCCACCTTGTTGAGGTGGTTGGTTATTTCACCTAGCTCAAGCGTATTTATGACTATGTCATGTCTTATGAAGACTATCCCAGTCTTCAAATCTTTCCAGTAGTCATGTCTACTCAAATACTTCACCCTCTCATTGTCAAGATAGTATGATACGCAGGGTTTATCCGTTACAACGGTCTCGTAGGGCGATGGACCTCTATAGTTCCATGTGAAGTATCCAACCAAACCTTCAATTCCACAGTTTCTTAAGGCTACACACGCTTCTATAGGTGCTTCACCCCAGTGGATTGTGGTGAAACTACTTAAAAGCTCTCTATCTGCAAATCTCTCTATTTCCCTTGTGACTAGGAGGTAGTCGCGCTTCATCTCCATGTATGTAGCGTTTTTATACGGTAGGTCGGGCTTCTCCTGTAGTGCGTGAAACGTAAGCCTCAGCCAGTCTCTGTTCTCCAACCATTCAGACTTATACTTATCAGGCATTTCGGAAAGTTTGAAGCCTTCAGTCTGGTAGAAGATGTTAAACTGTACTTTAGTGCCGTATTTCTCGTGAACATCTCTCCAAAAACTGAGGAAGTCGTTGTCGAAGATAGAGCGGTATTTCCAACCATTCAACGCTAAGTCTTTTAGGAACAATATGTTATCGTCCACTGAAAACCTGTAGCGTTTTGTAGAGTTTTTATCCCATAAGACTGTGATAACGTCCGCACATCCAAATCCGCCATTAGAACTCCTCGTGAAGGCTACAATCCTATTCTCCACACTCCGTAGAGTAACATGGCAGGTGAATCTACCCCCGTCAATCTCAGCTTCCTCTTCATTAACAAAAACCTTATCGTACTTACGCGATGTAACACCTCTAACTACTATCTCCAAGCCCTCAGACGTCAACCTCCCATCGTTCCTATTCAGAATAGCGCCATCAACGGGCTCAACAATCTTAATCAAAAGTACCACCACGAGTATACTAGCCCCTTCGAGAATAAAATCTTAACCGTATACCGGTATAACTCATGGAACGACAACAACATGTTGATGCATAAAGTTTATAAAACGCGCATCCCCGTTAGAAGCATGGTAGTATCATTATTGGGCTCAACAATATTACCTAAGAAGATTGAGAAAAGGTTGAAGGAAGTGTCTGAGAACACTGGAGTTTCAGAGGAAGAATTGATCGCAGAAGCCTTGTCGAAAATTCTCAAAGAGCCTTTAGATCCTGAGGCAAAAGTTGAGCTACACTTGAAGTTGTTTGAAAAATATTTGAGCGAAGCGGAAGACTACATGTCTAAAAAAGACTACATTCAAGCTTCAGAGAAAGCATGGGGTGCAACAACTCAAATAATTAAAGCGTTAGCTGCAAGAGGGGGAAGAGATCTTAGAAGCCATAAAGAGTTGCACGAATACTTAGCATACACGGTTAAGAAAGTCGGAGACATAGAGCTGAGAAGAATCTGGTCTGCCGCGGGTAAGTTATATAGGAACTTTTACGAGGCATAGCTACCCCCAGAGTTAGTTAATGGCTACTTTGAAGACGTTAAAGAGTTTGTAAACAAGTTGAGAAAATTACTACAACGGTGAGCCTGTTCATAAACTCTTTTCTGAGAATTCTTAAGATGTGTCTTTACTCCTTATAATTAGGGTTGAATTCGATTATGGCTATGTAAATTACCGTTACCGAGATGGGGTCGCACTACTCCACAGGCTTTGCTTTAACTTCTATCCCGACTATTTCCCCGTTTTCATCAAGCTGTCTACAATCAAAGAGATTCTTTCCTTTATAGATGTGTTTTCGCAAAAATAGAAGTAAGTTTTGAAGTTGGCTTTCGGCCTCTTTATAATCACTGGGTTTCTCGAATAGTGTTTTTAGAGTGGAAGCGTTATTGGTCTGCCTTCTTCGGCTGATTTAACCGCGGCGAGCGTTACTTCAAGTGTTTTAACGCCTTCAGATATTGGTGTTCTTGTGGCTCTATCTTCCAATATTGCGTTTATCAGGTCTAGCTCAGCCAGTTTCATGGTGTCTCTGAAAGGCTCGTTAAACTCTTCGATCTTAAATGGTGTTTTAGTGCTCCAGTGTATTGTCAACTGGTTTGGGTTTTCAGATTCAAGCATAGCATCCCAGCCTACTATGCTCCACTTTAAACCCCAAGTGTAGGGTGAAGCGCCTATTGTCGCCGTTACTACACCTACTGCGCCAGATAAGAATCTTAAGACTACCCCGCTTACGTCTTCAATGGTCATGCCTTCAACGTCTTTATACAGTAGTCTATCCATCTCAGCGTATACGCGTTTAACGTCTCCGCAAAGCCATATGAGTATATCGTATAGGTGTGTAGATTGCTCGACTATCTGTCCTCCGCTTTTAGACTTATCTATCCACCAATCTTTACGTATAAATCTGCACCAGTATTTTCCAGAAGCCAAACCTATTGAACCTAAGCTGTTCGACTCTATGAGACTTTTAGCCTTTTCAACACCCGCTCCAAATCTAGACTGATAGCCCACTTGGCTTTTAACGCCGTGCTTTTCAACGGCTTTAGCCATCTCTCTTGCAAGCTTAATGTCTAAGGCTATGGGCTTCTCAATGTATATGTTTACACCGTTTTCAGCCGCAACCATAACCTCATCGCTATGAGCGAAGGGCGGTAAGCATATGAAAACTATATCCGGCTTTACCTTCTCAAGCATCTTACGCCAGTCTTCGTAAACCTCGCCGCCGTAGGTTGAAGCGAAAGACTCAGCTCTAGCACGTACAATATCGCTGAAAGCCTTAAACTCAACGTTTTTAATATTTGAAAGGCTTTTGGCATGGGCTTCAGCAATACCACCACATCCTATAAACCCAACGGTTAAACGTCTCATTAAAACTCCCACCTCTGTAACTCGCTGAAGGCTTAAATATTTAACCGTTCCAGCTTAAGCTAAAGGCCTGGAGCTGGAGAGTTTCTAAACTCATACAGAGAGTTCAGAGTATACGCCGTTTAAAACAACCTTCAATCTATTTAGAATCTCCCTACCCA
Source organism: uncultured Candidatus Bathyarchaeia archaeon (assembly GCA_964463005.1). Taxonomy (GTDB): domain Archaea; phylum Thermoproteota; class CALKCG01; order B24; family B24; genus DTBU01. The sequence goes on along the minus strand of CAYWZZ010000023.1, from coordinate 5,410 downwards.
CTAGAACTTCTCCCCCAATGTATGCTGGGTCTACCGGGATGTAGACGTTGACCTCTTTCAAATCGACTTCAAAGCCGTCTTTTTCAGAAACCAATGATGCTTCAACCTCGTAAACTTCGCAATCTACTTTTTCCCCGAAGACTGAAATAAGCTTCTCCATACGTATAGGGTTTAAGCCTTCGAAAAACTTCAACAATGCAATATTTGGGTATATACCTCCATCAAAACCAGTATCGATTACCGCTGTGCCAAATGCCTTCACTCTCTTATCTCTACGTCTTAAGACTAGGCGTACAACGGGTATATCTGGAATCTTAGTTCCACTATATGAGAAACCATTATCCGAATACCTATACTTCAGACTCAACTATCCAATCACTCTCTACTCTGGCTTTAGTTAACCTAGGAGACCTAAGCTTTATAACACTTTGCTCCCTCAACTTCTGTAAAGCTGTTGGATATGTCTTAGCTTCTCGGCGGATATCAGATTCACCTAAGTAGGCTTTAAGCGCTTCCACTACTATAGAACTTCTTGTTCTACCGGACTCCTTCGCCAAGCCATCTAACTCTTCAAAAAGCTTATCAGGAAGACTTAAACTAACCTTCTTAACCAATAATTCACACCGGTAGTAAAAATACTACCGGTAGTATTTAAATTTAACCATATTGGGAGAGCGTTCAAAGTTTCAACTCACATAAATCTGAGCGTTTCAAGGTTGCATATAGCTGTGAAAAACTCCACCTTAAATCGGGTTTAAGAGACTCGAAAACCCTGTATCTGCCCTAAACTGTCGAAAGCATAGCAAATCTTCAAATACATCAAATGCACAGTAAGTACATCAGTACGATGACTTGACGTATAAAGCATCTAGACCATAGGTTTTACGTTAAATCGCCGCTAGCCAATACTCTAGTATACTTTGAAGCTATACTCCTCAGTTTCCAATCATCTGTTACTAGTGTAAGCCTTCTCCCAACGGCAACACATAAGTAGGATGCATCGTATACTGTTAGGTTTTCCTTAGAAGCTAGCTTGAAAATTTCAGATTCTAAACCACTTATAGATGTAACTTCCATCGCTTCAAATACCCTGCTGATAGTGCTTACAAATCTTAAAGCTGTTTCTTCATCGATCCTCTTTAAAAGTACGTACTCCTTCCATACCGCGTTGATAGATTCATAAATCGCTAAATCTAAAGTCACACCTTCGACGAACGGTTTAACAATACCCTTCTTCACAAGATTGACAAGCGAACTGGAGTCGAAGAGGTACATTCACTACCTCTCTCTATCTTCACGGATTAACCTAGCCACTTCATCATCTGGAATATGGGAAACCTTAACGCTCAACTCTCTAGCCTCCTCTTCAACCTCTTCGATAATTCTCCTCTTAACCTCCTCTTCTAAAGCCCTCTTAATGACAGGACCTACCTTAATACCATACCTATCAAGTAGCTCTTTAACTCTACGGGGAATCTTAGCGGAAACAGTCACATAGCTCACAGCAACCCACACAGCATTATATTAAGGTAGACCTATATAAGGTTTACATAGTATAGACTAGGAACGCAACTGTATGATGGGCTAGAAAGAATATGATAGCTACAATACACGTGTAATCAACTTAAGATAGCCCTTCTAGGGTTGAAGATTGTTAGACTGTTAAACCTGAAAACGTTAATATATACATATTGATGTCTTATTGCGTAGTGAGGCGTTGTTGAGCGATAGCGTCGATATAGCTTTAGCTACTGCTGAGGAGATTCTAAAGTATGCCGAGGAGGAATTTGAGAAGGCTGTTAAAACTGGGGATTTAGTGCTTTACAGAAACGCCGTGGATAAAGCCTTCCTCTCAATGATCTTAGCCGTAAACTCCTACATAAGCCGAAAAATGAACGTAACACCTAGATCTCACAGCGAACGTAGATCCCTGCTTAGAAGGATGAACCGTGAAGATTTAAGAGCCCTATACAGCGACATAATGAAGACGCTACACGATGAAGCCTTCTACGAGGGAATATACAACCCCGAAGAAGCCGAGTACGCAATAAAACAAGTCAAAAGAATGCTTGAAGAGCTTAAGAGAGGTTTATCATGAGGATATTTGACGGATTGAAGCTGACGCTTGAAATAGTAAGAGGCGTTGAAGGCCTATGTCATAAAGCGGCAACCCTTCTATATCTCGTGTATAGACATGCATTACGCCTCATAGGCTTGAGAAAGCCATACACTACACCTGTTAACTGTATTTACAAGACGGCTTACGGTCGTTTCAAGGTGAGGGCTGGCACAAATGACGTGCTCATCCTTATGTCGGAGCGAGAGATTTGGGATGAGTTTATGGTTGAGGGTGACGTTTTCATAGATGCTGGAGCACACATTGGAAAGTACAGTATAATGCTAAGTCCTAGGTTTAAAAAGGTTTTAGCAGTAGAAGCTAACCCGGAGACGTTTAAGTTGCTCGAAGAAAATATAAGGCTTAATGGAGCTATGAATGTGAAGGCTATTGACAGGGCATTGTGGTGTGAGGATGGGAAACAGCTAGACTTCTTCATAACAAAGGTGAACGTAGGTGCATCAAGCCTCAAACGAGACCTAGTTGCTGAAGAAGGACATCTCATAGAGCGGAAAATCCCCGTATACACAATTACGCTAAATACTCTACTTGAAAAAGAGAACATTGGGAATTTGGATTTAATAAAGCTAGATATTGAAGGGGCTGAATATGAGGCTCTCCAGGGTTTAAACCTAGACAGACACGTTGTTAAGAAGATTATATATGAGGCGTTTAACCAAGAATACTACGATAGGGTAGCCTCCCACCTCCGGAAGTTCGGCTACGAAATCCGCTCCACCAAACACCCAAACTACTGGGTAGCGGAGAAAAAGTGTTCCTCCGATAGTGTTTAATGGAGAGAGAATTTTTTTATGAATCATAACAACAAATGGTAGAGAAATTTAGTAGAACTATGGGTATATGGGTGAGGAATTTATGGGGAAAATTACGGTGGTATTATCGGGAGATCCTAAAAGAAAAAGACTATGTGAAAGAGTGGCTGATTGGTATAGAAAGATTCCAATAGTTAAGGAGGTTTTTCTCCTATATGAAAGAAACCCTGCAATAGCGTTTAATAAAGGAGCTAGAATGGCAAGTTGTGATGTGGTCTTCTGTGCAGGAGGTGATGTATTGGTTAGGCCATCTGATGTCTTTAAGATGGCAAATGAAGTTAAAGAGGAGGAGGTATTATTTCTAGTTTCAACAAGACATAAGAGTAAAAAGAGGATTTTATTTCAGAGCGGAGCCTTTGCCGTTAAGAAGAGCACGATAATTAGACATCCAATACCTGAAAAGCCAGATTTTATGGAGGAGGTTTATTGGATGGAAGAGAGAAGGCTGAATTTCAAACCATATTTTGGAGAGTTATATCACATACACAGGCATGCCTTCTCACACATATTTAAGATGAGTACTTATAGATGGAGGGAAAGAGTGCGACTAAGGAAAAGATCAAGACTTATCTTCTATATCGGATGCGTAAAACTCTTCTTTGAATCCATTAAAATATACCTAGAAGAGAGAAGAGAAGGAGTTAAATTTCCCCTTAATACTTCCTATTACGAAGAGGATTCCTAGATTTAGCGAATATCTGCCTCAATATTTTACCTCCTCTTATTTTATTAGAAACCATTGAAGAGCACCATGTAATGATATTTATTTAACCATGCTTGTATAATGTTCTAGTAGCATTCCAATAACATTTTCCGGCTTATGATTTTTCTCTAGGTACATATATTCCCTTTGCCATAGCTTAACGTTAGCGTTTAGTATAGCGTCGGTAATCTCCTCTACAGTTCTTAAATCCTTTAACGGAAAATCTCTGTACTCAGAATATTCAGATGAGACGAATGTTACTACTGGTCTACCGCATGCTATGGCTTCTAATGAAACCATTCCCAAAGAACCTAATTTAAATTGGTCAAGAACTACATCGGCATTCCAATAATATTCATTAAGCTTTTCGTGTGAAACTTTGGGTAGAATATTTAAGCGAAGACCAAGTGATGAAGCTAAAGCAACAGTTTTATCAAGATCCCTACCATAAGCAATTATACTAACATCTACTTCATCCTTTATCCTACTTAACGCTTTAATAGCTATATCAGTCCCCTTCACATTCCAATCCAATTCGCTCGCAATGAGTACTTTTTTCTTTTCATGTTTTATAACGGGTTTTGGGTAGAAGATTTCAGTATCGACTGGGTTAGGGAGATATTCGGCATCTTCCCTGAACTTTTTCGCTATTCTGAGGATGTCTGGCGTGCTTACGAGAACCTTATCGCATTTTTTCAAATTATACCTGACTATCCTACCCCATAGGGGATGCTTTAGTGTTGACCTTAAGTCGCTACCATGTGCATGCCCTATCAGTGGTGTCTTCCCTAACTTTAATGCGATATAGCAGTCTTGGAGGAGATAGTGTACGTGGTATATGTCTGCGTAAGTTTTCGCGATTTTATAGGCTATGCCGAACGTCTTACTCCAAAGGCCTCTAGTTCTCTTTATATACCTTACATTGACGTTTTCAGGGAAATACTTAATCAAAGTCTCACCAACGTAGGCGCAGTCGTTTATCATGGCAATTTTTTTCACAATATCACCCACCGTGGCAACGTAAACGATCTCCATAGTATTAGCTGTAAAACTCTTATATAAGCCGGAATCGAATATACAGATATAAACACTAGATTCTCATAGCATCTACGTGTGAGATAAACAAAGTCTTATCATTCTGATAATTTCTAAATGGTTCTTTGAATGTAAGAACTCGAGTATTTTTTTGGATACGTACGCCCACCCCTCATTTTTATAGAGCAGACACGCCGAAGTACAGTTATAAATTTACTTTTAGCACCAATATTTAAGGCCCTGCTTATACAATCGACGACTTTATCCTCAGTAACATTTATGTGTGAATAAATACGCGTCCATTACTGTCATTGGGAATTTTACGACCTTTCTAAAATCAAAATACCCGTATTTCTAACATTGATATCATACTTTTGAGGGTTATTGAGAATCCTGTTATTTCCATGTATTTTACAAGTTTTAGCGTATACGTTATGAATACTCTCAGTTTTTACAGTTGTAACATTTAATCTTTCTTCTTGAAGGGTATGAGTGGGATTATTGTTGAGATTGCTAAGATTGAGGATAGGTAGAATACTGAGGTTGAGCCTAAGCTTGTCCATAGTAAGCCAGCCATCATACTGGCTAGGGAGAAGCCGAGTCTTACGGCTGTCTGTCGAAAACCCATGCCTATATTCCACTTAGAGCTCGGTATGGCCATTGTTACGAGTGTTGCTGATGCAGGCCATGTAGCGGAGTATAAGCCGTATGAAGCTGCGTAGA
>CAYWZZ010000022.1:0-32019 GCA_964463005.1 uncultured Candidatus Bathyarchaeia archaeon | reverse complement strand
CAGGCTGGTATCCTAGCCATGCTAGACGACGGCCCCACTCTTAATCTGTTAAGATTATTGTAGAGGTTTATAAGGGTTGTTTTGTGCTCAGTTAACCGTTTAGTAGATTGAGTGATTCTATTAGATTTTTCAGTGCTTTTTCAGACGGTTTTCTCTTGTAGTTTCTAAGTCTTTCTATTATTTCCTCTTTATTGGTATGTCCGCACATATTCTGGATGGTGTTTCTCAAGGTATCCCTTATGAATAGGTAGCTGATTAGAGATGAAACGTTTGAAGGCTTCCGGTTTACGCTTGAAGAACCGAAGTCTAGGATTACTGGTTCATTGTTGGATTTGACGAATATGTGTTTTGAAGCTCTGCTTAATTCTCCATGATCGAGACAAACCATGTCCAGCCTGTATGCGTCTAGTATTAGTTTGAGTAAAACTCTTCTGACAATGCTGGGGTCTTTTTGAATATTCATCCAATCTAGTATAGGTTTTCCATCTATCAATTCCATAAGTATGACGCCTTCATCGTAAGATATGAGCTTTGGGCCTACTGATACGCTGTTAGCTATCTTCATATTCTCAGCCTCCTTTTTAAGATTGGGTATCGATGAGTCTAGCCGTCTAATCTTGAGAGCATATGCGTATCCGGAAATCCAAGCTTTAACGACTATGCTTCTAGTACCTTTACCTAGGAGATTTACACCTGAAACCTCCTTAGAACCTGTAAACTCAATTAAGTCTACTCCAAACCTTTTAATAGCTTCAATCCTACGCTTTAAAGTCTCTAAATCTTTACGGGGATATGTAAGTAGAAGACCTTCTTCAAACATTATTAGGCTGTCGGGTTTCAAAATTACGGGTTTTATCAAACTCAGCCTCCTCCAGCCACGCCTTCAACCACATGGGTAAACCGTCTAAAAACTCGGAGACAAACATGTTGAAGTCTACGTTTGAACTCATCAAGTTCCAAATCTCCATATTCCTCAACACTTTAAACCCTCTTCCAATGGCTTCGGCAACCCTATCTCTAACGCCTACTGAAACCCCTCCATCCGTTTTGAGAAAGTAGTCGAATAATTCCTTCACATCCTTGAAACGCCTCTCAACTTCTACAATAAGCCTATCGCCTTCAATCCAAGGACCAGTTAAACCTTTACTTTTAAGATGCTTACTTAAAAAGTTCCAAAGCTCTTTTGAAAATACGGGTGGACCTACATGTATCTTTAAACGGCTTAGAATGGAGCTTTCAAGCTCAAACATGAAAACGGTTAATTCACGTTCATCAGTCCAAACTCTAGCCCTATACACTTTAAAACCCCAGTTTTCAAGTAAAGCCTTTAGAGAATCCAACGTCCTATACAACTGCCCCCAGAGGACGTCTGGAACCGCTTCAACGGCTTTAAAGCTGACGGCTACTAGATCTAAACCTCGACTTTCAAGCTTCTCTTTAAAAGCCGCTTCCGTAAGCTTCATAGGATTAGGCGGGTTGAAGAATACTTTTGAAGGTCTTTTAAGAAAACATTTTGAAGCCATTATAAAGTTACATAGGGTTTCTAATCTAACAGCAGCCGCGACATTCCTATTCGGATCTACTGGATCTATGACTACTAGAGGATGTTGAAACTTCTTCTTAAGATCTCCAAGTCTACCATTATAGTAGTTATCGATGTCTATGATAACCCGCCTACTCCATTTCGAAGCCTCTTCTAGCGTTTTGATGAAACCGCCGTAGTTGAGTATTAAAAGCTCACATAGGTATCCGCTGAAGCCGCCGGTTTTAATGTCGGCTCCATAAACGCCAATACCTTTAGCAAATTTCTTTAAAAGCCTAACTTGATCTAAGGCTTCACCAGTCAACCTACTTTTAATATACTTCGTATGGTATGGCGTTCTATCTACTGCTGTAAGCCATTCGCCGGGCTTTACCCTATAACATGGGACAACATCTACCCTAACCCCTTCAATCCAACCCTCTACATAGGGGTGGTCTGCATACCTTTCAATCCACCTACCTCCGAGACTTCTAAACACCTTTTTAGCAGATTCCAATCCACCATGTATCAGCTTCTCCCTAGGCACATCTATATCGGCTATGAGGAAAACATCTAAGTCTACATCTCCCTTAAGCCACGTACCTTTAGCTACGGAACCGTATATTTCAACTTCTACATTCAATCCTAAAGCTCTAGTTTCAGATTTTAAAGCGTCTGTAATCTTCTCAGAGAGTTCTTCAACCTTAAGCTCGTCTTCAGGGTTTGGTTTAATTTCTCTAAGAACACTATTTAGAAGCTCTTCAACAGTCACGGGTTCGCCTTAACCTCCATAATAGTATTATAGATTGGCCCTTTAGAAGTTAAAGTGCTTCTTTTAAGCCTGACGGATGTCACGTCCATGTAGCCGAAGGATGTATCGCGATATTCATCTAAAAGCCTAACCAAACCCGGTTTATTCTTAACAGCCTTAACCCTAGCTATGGTTAAGTGGGGTGAAAACTCTTCCCCTCCAAAACCGAGCTTCTTTAGAATACCATTAACTTTACCATGTAACTCTTCAAGCTTATCTACGCCTTCTCCAACACTAACCCATATGACTCTCACGTAGCCGATGTTTGGAAAAACGCCTAAACCTTTAAACTCTATCTTAAATGGTTTAAAGTTTAAACTCTTCAACCCATCCATTATGCGTTTTACGGCTGGCTGTGGGAGTTCACCTAAAAACCTCAACGTAAGATGCATATTCTCAACTTCAACCGTTTTAACGATATTCTGGGTCTCCTCAACCTTCTTCTGAAGGTTTTGAATGATCTGTATTAAACCGCTATCTTCAACATCAACTGATATAAAGCATCTAATAACCTCTGTCAAGCTTCCAATCACCAGTCTTACTATGCTTAGTTTTATATTGAAGAGTAAGGATGCTTATTAGTGTTTGTAGTTGAAGGTCAATAAAGTGTGCATAGGACTTGCCGGATATCCAGGCGCCGGTAAAACCCTCTTAGCCTCAGAAGCCTTAAAGAAGGGTATACCAGTTTTGAACATGGGAGACGTTGTTAGAGAAGAGGCCTTGAGAAGAGGACTTCCACCGACTAGAGAAAATATGGCTATGCTCATGTGGAAGCTTAGAGTTGAAGAAGGCCCTCTAGCGATAGCCAAGAGGATTATGGATAAGAGTAAGTGTTTAGAGCAAAGTCTAATCGTAATCGACGGCCTTAGAACGGTCGATGAAATGGCATTCTTTAGGGAAAATTTCAAAAAATTCATACTCGTGGTTGTAGACGCCTCTAGAGAAGAGAGGTTTAAACGCCTCTTTAAAAGGGGGAGAAGCGACGACCCTAAGAGCATTAAAGACCTTGAAGATAGAGATAAGGCTGAAGAAGCCCTTGGACTGGCGGAGCTTTTGAAGAGTAGAGATAAAGTGATAGTGAATGAAGGGCCACCTGAGAAGGCCTTAGAAGAATTTAAGCGTATTCTTGAAGACGCGACCAAGTTAGACTGTTAGAATAACGTTTTTCTACAGGAATAGAAGTAGAGATTCCGTTGAAAATGTATGAAAATGTCAAGGTGAAGGTTAAAGTTGAGCTTAACCCAACGGAGGATGAGGCTAAAGTGGAAAAAGCCATACGTAATATAATCCCATTAGCCCGTACAAGAGTTATTGAAGAATATGGCTTAAAGTACATAGTTGGAGAAGCTGAAGGTTTAAAGGCTTTAGAGCACATGAAAGCTAAACTTAAGGCAAGACGTATAAGAGACGCCGCTAGAGCCGTTATGTTGAAGTGGATGGAGCCGAATAAAGTGGTTATGTTTTTCAATAAACAGGTGGCGTTTGCGGGAAACATATCATTCTCAGAACCCTATGGGGAATCCCCCCTGGGACCGATAAGAGTGGAAATTGAAACGGATGACCCTAAGGCTGTAATAGAGTGGTTAACGTCTAAGGAGGAGGCTACTTAGGCCTTTGAATGACGATCTCCATAAAGTCTTCAGCTATAATAGTATTGCTAAATATCTTCTTAGCCTGCTCTAGTAAAGGCTCTGTTTCACTATACCTAGCGGATATATGTGTTACGACGAGTTTAGATACGTTCGCCAACCTAGCTATTTCAGCGGCGTCAACTATAGTACTGTGTCCTTCAATTCTAGCCTTATCTTTAAGCTCCCCATCGAAGGTAGCTTCATGTATGAGTAGGTCTGCATTAGCTGCCAACTTTACAAGCTTCATAGATGGACGCGTATCACCACTGTAAACTATCTTCAAACCCCTTCTAGGAGGACCTAATACGTCTTCAGGCTTTATCACCCTTCCATCTTCAAGCGTTATAGGTCTACCCTTCTGAAGCATCTTCCAGAGGGGGCCTTCAGGAACACCTAGAGCTAAAGCCTTCTCTCTATAGAATTTACCAGGCCTAGGATATTCCACTATAGCGTATGAGAAATTTTGAATACTATGGTCTGTTTCAACTGCTTGAATACTGTAATCTGAGCTTCTGCAAGTCTCTCCTTCTGAAGTGCTATATATCTCCAATGGATAGTTTAGCTCGCCGACGACTGTTTCAATTACATGTTCTAGAAAGTCTTTAAGCGCTTGAGGACCGTATATTTGAAGCGGTTTAACCCTACCCATCATAGACATCGTTTGAAGGAGGCCGGGCAATCCGAGGATGTGGTCGCTATGCATATGGGATATGAATATTTTCATCGGCCTTCCGAATCCCAATCCAGCTTTAATCATCTGCTTCTGCGTCCCCTCACCGCAGTCGAACATTAAAAGCTCACCTTCTCTTTGAACAACTAGAGAAGGCATACCCCTCTTAGTTGTAGGTACACTTCCAGATGTCCCTAGGAAAATTACTTTAACACTCAATTTTCAACCCTCACTAAGCTGTAACAGTCTTCTGAACTTAACGTGTAAGCTTATAATATCTGGATATAGAATTTCAACCTTTCTTTAAAAACCCGTATACAAATAGGTTTTGTGAAATTCGAAATCGATAATAGTAAGTCTTCCCCCCTATACATAGGGGAGTGTTTGGTTTTGAAAGAAGCTTACCTATACAGTTCCCTAAACGGCAAAGTTCAATGTCATTTATGCGGTAGGAGATGCATTATTTCAGATAGAGGGGTAGGCTTCTGTGGTGTCCGTAAAAATTTAGATGGTAAACTCTACAGTTTAGTCTACGGTAAGGCTGTAGCTGCGGCGGCAGACCCTATTATGAAGAAGCCTCTATACCACTTTCACCCAGGCTCGTCTGTAATGAGCATAGCCACCGTAGGTTGCAACTTCAGATGCAAATACTGTGATAATTGGGTTATAAGTCAAGATAGGGAGGTTAAAGGTATGGATTTACCACCCGATAAGGTCGTCCAACTCACTTTGGAGTACGATTGTCAAGGTATAAGCTATACTTACACGGAGCCGACGATATTCATGGAGTATGCCTACGATACAGCTAAGATTGCTAAAGAAAAAGGACTGTTCAATACCTTCGTAACAAATGGATATATGACTCCTGAAGCAGTTGAATTCATTTCACCTTTCCTCGACGCTGCTACCGTGGATTTTAAAGGCTCAGCCAACCCGGAGTTTTACAAGACTATGGCTGCTGTACCAGACGTAGAGCCCATATACGAGTGTTTAAAGGCTTTGAAGAGTAGAAACGTGCATATTGAGATAACAGACCTCATAGTTACCAAGTACGGAGACTCCATGGAAGACTTAAAAATGCTAGCCACTTGGATTAAAGATAACCTTGGACCTGATACGCCATTCCATATACTGAGGTTCCACCCAGACTATAAGCTTACAGATGTCCCATCAACCCCCCTAAACACGCTTGAGAAGGCTTATGAAACTGCTAAAGACGTGGGTCTACATTACGTCTATCTTGGAAATGTACCTGGACACAGGTATGAACACACCTATTGTCCAAACTGCGGTGAACGTGTTATTGAAAGATACGGCTTTTACATATCTAGGTGGCTTTTAACGAAGGATAAGAAATGTCCGAGTTGCGGGTGGAGTATACCGATAAGAGGCGTTTATCATCCAGGCGGTTTAGAATATCACATGCCAGTCATATAGATTCTCTAGGTCTCCTAAGTTCCGGCGGTGGAAGCTTAGTAAACTCATAGTGAGGTTCATTCTGATACCAGTAGGCTACACTAGACCAATCGTCACTCCTATCGTTGGCATGTCCATGTTCAATAGTGACTTTTATCGACTTTCTAAAGAATATAGGGTCTTCTATGTGAAACCTATACATTGAAGAAGGGCCAGTCCAATCGGGCCTCCCCATGAGTGGAAAACCGTGGAATAGCCCGTAGAATTCTCTGTTAAAACCCCAAGCAGACCCTATATAGTCTTCAGTCCCCGTCCCATGTATCGATGGAGGCCACTTCTCCCCGTCTATAAAGATCATTTCATCCCCCTCACCCCACCATCCTGGTTTTAATCCGTAGACGCTTAAGATGCACCCAACGTATCTTCCATAACCATAGGCTTCAAGTATCAGATAGTTACCTTCACCACCTATATTCTTCCCCTCTTCACCAGGTGGATATTGGATGGCGTCTGTGGGATTTTCCCTCCTCCATTTTGCGTGAAACCTGAGCATATTTCCATCTAAAGCAGGCAGCTCTTCATAGTCTATGTGATAGTAGAATGCGCCAACAGGTTTATCGCTTTGATTTTCAATTTCAATCCTAGCACTTTTAGAGAAAGGCATGGGGAAGTAACAGTTAAAGCCCCTATCACACGTCATGGTTAACGGAAGAGATATGAAGTGTTTAGCAACACCGTGTCCAATTCCAAAGAAATCCCCTATCGGTGTTTCAACGCTTGGATTCGGCTCTCCATCCCAGTACATTCTAAGCACTATGTTTCTCAAGTAGTATTTATCTTCAGAGGCTATTGTACACCATATATGTCTGATCACGCCAGTTCCATCTATGTTTGCTAAAACCTTAGTCTCCCAAGGCTTCACAGTTATAAAGTCTCTATTGCCACCTGTTCTATCGTAGCTTGAAACTCTCCTTGGATAGGATTCACGATAGTATGGTAGTGCCGCCAAACCACCTAAAATGTATGGAGGAAAGCTCATACTTGATAATTAGAAAACATTACTCTTTAAATTTTACCAAAATCTGCACGTTTGTCGCTGATTGAAGCGCCGAGTTTAGATGGATTGGGAGCGGAGCTCGTTCTTTACAAAATTCTCGACTTGGCTGAGCAAGCACTCTTCATCTACAACCTTCTTACCAGTTGAGTAGGCTTCATCTACCGCTTCAAGCACTATGTTTTTGACGTCTCTAGGAGTTATACTATACTCGTCTCTAACGCTTATACCTCTCCTAGGTATCGACGCTTCATATACGAGCCTTCTACGCTTAACAATAGACCAAATCTTCTCAAACACTTCATCTTTCAAAACCTTTCCGTCTTTGAGACTTGGATCTAAAGCTATCTTTGAAGTATAGAAGTCGAATAGCCGTTTAACAGATTCTCTAGTCTTAGGAGGAGGAACATATAGGACTTTTTTGACCCTATCTAGTAGAGCTGGGTCTATTACAGATGGGAAGTTTGTTGCAAATATCACGGCAATATTCTTATTCGTTTCAAACCCCTCCCCCAACTCCACTAGAAGCTGATTCAACATACCCTGTACATCTCTACCAGCATCTGTAGTTACGTCAACTCTAGCCCTACCTATGGCATCCACCTCATCTATGAATAGTATGCTCGGCGCTATTTCTCTAGCAAGTCTAAAAATCTCCTTAATGTTTCTAGCAGATTCACCAAGCCACTTAGATACGACTTCATATCCATCGACTTTTATAAAGCTAGTTTTATGACCATACAGTGTACAGGTGCCAGCTATAGCCTTAGCCATGTAGGTTTTCCCAGTACCTGGGGGGCCATATAACAGTACAGATCCGCCTTCTTCTAGAAGCCTCTTATCTAGGAGGAGACTTTCCCTACGCTCTCTACTGACCGGGTTTAAAATCCACTCTACGACTTTTCTAAGCTCATTAAGCTCATATTCGAGCCCCACGACATCGTCGTAGTATACTTTTACCTCCCTCTCAACCTTATAGCTCCAGGCTGAAGTATCTTTGAGGTTTTCGACAATACCTATGATAGTCCCCCGATTAGGTGAAAGCACAACATCCATGCCAGGTGAAACCTTACCAGCGCATTCAGGTGAAATAGACACCTCATACATTTGACCGCTGAATTTAACGTAGGCTCTATCATCCTTAACGTCTACAACCGTCCCAACAGGCTTCATACCCTGCTTAAGCTCTTCAATGATCTGGTAGCACTTCCTCAGCTCCATCTGTAAATACTCTATCTGCCGCTCCTTGCGCATGAGCTCCCGCTCAAGCTCGTAGATTTCACTATATCTGTCCATTAGCCCCCTCCCTTAAGGTCAATAAGATATAGCGAAAGCTCATATTTTAAGATATAGTAGGGGGAAGTTAAAAATAATGGGGTTACGCACCATACTTTTCAGCTAAATTCACTACGTCCAATATGATCGGCATAAGATCAAGTCCTCTTATACGGTTTAAACCGCCTCTAGCAGCTTTAACCTCATCGAAACCTTCAACATAATCTCTCCTGACTTCTTCACCACACATCATTATTGGCACTGGGTCGGCTGAATGCGTCTTTATAGAGCATGGCGTTGAGTGATCCGCAGTAATTACGATTAAAGTATCCTCTAAGGTTATAAGCGGCTCTAAAGCCTCATCTATACGCTGTATCACTTCAATCTTCCTCTTATAATCTCCATCCTCACCCGCCAGATCGGGTTGCTTAAAGTGGAGGAAGACAAAGTCAGACTTTGTGAGAGCTTTTAGAGACGCTTCAACCTTGGCCTTATAGTTTGTTTCATAGGTGCCTGTTGCTCCCACTACGTTTAAAACATTCATCCCGACAAACTTAGCCACACCCTTATAGAGGGTTCCTCCAGCTATACATGACGCTTTAAGCTTGTAACGCTCTTCAAACCCCTCAACCTTGGTTAATATACTTGCCCCCCTTGGAAGCACTACGTTAGCCGGAGGTAGACTCCGCTTAACCCTATCCCTATTAACCCAGTGATCTTTAAGAACTCTATAAGATTCTTTAACAATACTGTCGACTAAGCTGGCTGTTTTAATGGCTTCAGGAGATGAATCTAACGGTTCACACTTCTTAACCTTTAAGCCTGTTTTACCGGGATCTGTGTCTGAAACCTTCCAAGAAAGTCCCTCACCCCTCATAATGATAACCCCTCTATGTTCGACGGCTTCTTTAAAAACAAGTTCTACCCCTGGTATGGAGATTTCGTTTAACGCCTTAGCCAGTTCTGCCGTATGCTCACCTATCCTTCCAGCTCTCCTGTCGGTGATAACCATTCTATCATCTACAGTCGCGAAATTGAACCTGAATACTATGTCCCCCTCTTTAAGCTCTAATCCCAAACCTAAGGCTTCGAAAATCCCCCTACCCGTGTAGTACTTCTTCGGGTCGTAGCCGAATAGTGCTAGGTGGGCTGGTGCACTTCCAGGTCTTACACCGGGGGCTACGGCATCCATGATCCCCTTAATTCCAATCAGCGAGAGCCTTTCAAGATTCGGTTTTTCAGCGGCGGATAAAGGCGTCCTATAGTTTAATTCTCTAATGGGTCTATCTCCTAGACCATCGCATACTATTAACAGTATTTTCACAGACCCACCCTCCATTTATCGATTGAAAGCCGCGTATTTCAGCTCGGCAATCTTCTCCCACAGCGTACGCAGAATTTTGCATCAGGCGGATTTTTAAACTCACAGTAGGGGCATATCTTCTCCAATCCAACACTTATGGGTGTGGGAGGTGGAGCAGTTGGTGGGGTTGCTAGAGCCGGGGCTTGCGCAGGTTTCTCATACTGAGATTTAAGCAGTACAACGTCACCTATAGCTTGAATTTCAGCCCAAGGTATGTTCAATTCCCTACCTGCACTGTCTACGGATATGGCTAATTCTACACCTTCAGGTGTTATGCTGAATGATAAGTCTTTAACTGTACCTATTATATAGCCTCTTTTTTCAACAACCTGCTTACCGACGACCTCCCCCCTCTTAATGAAGATTTTACCTTCAGGTTTTTCACTCAAATTACACACCACTTAACCATTCTAGGAACTTAACTAAAAACATTATGTAGCTCATAGGGTGAAAAGTTGGAAAACTGTTACTTTAGTAAATGGAAAAGTTTAAAACTTAGAAAATAGTAGTCTTTACTGACCGCGTATTTTGGGGTTGGTCTTGAAGGAGTTGAAGTATTGTTCTCCTGACTGCCAATTCTTCAGATGCGCTAAGAAATCCTTGAAAACCAGTAGAGGAAGCGCGTGGTGCACTTACACAAACGACTACTGTGTTGGATACAAGTGTAACTATGCCAGTTGCATTCGAAACAAACTATTAAACAACGGCGTATGCGGTTTAACGATTAAAAGGCAAACTGAAGACCTAGAGCCTACTGAAGAATTGGAAGTTCAAATTAAGGTTAGAAGCAAGTTGATGAAGAAGTTGGGTGAAAGAGAGATATTCTAGCATTATCCCTATTTTCTTTTCAAAGTTAAATTATCAGGGGGCGGAAGTTGCTTGGCTTACAGACTATCTTCAAGTCTGGTAGACCATACATGAGCGTTGTTTTACCTGGTAATTCAACCTCCCTACCTAGTTTTTCAATGAAAGTTTTAAACGGGTAATCTTCACTTTCAACTTCGATTCTCCCACCTATGAGCAACTCCTCCCTCTTCCAAGCGTTAACTCTTATCTTCACATTTAAGTCAACTATACCTTGAAGCGGCCTTCTACGGGATACGAGCGTTTGAATATCTCCATAAGCTGTCTTCGACGGAGTCACATCTATAGTAAACTGCTCCAAGTCTCTTTCAAAGAAGAACTTCGCTCCAGGCTTTTCTGAAGGTATAGGCCCGATTATAGCTGTTGAAACAGCGTCGTCTTTAAGCTTGTATTTAAGCCAGAGGTTTACCAACCCCCTCCCATCCGTTTCCTCCGGTTTTAAACGCCACTCCACCACGGAGAAATCATTAATTGAACTCTTCCAACTGCCATCTACTTTAAAACAGACACCCCAGAGGAAGTTCGGGTTACCTGTAAACTTGGGCTTTACATAATGCCACGATAGTCTAATTCTTCCGTCAAATTCTTCCACTCGCTCCGGCTCCATGGGATAGAAGTCCTTAAAAGAGCACCCTTCAAGTCCACCGATTTCAATTATTATCCTGTCTTCAGGTGTGAGACTGTGTGTTTCTGGTTGAGGTGTGTGTATGGCCAGAGATATAGATGACGGCTTAACCTCCTCTTGTAGAATGTAAAATTCAACCGTTTTGAAGACTTTAAACAACTCCACCTAGAGAATTTAAGTTGAAAATACATATATAGGTTTACCCGTGATAAACTAGTAAAGCATCTACTGTCTTCTTCAACTCAAAGAAGTGTAAGAAATTCTTTAATAAGTTAATATGGTTAGAATGAGTTGAATTGTCTGGGGAAGAAGCCATCGGAGTGGTCGAAGGAGATATATCCGTCACAAGGTTTAAATTTAAAGCTTTAACCGAAGACGTGGGGCTGAACGATTACGTTGAACTTAGATGCGAGGAAGAGAGCTATGTAGCATTGATTACAAACGTCCATAGAACCGTGGACGGGATTATGTGCGAGTGTAGCTTCATAGGATTGGGGCCTAGAAAGCCCCTACCCGTTGGAACAAAGGTATATAGGGTTTCAGAGGAGAATCTTAGAAAAAGCCTAGGTTTAACGACCGATGAGAAGAAGGGTATATACATAGGCCGTTTAATAGGCTACGGTTGTAAAGTCTTCCTACCCATTAAAGGCATGGGTAGGATATTCATAGTCGGTAAACCAGGCTCCGGGAAAAGCTATACAGTCGGTGTCATAGTAGAGGAGTTTCTTAAGAAGGGTATTCCAGTCGTCATAATAGATCCGCACGGAGAATACTCTAGTCTGAAGATTCCAAACCCATCATCCGGCTCTGAGGTTGAATCTAAATCCTACGTGAACCAGGTTTTAGAGTTTGGAGATCCTCAGATAAACCCCGGTGTTGACGTTGGATTAGATTCTTTAAAAGTCGCTGAACCCGAAGACCTCGTTGTACCCGGTCAGTGTACAATTATAAACCTCAGGGGAATAGTTGAAGAAGAACAGGTTGCATTGGTCAGTGAGGTTTTAGACAAGCTTTTTCAAGCCTCTATAACTAGGAGGATTAAACCGTTCTACTGCTTTATGGATGAAGCCCATAAGTTTGCGGGTAAGGAGAAAAGGTCTACTACGGAGTTTGTTAAGAGGTTTGCTCAAGAAGGTAGAAAGTTCGGAGCAAATCTCGTAGTGGTTACTCAGAGACCCCAACTCTTAGACACCACTGTTAGAGGTCTTGTAGGTACTTGGATAATACATAGAGTGACGGATCCAAACGACATTAAGATAGTTTTAGAGAGTGGAGGTTTGGGGAAGAAGTGGGAAGAGATAATACAATGGCTTGATAAAGGTGAAGCCGTTATCACGGGAGAGGTTGTTGAAAAAGTTCCAATACTTGTTAAGATTAGGGCTAGAGAGACTATGCACGGCGCTCCGGGTTTCAACCCCCTCGATTTCGCCGAGCCTGAGTTGAAGGATAGGATTTCACAGCGTATTAGAGATACTAAGCGTAGGCTTATCAGCAGGCAGAGGGATGAACAGTACTGGGATGCTCCTCCAGATATAACTCCAGATCTACCTCAAGGTTTCCTACCGATGAAGGTTGAAGTGAAAACGATTATTGATGAACTTTCAAGCAGATGCCCATACTTGTCTATAGAGCTCAACGACTATAAGCTTGAATATAAACCTGCACTTCAATATGAAGTACGAGCTCAAGTCAACAGACGAGAGCCTAATGTAAATTTCCAACGTGATTTGGCTGGTTTTACACCGTTGACTGAAGGGTTCAATTTAACGCGTATGGATGCCTATGGAGTATCTTTCGATGAATTATCCTCCACCACACTTTTAACCGAACCGCCGTCTAAGGGGCGTTATGTTCAGCCAGGTGTAGATTTATCCGAGAGAGGCTTTAAAAGGCTTCTCAGAGGCTTAAAGGTAAATGCATCTATGAGACTTGCTCAAGTGGTTTATTATCATCCAGGTCTAGGATATGCTTCTCAAACTTCAGATAGGAAGGCGTTTATTGAAGAGTGTCGTCGAGAAGCTAAGCGTCTCATAGAGAATGAGATTAAGCAAGAGTTCGATAGTTTTCAGAAGATTTTGGAGAATGTTAGGGAAGAATATAAGCGTAAGAGGGAGATTATGATGAAGAGCATGGATGAGCTTGAAGAGCTCATGAAAAGCGTTAAACGGCTTAAAAGCGAGCTTAACGACGCCCGTAGATCGAGCAAACCCGTTAGAAGGATTAAAACGATGGTTGAGGCAAGGGAGGAGAAGATTGAAAAACTTAAGAAGAGGATTGCCACGTTGGAGGAGGAGTTAAAGGAGCTTAAAAGATATGAGGAGTCTTTACTGCAAGATTGGAATGTTAAGATGAATTCTATAAAGGATAAATATATGAATCTTGAGAAGACAGCTGTAAGAAGCTACGTTATACAACCCTCTTCCAAAGAGCTGGAGGTAACTCTCCTTCAACTCGTATGGGTGCCTACATTTAAAACGATTTTAACCGTTTCCTCGGGCGATTCTAAGACAACCATGGTTGTGACTTGGAACGCTGTCAACGGCAGGGGGTTTTATGGAGAATGCGTAGAATGCAGTAGAACTATAAATGCTCCAGATGAATTTCTACTATGCTGGATTTGCCTTAAACCGATATGTGAAGAACACAAGCACCTTTGTGAGAGCTGCGGTAAGCCTGTATGCTCAGTACATTCTTGGAAGTGTGATGTTTGCGGTAGGATGTTGTGCGATGATGAAGAGAAGTATACATGTGGTTTATGCTTAAAACTCATCTGCGACAGGTGTGCTAGAAAGTGTGCAGAATGTGATCCCTCTACCGCCTATTGTCCAGACGATATCGTTGAATGCTCTCACTGCGGTTTAAGCTTATGTAGGGAGCATTTTAAAGAACACCTAACGTGGTGCGACGTTTGCGGTGAAGAAGTATGCATTAAATCTGCCAACGTCTGCTCGATATGTGGTAAAACTCTGTGTTCTTCATGCGTAGCTAAATGTTCTAAATGCGGTAAGCCTATATGCCCAGATCATGTTTGGATTTGCAATGTCTGCGGTAAAAGCTTCTGCGCAAATGAGGAGAAACATATCTGTGGAGTATGCAGTAAACCGATATGTGGCGATGATGCCGTTAAATGTCAGTCTTGCGGAGGCTTTGTAGGACGGACGCGCATCGTTAAATGTCCCAATTGCGGTCTGGAAGTCTGCGAAAACTGTATAGTCGTTAAAAGGAAGGGTTTATTTAGAAATATCGGCTGCAAATTATGTCTTGGTGATTAGAATTTTTGGACGTTATAAATGAGGGGGACTGCATACTTCTATATTTAGACGGTAGGAGAAGCTTCCTAGTTGAGGCTACAGATAGGATTTTCCATACCCATAGGGGGTATTTAAAACTTAAGGAGCTTATAGGTCAACCCTATGGGACGCGCGTTAAAAGCAGTATGGGTGTAGAATTCATAGTGTTAAAACCCGCTCTTAGAGAACTCGTACTTAAAAAGTTTAGAAGACCGACTCAAATAGTTTACCCTAAAGATGTAGGTTTAATTTTAACCTACACTGGTATAGGGCCTGGCTTTAGGGTCGCTGAAGCGGGAGTTGGTTCTGGTGCTTTAACGGCCTTCCTCGCATACTACGTTAGACCCACTGGTAAAGTCTACGGCTATGAAGTTAGGTCAGACTTCATTAAAATTGCTAGGAAAAACCTCTCATATACTGGTTTAATGGATTACATAGAGCTTAAACTTAAAGATGTCAGA
Organism: uncultured Candidatus Bathyarchaeia archaeon; assembly: GCA_964463005.1. GTDB lineage: Archaea > Thermoproteota > CALKCG01 > B24 > B24 > DTBU01. The sequence continues at coordinate 17,037 of CAYWZZ010000022.1, read as the reverse complement.
GAAGGTTTTGATGAAAAAGACCTCGATGCCGTAGTTTTAGACCTCCCAACACCTTGGGAGGTTGTACCTAAGGCTTATGATGCTTTAAAAAATGGCGGCATCTTAGTAAGCTTCAGCCCAACTATAAATCAGGTGGAGAAAACCGTTGAAGCAGCTAGGATGCATGGCTTCACATCCATAGAGGCTGTTGAATGTTTAGAACGTCATTTAAAAGTTAAAGTTGGTGAGACAAGACCTGAAACAGTTATGGTCGGTCATACAGGTTACCTAGTTTTTGCACGTAAATCGCTAAAACAGTAAATGGACTTGTTTCTATGCGAAAGGCTGATTGAAGGAATTGAAAAGGTATGAATCTCACTTAGGAAGTTTTACGGTAGATTTTTAAGGCAATGTCCTTTTTAACGTCTTCAATTGTTAAATGGATTTCCCCGTTCGTTGCAACCACTTCCTCAGTTCTCATCACAACTCCAGAATACGTATCCCAATATTCAACAATGTAGCTTCCATCTTTAAAGCCACATAATTCAACTTCGACTTTCTCAACGGGCTCTACGGGTATGTTATTGACTACATTCCACCACGTATGATCTTTGTTCTGAATCCATAGAAGCGACATAGTATCATTCTTAAGACCTATTACTCTCACCTTGCTCTGTTTGGCTATGGCATTTGTAAATTTTATATAGTCAAATGTAAGCCAATCCCCACCAGAATTGTCGAATCTTAATTTGTGAACTCCAGGTGGAACAGCTACTTTAACATCTAAATTGTACTCTCCGGCTTCAGCGTCATTTTTACCGTCAACGTCTTTGAAAACTCTACTCTCCACTAGGAGATCATCTATGTATACGTCTAGAGTAGCTCCACTCTTACTTACGGAGTTTACATGTATTACTGCTTCTCCACCATAAGGGAGTGAAACTACAAATGTTGGATTGTTTTTAAGCTCCGGGTGGGCTTTACCATGTATGAAGGATGAAAGCTGTGAGACGTTTGCAACTTTTCCGTCCACCTCTATTTTGAATACGTTGACCTCCGGCTTAGCCCATCCCAAACTTGGATATATGGTAATTTCCGTTAAATCTTCCCTCTTAAGCGGGCTTGGAATTAAGACTTTAGCTTGAATTTTGACGAATCTACTCTCCTCTAGGTTTACACCTTTAAGATAGTTGCTCAATGCTTTAAAGTGCCCGTAGAGGTTATATGGGTGGATGTAGTTGTCCCACCACCAAAGCATGGAAGTAGATGCTGAGCCTGAGAGTACGGAGGACTATATTCCGTTATGCAGTTCAACATCCTTATAGTAGTATGGGCTGTCAAACCACCTCCAATCCGCTCCAAACTCTGTGATTAAAATTGGCTTACCGTAGTTAATCCATAGATTTTCAACTATTTCTGGAATTACACCAGCAATGTCTTTGAAAGATTGAGGCCCGTATTTATGAACCGTTACAAAGTCTATTCCGCTTAAGCCTCCCAGTCTAGGGTCTGAGCTTGTCGTAATCAAATGCCTATAAGGGCCTATTCCCCTTATGTATTTGGCCATTTCCTCATGCCACTTAGCAACTACGTCGAAATCGTAGTTATCTGTCAATTCAACTTCATTCCAAAGCTCCCATGCTAGAACGCGTGTACTATAACCCCACCTAGCAACTATGTATCTTAAACGTTTCTTGAATAGTCTTATAGTGTTTTCATCTGTCCAGAAGTCTTCAGGTTTATTCAACGGTCCACCATTTTTAGCATTGTATGGATTGTCGTTCCACTGTCCAGTTAATCCGCCTGACTGTAACTGCCCATGGTTCATAAGGCATAGGATTATGTAAATGCCCTCTTCTTCAGCTTTTTTAATCACATAGTCTAAACGCCATGCCTCTGCTAAATCGTAGTACCCGAGCCTCTTCCACTCTATTCCAAACGCCCAAGGTGCCATCCAAATTCTTGTTATGTTCTCCCCTGACTTATTCATGGCTGAAAACCACTCATCGTAATCGAATGTCCCCCGGTTGCCGAACCAGCAGACGTTATGTCCTATGAAGAAGAGAGATTCACCGTTTTCAACTTTGAAGTACCTCTTATCTACTTCACTTATTCTGATGAAGCCTCCCCTATCGGACTCATATACGTCAAATGTGAGTTCTTCTGAAGTTATTGTATGGTCGGTCGTTCTTAGGATTACGTGAAGCTTGTAGGTACCCACCTCCATCGGTGTAAACCTTATCTTCCAGTATGGCTCATCCACAGGGGTTAGTATTTCCCTACCTTCTACAAGTTCACGTTTAAACTCTTGATAGTAGAAGGCTGGTATTTCGATTATTTCACCTTTAGACGTTTCGATTAGAGCTGAAACGTCTACTTCATCCGGGTTGAATGGGTTTTTAAAATCACCCGTTACGTTTAAATCCAGTTCTAAGAGACCGTATAATGGAACCTTCTGAGAACTCACTCGGATTATGCTTAAACTGGGCTTCATGAGAGTTCTCTTAAAGATTAGGTTTTCAAGGTAATAAAATGTGATGACTAGTCCCAAGATTGCGAGGATAATTGGTAGTAACTTCTTCACACTGGAACATTTTAAGTGAATGTTTCCCATAAATGGCTCCCTATTCTAGCGTTTCAGAAGGTTTAATATTATCACTGTCACTCTGTAGGCGACGTTTTAACATTAAGGGTGCTAGGGATGTTATGACATTGTTTATAATTATTATGTTCGTTACAATTAGCGGATATAATGGTGCTATTGCCACCTGATGTATGGTCAATTCATCGTAAACATTTAAGCTTAGCACTGCGTTTGCTAAGCCAGTTCCACACATAAGAGTCATAAACGTTCTATACCCGTGGAGATTACTCTTATACGTGGATACGTTGACTGCGAGTTTACGGATTGCAAGGTTTATTCCGAGTATTATTCCAGCATACATAATCCCCGCCACATTTGGTATGTAGATTAACCCTAAGAATAGGAAAAATAGGACCCTAACTAGGAATGTGATCTCATCCTGGAAGGCTTTAAATCTCTTAATACTTTCCATTAGATTGTGCACGTATTGTAAGTTTAAGCGTTCCAGTAGTGTTCCTATGATTAAATCTAAAAATCGGAATCCCCGCTCATCTGAATTTAAGTATTGCAGTAGCATTCCTAGCATGAGTCCGAAGGCTAAAGCCGATAAAGCCCCACTTCCACCTAGAAGCTCCACTCCAGTATAACACATGACCAATGCCGCTAAAGTGAGCATGTATGTGTATTCTTGCTCCCTAACGACCTCTAATATTTTGATCCAGGCTATTCCGACAATAGCTCCGAATATTATACCGAATATGAATTTCGCCGTCAGAGATGATAGTATACTTCGAATATCGAAGGACCCTCATCAAATATACTTTTAGGAATACTGTAACTAGCACTATATTGAGTATGTCTGTAAGCGTAGATTCTAAGGATAGTATTGTCTTAACTTCCTCTGGAACGCTAAGTTTAGAAATTAGCGGTATCACTACGACTGAGCTTGTCCCAGCTGTCATGGGTCCTAAGATCAACGCTTCAATCCAATTAAGGCCTAATAAGAAGCGCCCCAAAAATGTTGTGGAAAATGTTGCGAAAATTACGTATGAGAATGCTAATATCACCGATCTTATACTCTGCGATAGAAGCGTGTAAACGTTCATGTTTAAACCTCCTTGGAAGAGAATTAACGTTAAGGTTAAAGCTGTGAAGATTGGCATTACGGGTAGGAGGTTTTCTTGTGAGAAAAGTTTGAGTATGGGTCCGAATACTAAGCCGACGAGTATTAAGAACAATGTATCTGGAAAACTCGTCTTTTTAAAGATAATATTGGCCAGAAAACCTACAACTACTATCGTAACGGCTACTGTAAAAACCGTTATAACATCAGCCCATGTAATCTCCTTTACGTATTAAGAGTGTTATAGCCAGTATATACGGTTTTTTTATCTTTTATCTCTATTAGAAGGCGTCTATCTTAGCATGTACTCTTCATACTGTTTAACGTATTCTACGGATCTTTTAACGTCTGAGAACAGCTTTCTAACGACTTCTATATCATCCTTAGTTACCGTGTCTCTATTATCAGATTTCGCCTTCTCGGCTGCTGGGGATAGGAGTTGAACGGCATATCTTAGTGATGTTTCAACGCCGATTTTAGTCAGATAGTTTAAAGCCTCTTCTGTAATGTTTACATTTTCCTCTCTAGCTCTAATCTTGAGGATTTCCATTATCTCCTCTTCTGTGTAAAGCCTTGTATTTATGATGAGTAGCCTATCTAAGAGGTCTAAAGGCATACCGTGAGGGGCCTGAAGATCAGTCCCTCTGACAGTGGTAATGCCTCTGTTTGTGGCAAATATGACTATTGGTGCAAGCTCAGACTCTAAAACGGTACTTAAGAAGCTGAAGGCTTCGATATCGAGCATCGATACATCATCTAAGAAGAAGACGCCTGGTATTATCTCGGCAGTTCCATCCTCAACTCTTTGTTTGACGTATTCGTCAACCCTTCTCCGAATTTCAGGGTCTATTTCTCTAGCTTCGCCTCCGCCGAATAGTAGTGAGAAGAATCCTCCCCTAGCTTGAGCTTGCATCTGGTCTAAATCGTGAAGCGTTACAACGTAAACAAACTCCTTCTCCTTTTCAACCGGCCCTGAAGGTCTAGGTACAGGCTTCTCATCATAACCAGCGATTTCATATTTCTCAGCTACTTCCTCGCTTCTGCCTACCCGTATGACCTTACCAGTTTCAGCATCTATCTGTATAACGTCGCCAATCCTTATGCCTTGATTGAGCATAGCAACAACTATGGAGCTACCGACGTTGAAGCTTCTACTTTCACTCTTAGTCGTTAGAGTTATCCTAGCAGACTCTGGAACCTGCTGATACGGGTTGTAGGCGTGTCTAGTAGTCCTGATGTCGAATTGAGTAAGCTCACCTTCGTACACTTTTCTAGTCTCGTGAAGCCTAACGCCTATGGCCTTTCTAACGGCTTGCATTAAAACCTCAGTCTTCTTAAGCTCACTAGAGTATATTTCAGAACCGCTTAAAGTTATGAAGGGTACATCCCTACCAAGCTCCCTAGCGATAGCGATGGCTATGGCAGTCTTACCAGTCCCAGGAGGACCGGCCAACAGTATGGCTCTACCAGCCATCTTACCAGCTTTAATCATTCTCACTATTATACCGGCAGCTTCCCTCGCCTCAGTCTGACCAACCATACCGTCGGCTACGAGTTTAGCCTTAAGATTCTTATCAAGACCTAAGCCTTTAATATGGCTATGAGCGCCGACCCTTACAAAGCCTTTGGGAGAAATGGGGGTTATAGAAGACATGGTCAAGAAAAATACCCATAGAACACAAAAATATAATTTTTACTGTAGAATGTTCATGTTGAAAACTGCTAGAATAAAAGAGTTGGGCTAGTTTAAGGGCATTGCTCAAGTTTGCTACGTACTTCTACTATGTACTCTGCGACTTCGCAAACTGGTGCAACCCATATCTTATCTTCGTTGTCCTTTAGAAATCTTAAGAAGCCTGTTAAGTCGCAGTCTGAAACTGGCAAATGCCCCTCGTTAACGCCATGAAACGTATATATAGCCCATCCACCTTCATAGGAAGCCCTAACCGTTAATCCTATCATCTCCTCAAAACTCATCCTATGGGCAGACCAAGACCAAAGTTCATGTAGGTCGCAGGTTAATGGAGAATTGGGATAGCCGAGTTCACCCCATCCTCTAGCGGCTAGGAAAATCTCAGCAACGACGGGTATATAGCTTCTCTTAGATAATCCTCTGCCGACAGTCGTTTCATAGCATGGATATGCAAACGTCTTACTACCATTAGGTATGATTTCTCTAATCCTCCTATGCGCCTCCATTATATCAGCTCTTATATCTTCAAGAGTCATATTCTCCAAGCATTTAACAGCAGTTCTTGCAAATTGAAAGTTGCAAGAGCATGGATGTGTAAGAGTATGATTACCTATTTCATGCCCACGATCGGCAACATCCTTCCAAGGTTTAAGAAGACTTCTATAGTCTCCCTTAGGGTTTATGTAAAAAGTGGCTTTAAAACCAAACTTATCGAGGAGGGGTATGGCTATATTCAACTGAGACTGCAAGCCATCATCAAATGTAAGTGAAACGGCTACCTTCCTACCATTAGGCCAATTGAAACGCTCAACCATAACATTCAACCTCCAATTCTACAGTAATCTGTGAAAAGACCATTTAAAGCGTTTGGATTAATGACGCCTGAATGCACCAGTATCCTATACTTAAATCTTAAGCTATCGTACTTCTCAACGGTTAGAGAGCCGTTTAAAGACTTATCTCCTTCGAAGTAGGAGATGCCGAATGGATTTGCCGCAAATAGCCCATAGGCTCTAACATGCCAATACGTCGGATACCTTAAATTACTTGGATTATCGAAAACTGTTACGCCTACAATCTTACCGTTTATAGTACCTGTGTAATCGCACCATTCAGCCCTCTTACCCCAGCATCTCTCCTCCCCGATACCTCCCCTAGAGTTCCTTATAATTCCTCCAGCATCCCCCCTCATAGAGGGTGCAACCCTTAAGGAGATTATACCGCCCTCCTTCGTATCTCCAAACTTAACATCGCCATAGCTTGCCGTAAAATTAACTTCCACGTCTATAATCCTTAAACCATTCACTGTTTTCCTAAAGATGAACCTTCTATGGACGTCTAAGACTGGGCTACTGGTTTTAGCCATCCAGACTTCATCGGATTCAATAATACCTAGATCTTCTGAACTTTCAATTGAAACGCTTCTAACAATTTGCCTACTGCTTTCAGGAGTTTCACTCCAGAAGTCCACACCGTTAATATCTCCATGAGCCGTCCACATAGACCTATGATGCATATGGTCTCTAGGACCATCCTCAGTTATACATAAACCACCGGGTGCGTTCAAGGTATATATGTACGGTTTAAACTGCCTACGGTTATCGAAGAGGTATCTAGATACAAGTTCGTCGCCTTCACGTACCTCAATGATGCCTTCACTAATCTTCTTTAATTCAAACACCATGATAATCTTGTTAAATTAAACTTGAAAACTCTTAAGAATTTATCCTTAATGGGGAAAATTCTAAACCTCATTTAACAGACCCACTCCACTACGTATAATCTTCTACTACATGGGGTATGTTTGTTTCCAAGCTTTAGAAGAGCATCCGAGACGTTTTTAAGTGGCTGTAAAATCTTCTATAGAGTGAAAACATGAGTAGAGCGGTATTGATGAGCATATTATTGGAAATGGGGATTTTGCTTAACGATTATGAGGTTGGAGAGCTATATCGTGAACTTCTTAACTATTTTGGACTTGCGGGCGCATTGGATGAATGTCAAGCTCTTGAATCCGCTTGGAAAGATCCATACAATAGGCGTGAAATAGAAAGATTCATAAAAGCGTGGCTTAGAAGAAGACGGGAAAGAAGAGAAGTAGCCGTTGGTGTTGCATAATTGTAGAGATTTGAGTTTAACGTATGCACGTATCGCATCAACCACTATACTTCGAAAAATCTTCTAAGGGTTTCTAAGCTTCTACCAGCTACATATACTGGGTCGCTTTCATCCCTTAAAACTTCAACTGAAACATATCCAGAGTACTTTACCTGTTTTAAAGCATCTGCGACTTCTCCATAATCTACAGAACCGAAGCCAGGGCCTCCTCTATTATCGTCATTCGCATGGAAATGTCTCAAATGTTTAGCACCGAGAATTATCTGGTCTCTAATAGGTCTGCCTGTTCCACTCATAAAGTAGACGTCGAGGATGAGTTTGAAATTCGGTTTGGCAACTTCATCTATAAGCTTTAAGGCTTCTTCAATTGTTGTTATAAAATTTGTAAGCTCACTTCTGAGAGGCTCAATGCATAAGATTACGTCATAATCCGATAGATATTCTGCACAGTCTTTAAACGCTTCAACAGTCCACTCCCATGCATCTTCATACGTTACATTCTGTAGAACAATCCTCTGCTTAGGCGAGCCGAAAACCAGTATCCTTCCACCCAAATCCCGGCAGAAGACTCCTAGACACTTTAGATATTCTACTGTTCTCTGCCTCACATCCGGGTTTGGATGGTTTATGTGAAGCCCTTCTGGTTTAACTAGAAGCCAATGGAGCCCGGCAACCTCTAAACCATTTTGGACGGCAAGGCTTTTAATAGTCTCACGTTTAGATATTGGGATTTTCCTAACGTCATCTGTGAGTGTGAAAGGAGCTAATTCGACAGCATGATAGCCTAGTTTTCTAATACAACTGAAGGTCTCCGGAAGACTCCAACCCTTAAAAAGCTCGTTACAAATTGAAAATTTTATCAACAACTGTCACCTATACAATGATTATGAAGACATCACATGATTTAGTGAAGAAAGGTTTAAATTTTGCTACTTTTAACCCTTTTTAGAACCAAAAAAGATTGGATGGAGTTAAACTGTGAAAGTTTCTCTAGATTTTATTGATATGGCATCGTGGTTTGACTGAAGAGGGGAAATGGAAACTTATATTAGACCGAGATGGAAGTCTTACTTCTACATTTGTAGGATTATATCTAGAGCTGTTTTACAGTCTATGGCGGCTTTCAAAGGATGCCCCGGGTATGGTGAAACTTCTACGTTTAAGAAGTATTCGTAGCCTATTTCTCTTAAGGCTTTTATGACGTCTTTCCATGGGACGTTGCCCTCTAAAAGTGGTACAAACCTCCTCTCATTTAGGAGGAAGTCTTTAACGTGGACGCATACTATGTATTTGCCCAGTGTTTTAATCCAGTGTATTGGATGCCCAAGGAATAATATATTTCCAACATCGAAGTACATTTTAACGTAGTCGTGGGCTATTTCTCCAAGGTATCTCTTAAACTCTAAAGGACTGTATAGAAATCTATTCCAAACGTTTTCAACAGCTATGTAAACTCCGTAGTCTTCTGCTGATTGGACTGCTTCAAGTATGGATTTCTTTGAGAGGTTCCAAGCGTCTTCATACGAGACTTCGGGCATTGTGAAAGCCGGCACAACCAGTAGACATTTAGCGTCGAATTTATTAGCCAGTTCACAACCCTTCTTTATCAATTCAACGCCCTTTCGCCTTACGGATTCATCTGGACTCGCAAGGTTATACTTCCAGAATAGCCCGGTACATAAACTCGGAATCTTAAGCCCTAAACTATCGGCTTCTTCTTTTACACGTTTAACATCGGCGTCGGTTATCTTGAAAACGTTTAACTCACCACGCTCATCCATGTTCAATTCAACGCCCTCATAGCCTATCTTAGCGGATTCGGTTAAAACTCTACTGATCGTAAAACCCTCGGGGTAAATCCACGCATTCACACCCTTCTTCAAACAGAACACCAGCAACTATAGAGCGGCTATTGCTATTAAAATATTAGCATCGTAAAAGGTTACATTCCATGGCTTTTCTCGATAACGGCTTCAGCCCACCTTCCATATTTTATCCACAATATTGAAACCACTCCTCCCATTATATTGCTCAACGATATGGCTAACCATGCTCCGAAGGAGCCCATTCCCACCATGAAGGCTAGGAAATAGCCTAAACCCACTCTTATCCCCCAAAGCCTAAGCATTCCAATAGCAGTCGGGAAAACTGTATGCCCTGAACCTCTTCCAATAGACATTGCGACTACGAATAGTCCGAAGAATGGAAGTGTAGGCACTAAGGTTTGAAGGAAAAGGTCTGTTTCAGCTATTATACATGGGTCGTCTGCAAATATGTCAGCTAAGTAACTTCTTATTGGATATATTATGCATGCTCCCAATGCTATGAGAGCAACTATCAGAAGGACGGATTTATAGGCGACTTCTCTAGCCCTCTTAACGTTTTCAGCTCCAAGATTCTGTCCAACCATTATAGCAGTTGCTCCACTCAATCCCCATAAAGCTGCGTCTACTATGTCCATGATAACAAAGCCTATGGCGTAGGACGTAGTTGCAACTATACCCAGCATGTTTACAATCTTCAACTGTAGTAGGAAAGCTAAACCGTTCATTAAGCCTAGTGTTAAAACGGGTAAACCTATCCGTAAGACTAAAACTATCCATTTAACGTTTATGTTTCTGGTGAAGGTTACCCTTAGGTCCGGATATTCTCTTCTAATAATGTACGTTAAAGCGGTTATCGATATAATTTTGCCGATCACGTCTGTTAGAGAAGCTCCAATAACACCTAATCTTGGGAAGGGGCCTATGCCTAAAACTAGAAATGGGTCTAAAATCGTATTCACGCCGATGGCTATGCAATTGACAATTGCTGGTCTCCTAGTATCACCAAGGCTTTGAAGAAGCGTCGTATACGTTAAAGATATGTAGTTGAAGAATATTATGTCAAATGCTATTACACCAGAATACTTCATTACATCTTCAAAGATCTCAGGAGGCGTGGAGATCATATACGTGAAAATGAAGCCTCTAACTGTTAGAAGGACAACGTTTAAAATGGCACCTGAGAAGAATGCTAGAGTAAAGAATCTTGAAGCTGATAAACTAGCCTCCTTATAGTTTCTGGCCCCAATATACTGTGAGACGATACTTAGACTTGCAGCGGTTAAAGCATTGATAAGAGCTTGAAACAACATTGTAATAGGCCACACTTGTCTAGGTACCGCAACGGAAACTTCGCTGTATAGGCTTAGCCAGTATGCATCAGCCACATTATAGGCAACTACTATAAGCTGGTTTAGAAGAGGGGGGCGCCAAGCCAGAACAACGTACGGATGATAGGCCCATTAACTATTCTATCTCTATACTTGCCTATCGTATACGTATCTTGCACGTCGTTAGATTCATCAGACATAGACTACTCTTACTTAGAATGGCTTTATAAAAAATTATGCTATAAGCTTAACGTTAAGCTATGAAGCATTTTATGTCAAAAGAACTTTATAAGGTATTGCATACATTCTTCTAATTGGAAAATTGGTACGCATAGTTGTTTCAAAGTACGGTAACGTATATGACGATGAAGTGGATGAAATCCTCACTACTATGCTGGAGTGTTACAGTAGACTTATGCCTCATGAGATTTCTCTCGTAGACCTATACTTATTTGAACGCTCATCGTCTTTAGAGGCATTTCTTAAAAGCGAGTGTGAAGAGCTCGGCGTCATGGTTACGCCGTTCGCTGAAGCTTTCTTTTCCACACATGATGCATGGAGAGGAGTGCCTAGAATTACGATATGTCTTGAAAAGATTAGAACACTGCCGAAGTTTGTTAAACTTGGAGGGATACGTCATGAAGTAGCTCACACGGTTTTGCATGGAAGCTTAGAGTACTATTTGATTCAGCCTCCCCTCTCACTATTGGAAATATCAAACCAGTTTAATTTACCACTCGAATACATGAAGAACATACTATACCTTGCGTCGATCGCTGTGAAAGATTACGAGGCGACGCGTCTCCTCTACAGTCGTGGATATGTGGAAGATCAAGTGGAATATGTAAAATTTCTACTAAGGGTTTCCGAAGATGATGTAGTCTCCTGGGAGCTTTCTAAGGGAAATCCGCTACTGAAAGCTTTATACTTAATATCGATTTTAAAAACCGTTGGATGTGCTGCTCCTCTTCTGAACGATATGAAATTCGGTCAAGAAGTAAAGCAACTATTAGTGGAAAGTCTAAGCTACTTACCTAGAGAACTCTCTACTATAATCTTGAAGTTTGCTGAAGAAGCGTTCCCAACACTAGGAGCGGATACGCTGGAAAACATCGACAGTATAATACGTAAGTGTGATCAAATTTTTAAGGCTGTTTTAAATACGTGAGTCGAAAGTAAACCTATATCAAAATGGAGTTTTCATATTGAGAGTTTTAGAACTATTGAGGATATGAGGAAGACTAAGCCTACTACTAGAAGTACTTGCATAAATCCTAACGTTTGGGCGATATAGGGGCCTATGAAAGAACCTATGGCGTTACCTACGCCTACTAACGCATTGAATAGTCCGGCTTCACCTTCAGATACAAGCTCCATAGATGTTGAGAGCGTATACACGTAGAATACTGCATACATAAACCCCATCAATATGAGTATTAGCGTTACGATGGCGATGTTATTCGACGGAGACTTCACCGCTAGTATTAACGATAACGTGAGAACTCCTCGAAGGACCGCGATTTCGCCCATTTTACTCTTCTCAATCAACCATTGCGATGCAATCCACACCGTAAAATAACCTGTAACGCCGCCAAGCGAGTTCAAGGCGAATACCATGAAAACGCGGTCCATTGACATGGATAGGTTTCTTGAGAAGAATACTGGAAGTGGTGTGAAAAGTATGCTTGTAGCTAACATGAATAGGGTTAATCCTATACAGAAGCCGTGAACGTTTTCTCTTCTAATTCTCCTATTAGTCTGTATGCCGTATAGCGTTTTCGATAAGATTGTTATACCTTTATAGGCGAAGTTGACGGTCTTCTCGATTTTCACCAAACTTCTTTCAATCAATATAGGAGGATCGTCTACGAATAACATAGATGAGATAAACGCGGTTAAATGTAGTAGGCTACATATCAGCATCATGGTTTTCGCGTCGAAGTTGTAGATTGGAGTTGAAAACCCTAGAAGTAAGCCTATAAACCATCCGATTTCAGTAAAGCCTTCATAGAAGGCAAAGGCTTGAATCCACTCTTCATGCTCGTACGTTTCAGATATTATGATGTTTTTCGGAGCCTCGTGAGCAACGTGGAAAATGGATAGCAGTACGTAGAGCAACGTTAGTAGTGCTATATTCTTCGTAAGCGTGAAGACGTACAAGATGATTGCTATTGATGAAAAAGATAGAAGAATGGCCCACTTATACCGTTTCAATTTATCACATAGATAGCCCCAGAAAAACGAGAATATAATGGCTGAGAGGAGAGCGGACATAGAGATAATGCCTAGGTCTATTAAAGAACCACCGATGAATATAACGTATAGTGGGAAGAAGACTGAGAGAAATCCGAAGGCTATTTCGTGTAGGAAAAAGCCGAGAAACTTTAACATACTCTAGCAGAGCAACGTATGTTAAAAAATTTATTTACTCTTTCAAAGCCACTATAGTTAAAAGCCAGAGAGAAACTGTTTCAAAACTTTCAACTAATTTAAGGCAAATCTATGTCAAAACAATACTTTACAAGTGTTTAAACCTTTAAACGGCTGAAAGCCGTATATTGATATGTTCGGTCGTCACTATGACTACAAAGTTAAGATTTGTAGTACATGAACATTATGCGAGGAAGGCGGGGCTTCACTATGACCTTAGACTTGAATCGAATGGTGTTCTCAAAGATTGGGCTTTTAGAAAAGCACTGCCGGAGGATGTAGGAGTTAAAAGATTTGGTCTTGCTCAGGAAGACCATGATCTATCATGGTTGGATTTTGAAGGAGAGATTAGAGAAGGATATGGGGCTGGAACGATGAAAATATGGGATAAGGGATTCTACGAGGTTGTTAAAAGCACAGATAAGTTTACTATTTTAAAGTTTTACGGGAGTAGACTTAAAGGGGAATATATGCTTATGCCTTTTAGAAACGGTTGGCTCTTTTTTAAGATAAACGCTACTTAGATGCGTATACCTCGTGTTATCTTTAGCTTTAACCTTAAAGCGAAAACGTTAATAGCTTTGGCAACATATGCAATGGATGGGAGGAAGCCGATTGAAAATATACTATTGGATTGGAATAGTAGCCTTCATTGCTCTAGGAATATCTACTCTCATACCTGCACCAGCAAGTAAACTCTCACTACTAGGCTACTATGCCCACTGCTCATTCACACCAGTTAGCACGCTAATATGTTTTGTAGTAGCCGGAATAATTTACTGGCTTGGGAAAAGAAAGCAACCATGAAAAGCGTTGAATAGGGAGGCTCAACGCTGAAGACGAAACTTTACAAGATTTTTCTAGACGTAATGTTCAATCGATTTGCCAGAAAAATGCTAGGCCATATAGTTGTAGATTAATTGACTACTTCTAAGGCTTATTCAGCGACTTTGACAAACCTTAATGAAGACCCGGACTAGGGTGGTGATTAAGAGCGCAGATAGGCTCGCACCGACGCTCGAAAAACTGGCCAGCGTGTCCGATGAGTTAAAGCTGGTTGGCAGAAACATGGAGATTTTGCATATAAGCACACGATGTTATAAAAATTCTTTATTAAATAAATTGTCAAGACTATTGGAAGCATATGTGGTGAATTTCATGGAAGACGGGGATGAATTTACTGTTTCCGATAATGTTGTGAAACATGTGTTTAGAAGGCATAGAGATTGGGTTAACATGATAGGTCTAAAAAGCGTTGAGGACGTAAGAACTTTTATGATGGATGTGCTGAGGAGGCCGGATATTTTCCATGACAATATGAGATATTTCCTTCGAAAAGTAGGTGGTGATTAGTGGTTATGTGTTATAACCGTAGGCTCCGAAGCCCGCACAGCATACCTTATAAACCGGAAGAAGTATAATAGGTATAGGGTTGCAAGATGGCTATAACATCCCTGCTGGACATCGATCTCCGATTGCTTATCGAAGGCATCGAAAGAGCCTGCAGAATAGTCTTACCTAGGAAGGTAACAGAAGCATACTTAGACCCAAAAGCTGAAATTTTACACATAAGATTTTCGGAGCCTAGAAGAATGGAATGCGGAGAACCACTACCACTAAAAACATTAGCCACCATATTCAGAGATGAAGATACGAACGAAATCACAGCAATAGAAATTCTTAAACCAGAAGATCTCCTAAACGAACTCAACCCATATCTTTAACACTTGAAAAGGCTAGATCATCATCCTATTGGTTCTGTTTCAACTTGCCCATAAATTCATTTATACTCCATCACATTCCTCCTCTATTGGAGTATTTCTGTCGTTTTGGAGGATTATTCTCCCCCTCTATCAAAGACTTATAATGGAATTAGGACTTAACCTATTTAGGTATGAGTCCCGGATTCGAACTGGCGGAATCTTATAAAGAGAATTGAAGGAAAAATTCTTTTAAAGGTCCGGGCGGGATTTGAACCCGCGACCCCCAGCTTACCAAGCTGGTGCCCTAACCAGGCTGAGCCACCGGACCTCTATTTCTGGTTTTAGATTTGTCTCATTTAAATTTTCTCTACTGTGTTTAATTCGCCGTCTAAGGTGGGCGTTTTTCTTTTAATAAAAAAACTGGGTTTTTTAATTTTTTTTAAATTACTTTAGAGCCTGGTGGTGCTGAACCGTCAACGGTAAGCCAGACAGGTTTTCCTCCTACATCGGCGGCTAGAAGCATGCCTTTTGAAACTACGCCTGCGATTTCCTTGGATTGGAGGTTTGCTAATATTATGAAAAGCTTACCTATAAAGTAGTCGGGTCCGTATATGTCTGCTCCTCCGAGGACTACTGTACGCTGCTCTCCACCTAAATCGACGACGGCTTTAAATATTTTACTCCTACCTGGAATTCTCTCAGCAGATACTACTCTACAGACTCTTATGTCAAGCTTTTTAAACTCTTCAATTGAAACTTCACTCGACAAGTAGACACCTCAACTGAAGATGGATAGAAGTCACGTTTAAATGTTTACTTTAATTGAGCTTTAAATTGTAGAGTTCTACGGGTTTTCGTAGAACCACATACGGGCGACTTCTAAGGCTTCAGAACGTTTCATAAGACCTTTGGAAACTCTACGCGCTAAAACCCTAGCTATATCCTCCTTAGCCATAACGAGGTGACCGTAAATCTTCTCAACTGGAATTGAATAGTCTCCACCGAAACCTGTGATCTTGGTAACAGGTATAAGGTCAATCCATTCACTTAAAGCTGAACACGTCATCTCTTGGCTTATTACATGACACCAACATAGGTTAAGCCAAACGTTTGGGAAAGTCTTACCGATGATTCCTAATTCTCTAACCCAAGGAATGCCTGCGTGGTATAAGTCGAATTTCGCATTTCTATGTCTTCTAAGCATTGGAATCATATGGATGGGGTTTGTTGTTGAAAAATCTTCCCAGTTACCAGCTAACATACCCGTGTGAACGGAAATCACCATATCCAATTCTGAAGCTACTTTCACAGTTCCATTAACTAGGAATCGTTTAAAGGTTTATGATCGGATAACTCATTCTTCAAAAGCATTTTAAACATTTTATCAGCATCTTCCCTTGAAACATCTACCGTTCGACGGGCTAGAAATTTAAGACCTACAACACCGTCACGTTTCCACGTCTCCATTCTAGACTTAACATGAGAAAGATAGTCTTCAAGAGAAGAAACGTCAATATTAGGTTTTAAACCTCTAGCTTCTAAGCTTTGAGTATTTGATAGCTCCGTTAGAAGCCACATGGGCAGGATTGGGATTAAGAGGTCTCTATCTTCTTCAGGTATTCTTCCTATTTGAGTTAAGACGGCTTTTATACGGCATTTCTCCCTTAAAACCCTCCTATAAAGCCCAGGTTTATTAGCATCCTTCATACGTTTAGAAACTTCTAAGTGGTTTTCATCTGTTAAATCGTCTACACCGTAAAATTCTCTAAGCGCTATACGAACAGCTCTAAAATAGCTTGTATGCTTGCAGACTTCATAGTAGGGTTTGAAAATCCTCCACCTCTCTTCTATTGGAAGAGAAGGATCTAAAACCCTATTAAAGTCTCCAAAACTCTTAAGCATATTCTCAGGTAAACCCGCCGTTATAAGGTCTGTAAGTGTATAGTGGGAGAAAAGCGTGAAAACATCAACGTCTCTGGAAACCCTGTACTTCTCAGGAGGAAGGTGTTCATGAGCATCTACAACATAGAAATCTTCAAACTCGTTTAAAAGCCAAAGATATACTTCTCTAAGAGACATGAAAGTAAATTATACTCTGAAAGGATAAATGTCTTTACCTAAAGAAAGGTTTTAAAGAGAGATAGACGTGGCTAAAAATAGTGGGCCCGTAGCGCAGAACCCCACATTGCATCCGCAATTGGGGTGTGCAACTAGGATAGCGCGGCAGCCTCCTAAGCTGTCGGTCGTGGGTTC
>CAYWZZ010000021.1:0-32105 GCA_964463005.1 uncultured Candidatus Bathyarchaeia archaeon | reverse complement strand
TAGCGGTCTGTGGAAACGGCATCTTCTCAACATCTATCCAAAACTGTCTAAATATAGAGACTGAATGTTGCTTGATAAATCCACCAGAACATCACTGGGACAAGCCAATCATTCCATGGAATATATGGATTTCCGTAGAGAAGGTTTTCAGCCACTTCTCTGGGAGGTGCTACAAAACTCGGAATATACTTGATACTGTTCTCCGAATTTATGTATCGACTTGTAAATTCCGCCCTAGGCTTATACCAGGGAAAGTATAGATTCATGAAAAATCCAGTAGTTAAACCGACCGTGTAAAGAACAGTGGCGGTCTAGAGTTAGGCTTAATCCTTAGAGGGAGCATTATTAGAAAGGGTAGAAATCCAAGTGGAGAAAGACTTAAAGCACAACCCACATAACCCAGATTATAGTTAACTACAAGATTGAAGTGCGGCAGTAAAGCCAGCCAAATGTTGCCTAAAACCGTAAATATGATGGTCGTTGCTACTACGAGTATCCATGGAAATTTTTCTTCAACAATTTCTCTTGACATTTTTGCACCTAAGCTTAACTTTGAAACCAAAAAATATTTAAATTTAATCAAAAACGGGTTTGATTAAAATCGCGAGTAGGTCATCCTTCATTGGCTCTATTATCGCAACTGTCGTCTGGGCTACGAGGCTCATAATACTAAAACCAAGTATAGAAACTTTCTGATTAACCTACAAAACTATTCGTATTTAGACGTAATCTACCGCATTGGATTGTGTACAATGTATGGACCTCCCTTTATTTTTGGCTTGAAGATATCGAGAAATTTTAGCTTATTTTCATGATAGTACCATATGCTTTATCTACAAGCCTGTTCATCTGAAGTTCATTCTCGAGTTTTAAAACCTCCTCTAAATTTGCTTTTGTTACTGGTTTGGATGGTTTGGCCCAGCATACGGTTGATGGTGAACACCAGGGATCTGGTCTTATGCTGATTTCATAAGTCCCTATTTTCCTAGCTAAGTTCATAGTTTCCTCTTTATCGAATCCTATTAGAGGTCTAAATACCAAAATATTCACCGCATGGTCTATGGCATTTAAGTTGTCGAGGGTTTGAGAGGCAACTTGTCCGAGGTTTTCTCCAGTGACTATGGCTTTAGCTCCTATTTCGTGGGAGAGTTTCTCAGCCACTTTAAGCATAAGCCTTTTACATAATATGCACGTGTATTCTTGAGCATGTCTACTTATCTCAGCTAATGCCTCGCCATGCCTATAAACGTAAACTGGCATATCTATACCTATGTGCCAGTTTCTCAACACTTCAACTATATCTAAAAGCTTACGGGTGCAAGCATCCGGTTTATCAAGGTTTACTTGAGCGTGGAGTACGGCTATTGAACACCCCCTCTTCATCATAAACCACGACGCCACAGGGCTATCTATGCCAGTCGATATTAATGCTACGACTCTCCCAGAACTGCCTAATGGTAGACCTCTACATCCGTCGATTTTAAGAGTGTAAATGTAGCATTCATTATTATGGACTTCTACGTAGACTGTTCTACTTGGATTTTCCAGTGAGACTTTAATCCCAGTCTTCTCCTTAAGGATGGCGCCGAGCTTCTTCTCAAGATCTAGACTTGTAAAACTGTGTTCGCCAGTTCTCCTAACCCTTACGGCGAAGCTTTCAGCGTTTTTAAGTAGTTCCCCAGCTTCTCTAGCTATGTAGCTTTCAAGGTTGTTAAGGCTTACGTATACAAATGGCGCTATATACGTGAGTCCAAAGACCCTACTCAATACCTCAATGCTCCGTTCAAATTCTAACGTTTTAACAATTATCCTAGACCATTTATGACTGACTTGAGCTTCAACACCTGCTTTAGCCAGTCCATTTAAAATGTTTGAAATAAGTATTCCAACCCACCGTCTTCTAACGGGTTTAGATTTAAGAGCAAGCTCGCCGTAAGCAGCTAACACACCATCCCATTGTAAATTCATAATCCTCGGTTAAAGTTTTAAAATCCTCTAGATTAAGGGTTTCCACTCTTTTTATCTTATATTACATCCAATGGAAACCGGAGACTTAATAAAAATATGATCTAGCTAAGTAGCTGTTTGTTACGTTTTCGGCGAAACGTTATTAAGGTTAGATCCAACTTCTTTTACCGAGTAGCGGGGAATTGCATTGCTCGTAGATAATTATGGACGTGTCATCGATAGCATTAGAATATCGTTAACTCAGAGGTGTAATTTTAACTGCTTTTTCTGCCATAGAGAGGGAGAAGTTAACTCATACAGGAGAGAGATGAACGTGGATGAGGTATCTAGAATCGCTAGAATAGCTTACAGTTTAGGTATGCGGAAGGTTAAGTTGACGGGAGGAGAACCTCTACTTAGAGACGACATTATTGAAGTAGTCTCTTCCATAAACAGCATCGGTAATTTAGAGGATCTAGCAATTACGACAAACGGCTTCTTTCTAAGCGAGCTTGCAAGCCGGCTTAAAAAAGCTGGATTAATGAGGGTTAACGTGAGCCTACCATCACTTAAACCTGAGGTTTTTAACTATATAACTGGCTTTAATTGGTTAGAAAAAGTACTTGATGGGGTAAAGATGGCTATAGAAGTCGGCTTAAATCCAGTTAAACTAAACATGGTTCTTCTGAAGAACATTAATGAGGATGAAGTTTGGAATATGGTGGAATTTTCAGGTAGGATTGGAACAGTACTGCAGATTATCGAGCTTGAACCCATAAATATGAATAAACAGCTATATGAAAGCTTACACGTGGACCTTTCTCCTGTAGAAGAGGCGTTAAAACGTAAAGCTATACGAACCTACGTTAGAAGCCTCCATAACCGTCGGAGGTATATAATGCCAAGCGGCGTTGAAGTTGAAGTGGTTAAACCTATGCATAATTCCCTGTTCTGTGCAAACTGCACACGTATAAGGATAACATCTGATGGGTTCATCAAGCCCTGTCTCATGAGGAGCGATAACCACATAGACATATTAACACCTGTGCGTAGTAAAGCTTCAGATGAAGAGCTCGTAAAACTTTTCGTAAAAGCGGTAGGTCTCCGTGAACCATTTTTCAAGTGACCCGGTGTTAAGATGTCTCCGATGGGCTTCATCGAACCCCCTGAACTTGATAAAAAGCTTGGTATGCTCATATACGTGACTAAAAGTCCACCTGTAATTGGTAGAATTAAAGAGAGCTTCGAAGATTTCTACGTTGAAGAGCTCATCGATTTGAAAATTGTTGACTGTAAGCTCGATAGAGGATACGCTGTATACCTTATGGAGAAGAAATGCATGGATACATTCTCAGCTGTAGCTAAAGTTGCAAAACTGCTAGAAGTGCCTGTAGCCGATATAGGTTATGCTGGCTTAAAAGATACGGTGGCAATCACCCGTCAATACATCACGGTTCCCGTTGAGAAGATGAAGACTTTGATCGAAAACGTCGAGGATAGAAAGTTAAGCCTAAAGTTTATAGGTTTTTCGAATAGAGCGCTCAAACCTGGTAGTCTAGTAGGTAACAAGTTTAAAATAGCAATCTCGCTCGAGGGTAGAGATGAACTAGCTAAGCTCGTAAACGCCTTAAAAGAACTATCTGAACTCTCCGGCATAGCTGGCTTTTACGGCTATCAGAGATTTGGAGTTAGAAGACCCAACACCCACATCATCGGTAAACTTATAGTTAAACGCATGTGGAGTGAAGCGATGAGGGAGATCGTGGGGCATCCATATCCTTGGGAGCCTCCACAGTCTCGCGAAGCTAGGGTTTTATTTGAAGAAGGTAGGCTTCAAGAGGCTCTTGAAAGGTTTCCGAAAACCATGTTTTACGAGAGGTTCATCGTTAGGAGACTCCTAGAAGAATGGTCCCCTCTAAAGATACTTAAAACACTTCCATTAAATCTACGGCATTTATACGTTTCAGGATACCAGTCGTATCTTTTCAATCTAGCCTTAAGCCAACGTTTGTTAGAGACCGATTTAAACCTAACCAAAATACTTGAAGGAGATATTGTGAAAGGCGTGAGAGATGAAGAAATGGTTAGGAAAGGTCTTTCAATAACCTATATGGTGGCTCCAGGAGCCGGTATATCCTTCGATAAACTGAAGGGCGACTCCGGGCGCATCGTTAAACACGTCATGGATGAAGAGGGAGTTAAACCTGAAGATTTTAAAGTAGATGAGCTTAACATAGTTTGCAAAGCCTCCCGTAGAGAAGTTTTCATGAAGTTTAGAGATCTTACCCTAACGGTTCAACAATACTCCAAGCCTCTACTTTCCTTCATGCTTCCTCAAGGTGGCTATGCTACGGTTCTACTTAGAGAACTTCTCAAACAAGACCCGTTAAAAGCCAACTTCAGATAGATTGCAAGCCTCTAAAATCATTAAATCGTCCTATGCGCATCTTTACGCCTGCGTACTTATGCTACATGATATCCAGCTATCCGCCTCTAAGGGAGATGGTTAAGATTGCAGAATCCACCATCAAGCGGTATTAGGCTTGGAGCGTTGAGTGTAGCTTAACCCTTCTAATAACGGCGGATACTACATGCTTTAAATGAAAACACGAGCTTCTGTTAATGTAGAGGTTTAAGGTATCTGTCTACATCATCTGGGTTGAATGCCTCCTCCTCTAAAACGTTTAATATGAAGTTTACAAGCATGCGCCTCTGCTCTTTCCCCATCTCTGGATAATAGATTGGATGTATCACAACCATGCCTCTGAACGCGTAAAATGGCTGTACTACGCGTAGAATCTCTTCGTCTCCAGTTCTACTGATATATTCTTCGTAGAATAGCTTGAAGAGTCTTCTAAAGCCGTCTTTCAACGAGCCGTGTTGCCATATGCTTATAAACAGGTAGTTTATCGTTAAAGCGGTCACATCGTCTGCGGGTTCACCGTACATTTCCCTTGACAGATCTACTGCTACGATTGATCCATCCGGTTTAAATCTTATATTTCCAAATGGGTGGAAGTCTCCGTGAATTCTAGAAAGTCTATGGGTCTTTTTCTTTAAACGGCTCCTCCACTTAACGGCCTCAACTTCTATACGGCATATTTCCTCGTCTGATATGAAGTCTATATTGTCTTGGTATGTGTCTATAACTCCCATGAGCATTTCCCCGTGGCCTATAAGGTCCCTGATATGTCTAACGTATAGGTTTCTATTACTGACTTTCTCCGAATGTAAAGTAGATAGGTACTCTACACATTTGATACACATGTCTACATCCTTATACGTTAAACTCTCCCTCTTACTGAGTTCAAGCAGATACTCTACGTAAGGTCTACCATGCTCCTCCGTTAAAGGCTCTACCAACTGGATGAACTCTACGGCGTCTCCTATAGATACTAATGAACCATTTTTCAGAACTGCTACCACGTCGATTGACGGTATGCATGTGTTCTCCGGAGCGGTATTGTAGAGCATGTGTTGGAGAAGTAGAACTGAAGCTCTATCGCTTACGTAATCGTGTCCCCAGCCCGTATCCCCTCTAACGATTCTCATAACAAGAGCCTTCAACTTAGAATCCTGCTTAAACTTTAAAAGGAAGCCTGCATTGTGGAAACCTTCACCAAGCTTTACAATATCCAATACCTCAATCCCATGGCCAAATTTAGACTCTAAGTAGTTTCTCAGAGACTCCTCATTTACCGTCACAGTATACGAGCCTACTTTAAGATTCACATAGACCCCGAACATATATTGAAATTCTAGGATTTACTGTTTACGCTTTAAGTTGTCAACGTATTCATGTAAAGTATTCTGAAGAACTCTAAACCCTTATATTTATTTTAGCCTCTTCATATCTGGAAATGAGCCTCAAACGTTTTCTTAAACCACATAGAGGTATGCGGGATTACTTACCTAAAGACCTCTATGAACGTAGAATTGTCGAGGGGGCTATTCGAGAACTCTTCAAGCTTTACGGTTATGAAGAGGTTGAAACACCTACCGTTGAATACTATGAGCTTTTAGCTGCGAAAGTTGGTGAAGAGACTAGGAGAACCATGTATGTTTTTAAAGATCTAGCTGGTAGAACTTTAGCTTTAAGACCTGAAGGTACTGTACCTATCGTCAGATTAGTCGCGTCAAAACTTAGAACTGCTCCAAAACCAATCAGACTGGGATATATCTGGGACTTCTACAGATATGATGAACCTCAAAGGGGACGTTTTAGACGTTTCTATCAAGGTGGGTTTGAGCTCCTCGGTTCACCTAAACTTGAAGCCGATATGGAAATACTATCGATTTCAATAGAGCTTATGAAGAGGCTCAAGCTTGGAAAATTTCAAGTAAAGCTCAGTGATGTAGGTGTACTCCGAGGTCTTATGAGTAGCTGGGGCGTTGACGAGAATTTGCAAAATAGGGTATTAAGCCTAGCGGATAAGAAAGACTATGAAGGAGCCATTAGAGAGCTTAAAGCTACAAATCTAGACGAAGCTTCTATCTCAAAAATTGCTAAATTATTCAAACTCAAGGGTTTAAACTATAAAAGCATCATAGCTGAGGCTAAGGGTATAGTAGGCTCCTGCGAGGATTCAGTGAAATCTTTGGAGAATCTAGAGATAATCCTTGATAATATAAAAGAAGTATACCCTGAACCAGAGTACCTCTTAGACCTCGGATTCGCAAGAGGATTAGAATACTACACGGGTATGATATTTGAAGTCTTCATAGAGGAGCTTGACATAGCCCTTATAGGAGGGGGTAGGTATGATAAACTCGTTGAGCTTTACGGTGGTGAACCTACACCGGCTGTCGGCTGCGCAGCAGGAGTTGATAGACTAGTTCTAGCAATGGAAATAAATAATGTGGTCCCGTCTCCACCACCCGTTAAAAGAGTATACCTCTACATACTGGATGGTGTTGCTTTATCTTACGGATTTAAGATTTCAGCTGAACTTAGAGCCCACGGTATTCCAGTAGAAGTTGAAGTTATGGATAGAAGTCTTTCTAAAGGCCTTTCTACAGCGGGTAAGAAGAATTACCCGTATGCTTTAATACTCGGTTCGAAGGAAGCTGAAGCTGGTTTGGTGTCCTTAAAAGACATGTCTACAGGTATTCAGGAAACTTTGACATTTAAAGAAGCCTTGAATAGGATTAAGTCGAGCTTTAATGCAACTTAACTTTCGTTTTCGATGACTATTAACTCTGAAAACTTTGTAGTAGATGCTTCAAGTTCTCCGGAAAGTCCGCGTTTAACGTATAAATGGGTGAGTTTGACAACCGCTCCAGCTTCAAGCTTTTCACACTCGTCTGCAAGCTTTCTCCAGACGCTGGCTCTTATAGAACCCGTGTCATCTCCAAGCATAAAAGATGCCACCTTAATCTCTCCTTTGGCAGTGTTTACACTTCTAGCCTCAGGGGTCGTTAACACTATCCCTTCAAGGGTTATATATCTATCACCCTCCTTCAGGTCCTTAACTTTACGCTTAAGGTCTAAAACTTTAAACCCTGGAAGGGCGCCTATTTTTTCCAAAACTCCATCCGAACCAACATGTACTTCAACACCCCTCAAACCCATACGAGTATACGCGTTCTTAACTGTGAAAATCTCCCCCTCCTCTACTTCCTCAGCGTAATACGATGCTTTACCCCAAAAGTTCACCAAAACTAGCCCAGTATCGTCTCCAGCGAGTAAAGAGGTAACCCTCCCTTCAACTCCAATAGGTGTTTTAAATACTCTCGTAAATGGTTTAGAGTAGGCCCTTAGTAGTAGGTTAAGCCCCTTAACATTTGGTTTTAGATCTGCAACCTTAGAAACCAGCTCTTCCAAACCGATCTTAGACGGTAGGATGCTAATCATATTCGGGTTATTTACGTGTATTTCTAAACCACCCGTTGCTCTAAGCCTAACTTTACCTCCTAAAATCCTCAGTTTACTCCCCTCATCAACTTTAACCATCTTATCCGCTGCCTCATTCCATAAAACTAGGGTTAGAATGCCACTATCATCCTTAACATTAACTCTAAGCACCCTCCCCTCACGATCATCAACCTTAAAGGTTTTTAACTCGCTCTTAGAGATTACAAAAGCTTCAAGGATGAAGACTTTATCATTCACAGTCAAGCTAGATATCTTCTTGATGGATGTTCCAACGTTAAAACCCTGCTCGAGTTTAATAGCCCCCCTAGATCCAACGTGTAGCTCAACACCTTCAACTCCGCTCTTAGTATATCCGTGAAGAACTTTAATCCTCCAACCTACTGAAGGGCTCATGGATAGAAATTCGTCAACCTTATCGTCCCAGAGAACACAACTTATCTGCTTTGTCCCATCATCTAGTATAAGCTTTAAAAACTTCCCCTCACCCTGTCCACGTTTAAACTTCTTAACCTCTCCCACATGCACTATGGATGCCTCTAAGGATACGTCTTTAAGTCCAGATACTAAATCTTCAAGTTTAACGTTCATACTACTGCTATAATCGATTGCAACACCTAAATCCTGAGCAACTAAGTAAGCAGCCCCCTCATCCGTCAATAGGCCATGGTAGTCTTTCTTCTTCTCCTCTATCATAGTTTTAATCTTTTCGGCGGTTAAGCTTGACTTAGAAGCTAGTATACGATTTATTATATTCTCTAACCCACCCAAGATTTCAGACCAAGTTTTAGAGACCGTACCTATTAATCTTTTATAACTGAATTTATGCGATAGTTACATTAAGTAGTCCTACTATAATACATGCTGAGTGATCGAAGGTTTTCAATCTCCCCATTCAATTTCAACATTTTAAAGGCTTAAACGTTGCCGTTAAGAATTGAGTTGCAAAACGATAGCTGTAGTAGTTTTGTTCAGGGAAATTTTATAAATGCTATTCGCCTCATCTTGTTGCAAAGGAGCGTATTATGGGATTTGACGTTGTAAGGTATTACAGACGTCTCTTTAAAATTCCAAGTCTTAGAGTAATCTTAGCCGAACATGTTATTTTAGGCTTGATATTTGGCTTGTATATTGGCGGTTTAAATTTCGAATACTGTTTAAAGGGGTTTCTAGCGTTTACAGTGGCTTCACTATCGTCAGACTCGGTTACACGTTTTCTATGTAAATCTGAACCTCTTCTAAACTTTAGGAGAATATCTGGTTTAACCCTATTCTCAAATTTAACGGTTTTAGTGTCAACTTTACTCTTTACTCCATTGAGATACCTAGGGTTCTCCACGGATAGAATTTTGCTAATAGGCTTCCCGCCATCAGTGGCTTTAAGGTTTATGGTTTTTAAAACTCTGGCTTTTAAAGAATCTTACAACCTCCTATCTATAGTTCAACCTTTGACATGTCTATTGACGTTAATCTACGTCTACGATTTAGCTGTACACCCAACCCTTCCAATAGCATTATTGGTAACGCTCTTAGCGACCCACGTATACTTAAGCTTAGTAAATAAGGAAGCTAAGCTTATAACCGGTTTCAACGGTTTAACCCTCTTCAGGGCTTTTTTGGCTGATTGGATGGAGAACTTAGATGAGCCGATTGAAAACGTCTTAGAAGAACTTGGAGTTGAGAGTGAACATTCAGTAGAGATTCTCATATTCAAAACTTCAAAAGGTAGGACAGCTATTGTAGTGCCCTATATTCACCCAGGTCCGTTTAAGAACGTTGGCAGTAGCTCCCTACCATGGAGTATCCAATCCTTCACTGAAAAGCTTTTCGGATGCGAAGCAGTAGCCGTCCCCCACGGTGTATCAACACACACCTACAATCTTACTTCGAAAAAGTATATTCTCAGAGTCTTGGAAGCGTTAAGCTCTCTAAAGCCTGAGTTTAACATATCAAAGTCATCTAAACCAGTTAGAGCTTTCAGCGATCCTGCTCAAGCAATCTGCCAATCTTTCAATGGCGTAGCCTTTCTCGCATTAACATTGGCTCCAAACCCTATGGAAGATATTCCTCTGAAGGTGAAAACTATACTTGAAGTCTACGGTAGGTCTCTGGGCTTTAAATCGGTTATAGTAGTAGATGCCCATAACAGCTTCTCATGGGATGTACACTCTATGGATGAT
This sequence comes from uncultured Candidatus Bathyarchaeia archaeon, assembly GCA_964463005.1. Classification (GTDB taxonomy): domain Archaea; phylum Thermoproteota; class CALKCG01; order B24; family B24; genus DTBU01. The sequence goes on along the minus strand of CAYWZZ010000021.1, from coordinate 22,106 downwards.
AGTGTTACAGAGGCTTTAGTTGAAGCTGGTAAAATGGCTCTACACATGGCTTCTAAGGTTGAGCTTAATAGGTTTAAGCTAGGCTTTTCTAAAAGATGTATATACGGATACGGTGTTAAAGACGGCGTTGGACCCGGTGGTGTAGTCCTACACTTATTCATGATAGAGAATTCTCTCTACGCATATGTAACCATTGATGGTAACAATATGGTTTCAGGACTTAGGGAGAAAATAGTTCAAAAATTGAAGGAGGTGGGTGTTTCAGATGTCGAGGTTTTTACAACGGACACACACATGGTTAATGCTATAATCCTCAATAAAGGATATAATCCAATTGGTGAAGTGATAGATGAAAAATCCATTATACAGTCTGTCTTAGAAGCGTTTAAAGAAGCCTATAGCAGGCTTGAATGGGCCTCTGCATACTATGGGGAAGTGACGGTAAGCGGTTTAAAGGCTCTCGGAGATGGATTACCTAAACTTCTCGAATCGCTGGAATCATCCGTTAAAAAGGCAAAACGCCTCGCCTTTAGCCTTATGACGCCCCTCCTTATGGCATCTATGCTTATAATTGCTCTGTAAGCCAAATATTACAAGATAATGACCTTCTCATATTGCTCTAAAACCTATGTGTGCAATTATGACAGACACTATTAAAGCCGTAGCAATTATAACTACTATCTCAGGTCTGAGTTTCAATCCTTCTCCTTCTTCATCGAAGAATCTCAATAATCCCGCGGTCGTAGCGGGCATAGGCGATTCTTTCTTACGTTTTTTACTCATACAATTCTCTTATTCGCTGAGAAGTTCGTAATAAGCTTTTCCATAAAATGGAACTGCAACGTAAGCTTTAACGGGGGAAAAATATATAAGGGTGTTAACTTTTTACTCTTAAAGTCTTAAATGCATAGGTTTAGTAAACCCTACGCATTCATAACGACACTTGAGGGTTTACAGAGACTTTTAGATTTTTTCGTAAAACGTGGCTTCACCGTTTACGGGCCTGTTTTAAAGGGTAAAAGCTGGGTTTTCTCAGAAATCCACTCAATCTCAGAGGTTGACTTAAACTATACCCGTTCAATTCTACCGCCTAAAAAACTCCTTCTTCCACCTAAAAGCTCCATCTTCAGCTTTAAACTCAACGATGGTTTTGAAATACTTGAATCCTGCGTTTCCAAGAATGTCGTCCTCTTCGGAGTGCATCCTTGCGACTTAAAGGCTATTGAAAAATTGGATGCCTTCTCAAGCTTTTATATGGAAGACGTGTGCTATAAGGCTAGAAGACAAGGTTTATTCATAGTAGGCTTAACCTGCAACGTTGTCGATGAGCATTGTTTCTGCAACTCACTAGGCGTAGGTCCTGAAGCATCAACGGGATTCGACATACTAATAACTCAAGTTGGTGAGAGTTTCCTGGTTGAAAGCGGTAGCTTAAAAGGTTTAAACATTATAAGAGAATTAAACTTCCCAGAGGCAAAATCTGAACATTTAGAAGCTAAAATGAGGCATATTGAAGATCTTAAAAGCCGCTTTACTAAGAAAGCTGACCTTAAAGAGCTGGATAAGATTGCAAAGAGTAAGCTAGATCATAAAGTTTGGCTTGAGATGGCTGAGAAATGCCTATCCTGTGGGAACTGTAGCATGGTTTGCCCAGTATGTTACTGTTTCGATGTATATGATTCACTCGATCTAACGCTTAAGGAGGGGGCTAGAGTCATGGAGTTAGACTCATGCCAGCTCTTAGAGTATGCGGAGGTGGCTCTCGGAGGCAACTTTAGAAGAGACAGGTATCAGAGGCTACGTCACTGGATGCTCTGTAAGTTCGGAGCAGCCGGAGGCTCAACTTATACAAGCTGTGTTGGATGTGGTAGATGTCTAGTCTACTGCCCAGCTGGTATAGATTTAACAGAAGTTGCTAAAGTATTGAAAGGAGGCTGATTTACGTTGAATCCGTACATACCTAGGAAGGCGATTATAAGGTCCATTCGAGATGAAACACCGGATATAAAAACGTTTAGAATCGAATTTAAAGACGGGGGTTTCAGCTTTAAACCCGGGCAATTCGTCATGGTATCTGTTCTGGGAGTTGGGGAGTCGGCCATAAGCATATCCTCCCATCCTGAGGATGCAGATAAATTCATAGAACTATCCGTTAGAAAGGTTGGAAATGTTACCGGGAGCCTCTTCAAGCTTAAACCCGGCTCTACTATTGGAATTAGAGGACCGTTTGGCAACGGATGGCCCATAGATAAAGCCTTAGGCAAAGACCTCTTAATCGTAGGTGGTGGATGCGGTCAAGGTGCTTTAAGACCGATAATTTTAGATGTTTTAAGGCATAGGAATCGTTATGGTAGGGTTGAGGTTCTCTATGGAGCTAGGACACCTCAAGATTTAATGTTCAAATATGAACATGAGTTGTGGGCTAGTGTGCCGGAAGGTTGTCTCATGTTAACTGTTGACGCTGTTCCACCGGGCGTGGAATGGAGGCATAGCGTCGGGGTGGTAACTAAGCTTTTCGAGAAAACTACCATCAAGCCTGAAAACGGCTTGGTTTTCATATGTGGACCTGAGATTATGATGCACTTTGCCGTTAAGGGTTTAATGTCTATGGGCTTTAGAGGCGACCAGATATACCTCTCAATGGAGAGGAGGATGAAGTGCGGTATAGGGAAGTGTGGGCATTGTCAGATAGGTGGTAAGTATGTATGTAAAGATGGCCCGGTTTTCACGTATGACGATTTGGCATTTGAACCGGATAAGATAGTTTAGGAGGTGGAGGCTTGAAGCTTAAAATCGGTGTTTTTAAATTCACAAGCTGTTCAGGCTGTCAGATAGAGCTTTTAAGGCTTAATGAAAGACTCCCTGAACTACTCAACCTCGTAAGTATTCAAAATTGGGCTATGGCTAGCTCTAACCTGCAACAAGGTCCATATGACGTAGCCCTCGTAGAAGGTGGAATATCGACACCTGAAGCTATAGAAGAAGTTAAAATGATAAGAAAGAATTCTAAAACCCTCGTAGCATTCGGTGACTGTGCTGTTACCGGATGCATTCCATCTATAAGAAACTGGATGAAGCAACGTGAAGCTGAGAGTTTGGTTTACCCGAACCCTGAACATATAACATCTACAAAGGTTTACGCCATAGACGAGTATGTTAAGGTAGATGTATATCTTAAGGGTTGCCCGCCCAACCTTGACAACGTACTTGAAGTATTCAAGGCAGCAATTCTAGACGTTAGACCTAGGTTAAGGCAACATCCGGTTTGTATCGAGTGTAAGTTTTACGAGAATGAGTGTCTCTTAACGACTTACAAGCAGCCATGCATGGGCCCAGTCACAGCGGCTGGTTGCGGAGCTATTTGTCCACTCGTAGGGAGAACATGTGAAGGTTGCTATGGACCTATGAGTAACCCAAACGTTAAAGCTATGGTTGAGAAGCTTAGGGAAATCGGGTTGAGCGATGACGATATCGTGAAGAAGTTCAGGAAGTATGCTGGTATGTCTGAGCATTATAGGGAGGTGGCTAAGCTTTGAAAAATATTAAAATCGACTACTTAACTAGGGTTGAGGGGAAGGGTGGGTTAGACTTAACGATTGAAGACGGCGAAGTCAAAGACTTAAAGTTGAGAATATATGAAGAGCCTAGGTTTTTCGAAGCGTTTCTCGTAGGTAGGCGATTTGATGAGGCTGTTGAGTTAACCTCTAGGATATGCGGCATATGCTATGTGGCGCATCAGATAACGTCCGTCAGGGCTATTGAAAAGGTGCTCGGTGTAGATGTAAATGAACGTATACGGCTTTTAAGAAGGCTTATTGCCATCGGGGGGATCATAAGTAGCCATGCATTACACGTATACTTACTAGCTCTCCCAGACTTCTTAAAACTACCGGATGCCTTCTCAATAAACCCGGAGCTTCTACTGAAAGCCCTAAAGCTTAAAGGAGTTGGAGATAGAATCGTGGAGATAATCGGCGGAAGGGCTGTACATCCCGTGACTATTGTAGTTGGAGGATTTACCTATACCCCTCCAAAGAGAAAGCTTGAACCGTTAAAGGATGAGCTTAGAGAGGTGAAGAAGACAGCCGCCGAAACAGTCCAGCTTATCTCGGCCGTTGACTTTCCAACCCTTAAAGTCGATTCTGAGAAGATCGCTTTATCCAATCCTGAGGAATACGCAATAAATGAGGGTAGGGTTAAGTCAAACAAGGGATTAGATATAACTGAGGATGAATTTAGAAAGTTTATAAAAGAAGAGCAAGTACCGCACTCCACAGCTAAACACTCTAAAGTTATGGGTAGAAGCTCCTACATGGTTGGCCCCCTCTCTAGACTATGCTTAAACTTCCACCAGTTAAGCGATGATGCTAAAAGTCTTGCCGAAACAGTAGGCTTTAGACAATCATCCAACAACCCGTTTGAAGCCAACATAGCGAGGCTTCTTGAAATAGTGAGTTTAGCTGACGAAGCCATCGAGTTGATAGATTTGTATGAAGAGGGTGAGGTTAAAGTACCATTTAAGGTGAAGGGCGGAGAAGCCGTTGCGATAACAGAAGCTCCAAGAGGGATGAACTACCACTGGTATAGGCTAGACAACAACGGAATCATTAGAGCCGCTGATATTTCACCTCCAACGTGCCAAAACGCTAAGAGAATCGAAGACGATTTGAGAGCATACGTTCCAACAATAGCTGATATGTCTGAAGAAGAGATCGCTTATAGATGTTCAATGCTAATAAGAGCCTACGACCCATGTATAAGTTGTTCAGTTCATAGTCTAACCGTGAGGGTTAGAAAAGTATAGGCTTAAAGATGTAAAGCCTTAAAAGAAATATCCATTTTTATTCTCAAGTTTTAACGGTAATAAACGTATTTCTTGAGTTTATGTGAGCTGTATAAGGGTCATTCTCAATGCTATTAAGATGAATACTGTTGCCAGTATCTTCCTCAGAGTCTCCTCATTCAGTTTTCTCGAAAGTCTCGGTCCGAGTTGGGAGCCGCATAAGCCACCGATGACAATAGGTATGGCATAATTTAGTGTTACTATGTTGCCTGCTTGGAAGTGTAGAATCACAGCGGCAGTATTCGTCAACGCCATTCCAAATACCGATGTGGCTGTTGCTACTTTAACTGGCATACCCATTCCGAGGATCATTATTGTTTCATCTACAGTCCCTCCACCAGCTCCAAACATTCCAGCTACAACACCACTAACAAAGCTTGTAAATAAGGCCAAATAGACCATTTTAGCGGTTAATTTATTTGTACTGGTTTTTGTTACCATTGGAGTTTCTTCTAGGTTTCTGGTTTTTCTAAACAGTTGGATAGAAATTGCTAGGAGGAAAACGCCAAATAAGAAGGCTAATGTCTTCGAACTTACAATATTCGCTAGATAAATCCCAATCATGGCACCGGGTACGTCAAGTAAATCCAACAATACGCCTACCTTATAATTGATCCTCCCCTGCTTAGCGTAGACTAAAGTTGCGGAGACTGTTATAAAGCTCATCGCTAACAAGCTTGTAGAAACCGCCTTCTGAGTTTCAATACCGAAACCGAGGACAAGTAGAGGCACGAAGAATACTCCACCGCCTAAACCGACAATTGATGCTACTGTTGAAATGATGAAGCTTAAAAGAAGTAGAATAAGTTCTAGCATGCTACCTCCCCATCGTATCAAAATCACTCTTACAGTTAAAAGTCTTTCAAATTTATAATGTACGGCAGATATTCTCTATTTATCTTTTCCATAAGCTTTTCATCCGCCGTATACATATGAGTATTTTTCATAATAGCTAGGGATATATAGGAAGGGTCGTATATTGTTATGTTGTTTTTAAACGCAACTTCTACTGTCTTCTTAGCGTAGTCACCTTTTAAAGGGTAAAGTTCGAATGAGAACGCATCTAATGCCTCTGCTATCTCTTTAATTTCTTCCTCTGAAAATAACCTCTTATAGTATAAAGCATTAAAACTTCAAAATTTATGATCTCTGGAGCTATAAGCTTTAACTCTCCACTAATATACTCATCTCTGATTTCTAAAGCTTTATCTGAGTTCCCCTCGTACACGAACCACTTTACCACTACGCTAGCGTCAACAACTACGACTGGCATACCGCTCATCTCTAAACATCCGTATAATCTCCTCAGCTTTCGGCTCTCCTCCACTCTTTTTCCTTAATTTTTCATTTAATAGAATATCTTTCGCCAAGTTTTTCCTCTTCTCCTCCTCTATTTTAGTTCTTATGGCATTTCTGATGAATTCGCTCCAATTGATTCTAATCTGCTTCATCAATTTTTTCGTTTCCTTGTCCACTCTTACAGTAATTGTTGTCATACAAGTGTTACAATAATACATTCCTAGTAAATTTTCCTAAGCTACCATCCCTGCAATGTAGTAAAGCATCAATATCTTCCACTCTAAGACCTTAAACTATCTATTGTGACACTTCTTTAACTCAGACTTCACACGTATGTCTGTATATAATCTACCTGAAGAAGATTGCAAAAGGGATTCTGCAAAAAGGGTTATATTCTAGCTAGTGGTGTTCTTTTACCCGATTTACATGGACTCTAAGGGTATAGTTTTAGCTGCCTTAAGGGGAGAGCCAGTGGATAGGATACCCTTCACGATTTACGACATCCTCATACCTAAGGGTGAGCTTTGGGATGAGCTTCGAAAAATGGGTTTAACCCCTATAACCAGCATCTCAGTATTCTATGAAAAATGGTCGAATGTAAAGATTAGACGGGTTATTGAAGGAGACCATGTGTACACGTTTTACGAGACACCTGTTGGAACCGTTTACGTAAAGCATAAGATTAACCTTAAGCCTGGATCTGGAGACTCTTGGATTGTCGAATATCCGATTAAGAAGCCCGACGATTACAAGATAGTAAACTATATTTTTAAAAACGCGGATATTATACCGCTCCAAGAGGAGGTTCTCAGACAAGTTGAACGGTTTAAAGATGACCGTGTTTTTGGGCTTGGATAGATAGAACACCGATGCAGAAGATGCTTATAGAGTTTGCAGGATATAGGAGGCTTGCAATAGACTTACATAGAAACCGGGAGCTTTTAGATGAGCTTTACGATATCCTCATCGATAGGACTAAAGTTATTTGTGAAATCGCTTCAGAATCTCCCATAGAACTCGTATGGTGTGGAGATAACGTGAATGGTATAGTTTTAGGGCCTAGAGTTTTCGAGAAGTATCATCTACCAGTCTACAGGTATATGTCTAAATTGTTTGAAAAGAACGGTAAAACTTTCATAGTCCATATGGATGGGAAACTAAACTGTCTGAAACATCTAATACCCGTCTCCGGTATCAAAGTTATGGAAGCCTTTACACCGCCACCCATGGGCGCCCTCCCCCTCAGAGAGGCTAGAAGTGTATGGGGTGAAGACATTAAAATCTGGATAAACTTTCCCGAATCGATCCTCCTCAACGAGGAAAGCTACGTCAAACAGTATATGTTAAACCTATTAGAGGAGATATCCTTCGAAAAAGGCTTCTTGATAGGTATAACTGAAGACATAGCACCCGGCTATGAGGGTAGACTTAAAGTAGTAGCTAAAATCTTAAACAGAGAAAATTAGATTATGTTGAGAATCTTGCATATCTTACCCTTTAGACTTTAATTACTCCTAGCGTTCTACTCATATGCCTCTTCACTCTCGCTTCCACGTTTATGCTAAGATAACTTTAATGGGTCTACGGCTCTACGGCTCCTCTAATATCCATCTTCTTGTATAGTTCACCGCTTTCCATAAGCATTATACACCCTTAACCACGTAATTTGTAGGCCTCGTTCTAACAATATACCCGTATAGTTTTTATCTTGCTAGTAAAGGAATCTTTAGGTGTACTCTGCGAGTTTACCCCTAACATACACAATCTTTTTAAATAAAGTCCCCCTCAGACCTCTCACATTAGGGTGTAATTCTCAGTGTTGAGAGAAAGTTTAAATTACAAGTATAACATTTTCATACTTAATGGTTAAACTTGGAGATAAAAAGGAAAATTGGTCAGAAGGGGCAGATCGTTATCCTAAAGATCATTAGGGAGTTCTTAGCAATTGGTCCGGAAGATGAAGTCATCATAGAGGTTAGGGGAAAGAAGTTTTAATTAGACCTAAGATGGATCCAGTAAAGTTTGTTGAAGACTTCTGCTCAACAGGAGGGAGAAAGCTGAACGAGAAAATTAACTTGGAAAAGTTGTTTGAAGAGGAGGTTGAAGAGAGGTTTGCTTTACATTGATTCGAATATTTTCATATATCCAATAATTTACAACGAAACCACCATCTTAGAGTCGAAGAATTGCAAAAACTTTCTCTTAAAGATTGCGTCTGGGGAAGTAGAAGCCTATACATCACTCATCACATGGGATGAAATTACATGGATTGTTAGAAGAATCTTAGGGGTCGAAGCTTCAGTAAATCAAGGTAGAAAGTTTCTCAAGTTTCCAAACTTAAAGATTCTCGGAATCCGAAAAACAACTATTTTAAAAGCACAGGAAATAATGGAGAAGTATAAGCTTAAGTCGAGGGATGCTATACATGCGGCTACAGCCATCGAAAACAAGATAACTACTATAGTAAGCTATGACAGAGACTTCGAGAGTATCGGTGAGCTGAGAAGAATTGAACCATGATTTAATGGTAGCAAATAGTTGAAGGACTCCTACTATGTGCTGAGAAATTGCTCTCTAAGATATACTAGAATTAGAAACGTTCATCTGAAAGGTTGAACCTAGATAGACTAAATTCTCTCTTAGATTACATTCACATGCATCTCTTAAACGATATTATTTACGCTTAATAAAACGTGCTTTACGGTCTTTAATGTAAAAAGCGAATGATGTTAGAATGAAAGTAGAATCGAGAAGACGATACACTTATGCTTATGGTTTAACGCCGGGGGAGGGATTTGAACCCTCGTTCCCCATACGGGGAACCGGATTTCACGTAGTTTTCGAGCCTTTTTTACGATTACTATCATCTCGAGTCCGGCGCCTTTCCTGGCTAGGCTACCCCGGCACTTACACACTTCTAAGTAGGATTTTAGATGTACTTTCTAAAAAACATTGATGTAATTTTCTTAACAAAATAGCTTACCAACTTTTAAGATCTAAATTCTTACTCGGTTTTTAGCGTCCAATGTTTAAAGCGTATCTGCCCGCCTCTTTCAGATTGAGTTTCTCAGCAAGTATGGAAGATTCAGGGTTGAATATTACGATTAATCCGTTCCAGTTCTCCGTGAGGCTTCTGGTTTTACAGACTGGACATACATCCAGCCTCCTGCTAGGTATTAGGAATACTCTCCCACAGTTTCTGCAAGCCATTTCGCTCACTTTTCACCACCCTTCTGAAGTTTAGATACATCTTCTTTTATCCATTCAATTTTACCTAAGAATGGCTGTTTAGCCGTCACACCTATCTTCCCTATGCCCCCCTCTCTTGGAAGACTTATAGCCACTATCCTCACTCTAACGATATCTCCTTTTCTAAGAGATCTACCCGTTTGTTTACCTACTAGACTTTCCCCTCGCTTATCATAAGTTATGTAATCGTCCATTAACTGAGACTTATGAAGTAGTGCATCTACGGGGCCTATTCTAACAAAAGCACCGAAGTCTTGAACATCCACAACATCACCTTCAACGATCTCCTGTAGGCTAGGTGAGAAGGTTAGAAGTGTGAAAGTAGCCTTATGGTATGTTGCACCATCACCTGAAACTATCCTCCCAACTGGGTCAACGTTTACGTTTAAAATGTCTATAACGTAGCCTAGTTCTTCACTTACTAAAGCAATGTATTTAGATTTAAGCTCCTCCTCAGCAACCTCTTTAAGAGGCTTACCAAACTTCTCAGGGGGTATTCGTACGACGTCTTCAACATCAATTAGCTTAAACATGGGAGAACATCATTTATATGGTAATAAGTATGATATAAAGGTTGATTGAATAATAAATGGAAGTATTTTATGAGAGTGAAAATTAGGATAAAGCATATATATGGGCTCTATTGAAATTTAACTTCTGATGTCGAGGGAAGAAGTTCGTGTGGAAAAAGTTAACTGGCCTCTACTGATAGTATTGGCGATAATCGTAAACGTCCTCGCAAACTTAGCTCAAGGAGTTCTAGGGATGCAGGGCGGGTATTTCGGGTGCATATACAGCATGGGCATAGCTTCAATACCATTCACGATGCCTACGCTGGCATTAATCCTACCCATGCTCGCATATTTAACTAAATTCGCCGGAAAGAAATTGGCTCCGACGACGTTGGCTGCCCTATACGTCATGGGTCTCGTCTCATCATTATCTATAGGAAACTTCAACGATGCATATTACAGCTGGCCCGTAGGCTCTGTAAGTAGAGTCTGGAGGGCTATTCCAGCGGTTAGAGACGTTATGAAAACATTATGGTGGGTTCCACCAGAGGCTGCCGTTGCGCCCACATGGGGTAGAGGAGGACCCGTAGACTGGGCTGCATGGTTCCCGGCGATGCTATACGTCTTCCTATTCCACTTCATAATACTCATATACTCCTCGGCTGAAATGGCTATACTAAGACGTAGATGGATAGAGATAGAGAAGGTTCCATTCCCATTCGCCATAGCTATATGGGAGAGCATTAGAAACATACATGGGTTTGAAGAGGTCAAGCGTAGAAAATTACCATTTCTAATAGGTCTTTTAATAGGCTTGATAATATACCTGCAAATAATGTTTACAACGCTTCTGCCATGGTGGCCTGATGTGATAGGTTGGCGTGCTCTCGGTCCAAGCCCCAACGGTTGTGTAGTCATCGCACCATGGGCTAATCCAACACTATGGGCTATAGGTTCCCAGCTTGTAGCATTTATGAGGGTTAACGTACAGCCGATAAACTGGGCAGTTGCATACTTAGTGCCTTTAGACGTTCTATTCACGGCTTGGTTCCTATGGGTTATCTTCATGATACTTGCCCAAGCGGCCTACGTCATGGGCTACTATACTGGTGCCTTAGACTATTCTGGTTGCTGTAGAGTGCTGATAGGCCCATATACGATCTCACCAAACTGGGGTCCCCCAATCTATTGGTCGTACATGTGCGTCACGGGAGGTATGGTAGCATTCATAGTCATGATGCTGTGGTACGCTAGAGACTATCTTAGAGAGGTTTTAAATGCGGCCCTTGGAAGACCATCACCTACAATTCGCGAAATAGAGGCTAAAGAGCCCGTAAGCTATAGGACGGCGTTCCTCATACTCGTAGTTGGGTTGATACTTTGGATAGTCTTCTTAGCATCGCTTCAGATAGACGCGATACTAATAACCCTACTCTTCATATTCGGAGGATTCATATTCCCGCTAGCTGAAGCCTATGCTAGAGGTTTGACTGGAGCCGCCTATGCGCAGGAGCGTAGCAAATGGGCCAGCTGGGCGGCCCACTTAATATGGTCTAGACATCCAGGCACTTACACTGCAGGTTGGTGTAATGCATTCATAATATACCACCGTGGTATAAACACGGCTTCAGCTGGTTTAAACACGTGGTCTGAAGTCACTATGCACAGCTTCAGAGTAGCCGATCTATCGGGCGTTCACCCGAAGTCGATCTACAAGATGGTGTTCGTATTCTTCGTTATAGCATACGCTATAACATTGCCATTCAGAGTGTGGTGGCCTCACTACCTTGGAGCTAGATTCCCGAACTGTCTTTCAGGCTGGGAGTGCGCATACCTCGGTGAGGGTGCATACAACACCATGCCTCCTGCAAATGAACTTTGGATTCCTGTAATAACGGGCTTTATAGTGACAGTACTCCTATACTTCCTTAGGATGCGCTTTGTCTGGTGGCCTTTCCACCCGATGGGCTTCCTAATAAGTGGAGCTGCACGTGAAGTTTGGACTGGTGCTTGGACAAGCTTCCTAGGTGCTTGGGTGCTTAAATTCATAACTCTAAGAATTGGCGGTAGCAGGGCTTACGAAGAGTACGGCGTTCCAGCAGCCGCAGGGGTGCTGGCAGGTTTCGTGCTAGCAGCGATCATAGGCGTAATCGTAGGGCTCATCAGATGGTTTATACCCTTCTAAACCTCCTCATTTTTTAATCTTCCATAATTACATAATAAAGTTAGATTTTCTCTGCTTGCTTGGTTGAGCTTTTAAACTTTGATACTACTATTAGGACTATGCCAATACATGCGATAGCCAACCCTATCAACGGTTCAGACCTCCTTACGCGGACCATGACTGTTCTATCTGTTTCAAACCCTGTGACAGCCCATCCCCACATGTAGACGTGTAGCTCCAGTACATGTCTACCAGCTTTAATTTCCGGTGTTGCCCATCCAGATCCAACTGTTTGACCCCACCTAGTCTCCCAAGCATCTATTACTAATTCACCGTCTATGTAGAGTCTAGCTCCATCACTACTAATGGCTTCAAATCTTACAGATCCATCCACTGGCATTTCCAGCGTAGCCTTAGCTATAAACCCCATCTGTCCTCCAAATCCTCTGAAAACAGCTTCATCGCCCCAATTGTACCAAAATATTGCTGGAAACGTCTCATTTCCTAGAAACAAAGCGGAGTTTGCTAAATAAGTTTCAGTAAACCCGTCGCTAGTAGGCTCAGACAATAGGTAATACCATGTAACGTCCCAGTCGGATATTTGAGCTTTATACTCTGTTTGTACATGCTCCTCCTTAAACGGTATGACTGCTAAAACAACGCCGATGACAAGTACGACTATGCCAATTTTAGCAAATCTACCCAGTGACATCAATCACTTGAGAAGCATTTTTCTCTTATAAAACTTAGCTTTTAAAAGCTAAGTTTTATAAGATTTTAACTAACAGTATGCTTACGGTGAAGATGAAGGCTGTTGAAAGCCTCCTTAAAATACTTAACGGTAGATATGAAGAGATAAGCAGATATAGAACCAAATTACAATGGAAGTTTCTCCAAGGTCGAGCCATAGGAGCATACAGTAGAGATTACGACGATTCTTCTTGGACGGATGTTAAACTCCCCATGATAGTCGACCTCAGAAAGGGTGAAGCGTGGCTTAGATGTCGCATAACGGTTCCGGAAAACATTTCAGGTATCCCAATTGAAGGTTCTAAAGTTAAGCTGTTCTCTTCTGTAATTACCACTGGCGCTGAAGTATATGTAGACTCTAAGTTGGTTTTATCGGCGGATTACTGGACTGAGCTTAGAGGACCAATGATTGTTCTAAGTGAGAGTGTTAAGCCCGGTGAAACCTACGTGGTCGCTGTAAGGCTATATCCATGCACTGAACCCATAGGTGTGCCGGAGTTCAACGTCACCTACAGTAATGTAGAGAATGTACTTTTCGAATTGGATGCCTTTATGGAAGAGCTTAAATTCGTCAACCTCATTCCTGGAGGCGGTGAGGAGGTTGAAAGAGTCGCTGAAGAGTTTGACGTGAAGGTTTTCAGTGAAAACTATGATAGGCTATTGGCTGAAATAGAGAAGGCTAGACGTAAACTATCGCATCTGTCAGACGAAGTTAAGAAGTTTAAAGTACATCTCGTTGGGCATGCTCACATAGATATGAACTGGCTGTGGTCTTGGAGAGATACCGTTGAAACAATTAAAAACACGTTTAAAACAATGCTCGACCTTATGGATAAATACCCGGTTTTCCACTTCTCCCAAAGTCAAGCAGTTACCTACATGGTGACCGAGGAATTATTCCCAGAGATTTTCAATCGTATAAAGAAGAAGATTGAAAACGGCAACTGGGAGGTTACGGCGAGCACATGGGTTGAAGCAGACTTAAACATGGGTGGCAACGAAGCTCTTGTACGGCAGTTCCTCTACGGTAAGCGCTTCTCTAAAGATAGGTTTAATGTAGATGTTGAAGTATGCTGGGAGCCCGATACTTTTGGGCATCCATTGACGATGCCTCAAATAGTGAGGAAGGCCGGTATGAAATACTACTACTTTATGAGATGTGGTAGAGGCTTCCCGATTTTCTGGTGGGAGTCTCCTGAAGGCTCTAGAATACTAGCCTTCAATAGCGTCTATAATAATATTGTCTACCCTAGAACGGTGTGCAGTATAGCTAGGGAAGTCTATGAAAAACACGGTTTAAAGACAAGTATGTTTGTCTACGGTGTTGGAGATCACGGTGGAGGTCCGACTTTAGAGGATATTGAAATGGCTCTTAAGATGATGGATAAGCCTCTCCTACCGACCGTAGTATTTAGTTCAGCTCGAGAATTTTTCAGAGAAGTTGAAGACGAGATTAGACTTAGACATAAAGAATTGCCTATTGTGAAAGGTGAGCTCAACTTTACATTTGACGGATGCTATACGACTCATGCTGACGTGAAGCGGTATAATAGACTCTGTGAGAGGATGCTTGTAGACGCTGAGAAGATATGCTGTATTACAGACACTTATCCTAGAGATAGGTTCGCAGACGCTTGGCGTAAGACTCTATTCAACCAGTTTCATGACATCTTAGACGGTAGTGGAATACGTGAAACGTATGAGTATTCCAAGAAGTTAGCTGAAGACGTTTTAAAATGTGCTAGAGAGATCATGGATATGGCTCTTGAAAAACTGGCGTCAAGCATCAAGTTTAAGGAAGATGGGTTACCAATAGTCGTCTTCAATCCTCTACCTTGGCCTAGGCGCGATATCGTTAAAGTTAAGGTTCCAAGCCATCTGATACCAGCTAAACCAATAGTCATATCTTCAAACGGCTTAGTCGAACCAGTTCAGGTATGTGAAGATGGGCTCATATTCGTAGCAGATGTCCCAGCTTTAGGGTATTCAACATACTACCTTAAAGAGGGAAGAGTCGATGCGGAGATGCTTGCCAAAGACCTTACGCTTGAAAACGAGTTTCTCAGGGTTACAATCGATAGTAGAACTGGAACGATAAGAGAGCTTTATGATAAGAAGGCTAACAGAACGGTCTTCAATAGATTCCAATATGAGGCCACGCAGCCTAGGGAGAGTAACCTGTTTCAAGTACTTTATGAAGCACCACATCCGATGTCTGCTTGGATAATAGGTGAAATGACAAGTATTGAAAACCTCCTCAAACCAGAGGAGGTTAAACTTGTTGAAAATGGGCCTGTAAGGTCGAAGATAAGAGTTGTCTACAGGTACCGTAGATCTAGGATATGCTCTGACATAACTCTCTTCAAGAGAATTCCAAGGGTAGATTTCCAGACATCAATAGATTGGCGTGAGTTTTCAAATGAGAATATGGATGCTCCAATGCTTAAAGTCTCGTTTACACCAATTCTAAAGTCTACTGGTAAAGCAGTCTTTGAAATACCGTTTGGATATGCTGAGAGGCCGTCCAACGGTTCAGAAGTTCCGGCGTTGAGATGGGTTGACGTTTCAGATGGAGAGTACGGTTTAACTCTTCTCAACGACTCCAAGTATGGGTTCGATGTCTCAGGAAACACTATTAGAATGACGCTCGTTAGAACAAGCTACAGTCCAGATCCAACTCCAGACCAAGGCTTACATGAAGTACTATATTCGCTGTATCCGCATAGTGGAGATTGGAAGACGGCTTTAAGCTTTAGAAAAGGTTTTGAAATAAACCACCCGCTTGAAGCAATAGCCGTTACAAAGCCTTCAGCTATGAAGGGTACAAAACCTGAAGAAATGAGCTTCATAAAAGTGGAGCCTGATAACATAATAGTTTCATGTCTTAAGAAGGCTGAAGATTCCGATGATATGGTGATTAGATTCTATGAAGCCACTGGTTTAGAAACAACAGCTAAACTGAAGTTTGGTTTTCATGTTAAAAGCGTACAAGAGTTGGATTTAATTGAAAGACCTTTAACTGAAGAGAGCAAGATCGAAGAGGATACTTTAATTGTAAAAGTTAAACCGCTTGAAATAAAAACCTTCAAACTTAAAGTGACGTAAAATTTTTCTCCATCGAGGTTTCTCACCTTGAATTCTAGGGAGAGGGTTTTAAGAGCCCTATACCTTGAAGAACCAGACAGAGTTCCAATGTTTGAGCTGGAGTTTCAATATCCTGAGCTTGTAGTGGGTAAGCCTTATGTTTTATGGAGAGGCTATGATCCGTGGGAGCAAACAGTTTTCAGAGACGTTTTAAGCAAGATGAATGTTGAAGAAGACGCAGTTAAAGTTACGAGACATAATACCGAAGTCCTAGTTGAAACCTGCATTAAACTCGGCTACGACGTTTTTAGACCAGCCTTCGTACCAGACCCGATAGAAGCTATAAGGTATGCTCGTAAAATAGTTCCTGAGCTTGCAATAATGGGGAATAGCCCTGGAACGGGACTCGGAATACCCGACGGTAAATCCATGTTTCACGTAGTAAAGTGGGCCTATATGGATCCAGAGGGTTTGAAGAAGTTGGCTGAAGATAGAGTTCGTAAAAGCCTAGAGTATATTAGACTTCAGGTTGAAGCTGGGGCAGAAATAATAGTGGATTGTACGGATTACGCTCTTAAATCTGGCCCGTTCTTTAAACCCGAGTTTTATCATAAAGTAATCTTTCCGCTCATAAGAATGCTGGTTGATGAAACCCATAGATTAGGTGCATTCTTCATACAGCATACAGATGGCAACCTTTGGCCTATAATAGATGGTCTTGTAAATACTGGTATTGACGCTTTACATTCAATAGATCCATCGGCCGGTATGAAACTTAAAGATGTTAAGGAGAAGTATGGCGATAAGATAGCGTTATGTGGTAATGTGGACGCTGCTGGTACGCTTTTCCTAGGATCGCCTGAAGATGTAGCCAATGAGGCTAAAAACTGTATAAGAGATGCAGCCTATGGTGGCGGATACTTTCTGACGAGTAGTAACTGCATATATCGTGGAGTACCGATTGAAAATACACTCGCACTCGTTAAAACGGGTTTAAAGTACGGCTGCTATAAACCGTAATGGTCGATATTCTTTATGAGACCCGGAAGCTCCCCTATAGAATCTATCACATACTTTGCCCCATTCTCCATTAAAACCCCCCTCGTTGCAACGCCTGATGCAATACCGACGGGTATGACCCCAGCTCTTAGAGCCGCCTTAACGTCTATCACGCTATCTCCAACCATTATGACTTCATTCCTCTTCAAATTGAGTTTTAAAAGCGCATAATTGATTAAATCGGGGTTTGGCTTCATTGCTTTAACATGGTCTCTTGCAACAATCAGCTCAAAGAATTCTCCAATTTTGAGTCTTGAAAGTGTAAGTTCCGTAGCTTTAAGACAATTATTGGTCACTATTGCTAACTTTAGATTCATAGACTTCAGCTCCATTAATGCTTCGTAAGCTCCGTTTAAAAGCTCTGGATTTGAAGCAGCTTCGAGCTCGTATTTTTCGGCTATTTTGAAGCTGAGATTCAACAACTGTCCATACATGTAACCTTCTCCTAGATTCTCCATGTAGTTCCTCACATTCTCAAGATTCTCATAGAGGCTTAGTTTTAAATTCAATACGTAGTCTGGTACTCCGTTAAGTCTAAGCATATTGAAAACCTCAGCTTTAGCATCCATATATCTATACTTCAGCTTAACTATCGTCCCATCTAAGTCTAAGAAGACCGCTTTAATGGTCAATGTGATACCGCATCAATAATATTCTTAAATTCGTCTTTAAGAATTTCCTTTAGAGTTGTGTAAGCGCCGGAAGACTATAATGAGTGAAGTCTACAGAGAACTTTTCCCAGATATTTTAGTTGAAAAATTTAAAAGTATTGAAGTAGTGGGGGATATAGCTATAATTAAAATTCCAAGAGAACTTGAACCGTACAGGTTTAAAATAGGTGAAGAAGTCCTAAAACGTATGCCTTCCATTAAAACAGTCTTAAGGCAACTCTCACCGACATCTGGACCTTACAGAGTTAGAGGTTTCGAATGGCTTGCAGGTGAATATAAGACTGTAACTACTCATAAGGAACATGGTTGTATTTTTAAAGTCGACCTTTCTAAGGTCTACTTTTCACCTAGACTTATATTTGAAAGGTTTAGAATAGCTCAGCTCACCAAACCAGGAGATGTTGTTGTTAATATGTTCGCTGGCGTTGGATGCTTCTCCATAATAATAGCTAAGCTTAAGCCCATTTTAAAGGTCTATTCAATAGATGTAAATCCCTATGCATATGAACTTATGGTCGAAAATATTAAACTGAATAGAGTCGAAGATGTGGTTGAACCTATTCTAGGGGACTCCAGAAACGCCGTCGAAGAGAAGCTTGTAGGCTTGGCAAATAGAGTTTTAATGCCTCTACCTGAGCTTGCATACAGCTATCTACCCTCAGCTATTTCATGTTTGAAAGACCGTAAGGGATGGATACACTACTACGACTTCGTTAAAACCGCACCCGGCGAAGACCCAGTTGAAAAACTTTTAAAGAAAATCTCCGGAATGCTCAATTCTCTAACTCCAAATTGGAGTATAGGAAGCTCTAGAACCGTTAGAACTATAGCATCTAGGACTTATCAAGTCGTATTGGACATTTATGTTGGATGAGTGCTTAAATTAAAAAACTGTTTATGTATAAGTCTCTCCCGTTTACTTACATTCTCCGAATAGCATTACTCCATTGAAAGTTGTTACGTATCCGAAATCTGAGTCTATGAGCTTTACAATCCCTTCTATACTACTTGCGGTTTTACAGTAGAACCCGTCGCCCTCGCACTGAAACAATGCCTTCTCCACATTTACGTAAACCATTGTGTTTTCTATCCTTTTATGTATAAGTAAATCTTTCACGTGAATGTATCCTTCGTCTCATGATGTTCCATTACTACCCTCTAGTATCATCTAAATGTGTGAGATATTATGTTCAGAAGCCTTGGATTTTTAGTTTCTCTGCATCTCTCTTATTCGCACTTATGCTAAGATTCGTCTTCGCTAAAATCTCTTTTAACACTCTTAGGATTCGTTGAATTTCCACCCTTCAAAACTTACATATACTTTAGCTCTTTCCTCCCCTTCTACTGTTCTCCAAAATCCATATTCCAAAGCCCGCTAGAAGTCCCTGAGGCGGCTCCGTGCTCCGTAAGCTTTTCACGCTGATTTAGGCCTACAATCTGTCGGAAGATTGCCATAATGGAGAGTTAGAGATCTTCTAGAAGCTTTCAACAATACTCAAGTCTAGGTTAACGTATAGACATCGGATTTCTCATCGACGCCTAAGCGTTCTCTCAACAGCTATGTGAGAAGCTTCACAGCTTCTTCAGAACGTACTGCTACAAGGCTTTCAGTAGAGACGATATCTCCGAATCTTATAGCCATCTTCATGTGTGTTTTCTCATCTGGGCATTCAGATACGAGAACTACATCGTATCGACCTAAAACCCAATATATGCCTAGGATTTTAACGCCTTCTTTAGCAGCTTCTTCAAAAAGCCTCTGAGCTTCAGCCATCATTTCTTTCGTAGGTTTTTTCCTAAATCTACACAAAGTTATAAAAAGCATATTCACCATTAAAATACTATGTGGTTCAAATATAAAAGTTTCCCTTCTATTAAAAATCATGGCTTTAATAGTGTAGTATTGACTGAAAAATAATTCCAAGGATGTCAACATGTATTCTAAACCAGCAAACTCATGTTATGATGAGTTGGGAGAAAACGTTTCATCCGTTAGACATCTCTACAGTATTTGACATATTCATATACGCTATTTGATCATGATCCTCACATGCGGCTATAACCGGGGAAGTACATGCACCTTTCTTTCGTTGCTCTTGCCGTATAATCGTACGTCCGGTAATCAAGTAGTAAATAATTCACTTAGAATAACGCAGATGCCTCTGACCACTTAAGATTCTTCAGAAAGATATCCTGCAATGAAATATCGAATATTAGTATTATAGCAGTTCCATTATTATATGGATATTTTAATTAGAAGCATAGTAAGGTTTAAAAAAGATAACATCATAACTTAGGTAAAAGTTTAACTATTTGATTTTTCTCTTCTAAGATAGTGTTCTAACGGCTTCATGATATATTTCCTCCAGTTTTATTCTTTTCTCATCTTCAAGTTGATACCTATGTTCTTGAATTTTTTCTCTACATATCTTTTTAGCCTTTGCTACTATGTCTAAACCCGGTCTATGTGTATGTAATAATGAGCAGTCGAAGATTTCAGGCGTCCAGTATATTCGCCTATAGTCTTCTAAAGTCGTTTTATCCGTTAAATACTGACCTATGGGAGCACATCTAATTATGACTTGAAAAGACCGTTCTATTTGATCTTCTGTAAACTCTAAACCCTTAGCAAGTCTAGTTAAATATCTGGCTACTTCACAGTCTATGATTAGTTGCACGGGGCTGAAAACCTCATCTATGCTTAGTAGGCCAGCGTGTATGAAAGTTCCAGGTCCCGTTAAAACCCCGACTGTAGCTGAAGAGGATTTCTCAACCTGCGCCTGTATATCCACTTGCTTTGCAACTGTTCTGAAAGATCTAACACCGTGTAATCCACCACCGTAGAACATGTTTAACACTATGCTGAATAGGTCCATTAGGGTCTGCTCTGGGGAGCCAAATACTATATTTCCATGACGCATATCGAAGTGGTACGCGTTTACGCTGAAACCCATGGGTATATCTGGGTAGGCTTCATGAAGTATGGTGTATCCACCTAAAGCCTCACTTATACCTTGGATAAATGCGCCAACCGGGTACACTGGCGCCGTAGCACCCGCAAGAGGCATAGAAGTTATTCCAACCCAATTACACCCTCTACTCTCTAGGAAAGGTATAGCCCTATCTAAGGATATACCCTCAAGACGGAGGGGGCTTATCACGTATACGTCTATTCCAAAACCGTGACCCATGACATCAGCCATACGTTTAATATAGACTGCTTCCTCATAGCTTTCAAACGGAGCTGGGCCAGCTGAACGGCTGTACGTATAGCCTATTAGACATTGTGCAACTCTACGTAATTTAGGAGGTACATCTACGGGAGCGCCTGGAGCACCACCTCTAACACCCCAATCATACAATGCATCTATAAGCTTAGTAGCTTCAATAAGCTTCTCCGTTGTTAAGGGTTTTATGCTATCTGTATCTAGATCAATAATCCAAGAGCAACCTGGATATCCGGGTGAAAGTATGAGCTCTTCCTCACTTAAATCACGTCTTACATTCTGTTTCCGCCTCCGTCTAACCTCTGAGACTAAATCTTCAACGATGTTACTCTTTATCCTCACCCATTCACCGCATAGTTTAAACCCATCATGCTTTTCTATGCGTCTTATGAGAATCTTATTTGTAACTTTAATCCCCACGTTTTCAAGTACCTCTAAAGCCTTCTCATGCATAGTTTCTATGAGCCACCTAGGGACGATGTCTTTAATGTTGAGCCTAGGTTTGAAGATAAACGTCATAATTCAAAACTAATGCCGCTAGGATTATATAAAACTACCTACCCTAGTGTTGTGGGATGAATATTAGAGAGAACATTATGGCCGTCTTACACCGTAAGAAGCCCGAATATGTCCCATTTGCCCCCTATAGGTCCATCGCTAGGATAAGTCCATCTGCCGAGGAGAGGCTTAGAGAAATGGGTATGGGTATTCTATATGCTTGGATCCCGGTTTACAGGGTTGAGTATCCAAATGTACGCGTAGAAGAACGCCTAGTTGGAAATATCTTATACAGAATCTACCATACGCCTGTAGGTTCAATGTCTATGCGTATTAGAACTGGTTTAAGACCCGAAGCTGGTGAAAACTGGATAATAGAATACCCGTTTAAAGAACCATCTGATTATAAGATCATAAAATTCATAGAAGAAGATGCCGTATATAAGCCTGACTATGAATACTTTGTAGAATTAGATAGGAAGGTAGGAGATAGCGGCATTTTGACTGCTAATGCTGACCCAACACCATTCAGCAAGTTATGGGTTCAATACATGGGTTTGGAAAAACTCTGTAAAGAGTTTTACAAAAACAGGGAGAAGATTGAAGATTTAATACACGTCATGGCTATGAGGCAGGAGGAGGCATACCGTATAATAGCCGATTCCCCGGCTGAATTCGTATGGTGTGGGGATCAAATTACAAGCCTAGTTATGAGTCCAAGGATTTTTGAGAAGTACTACATACCTCTAC
>CAYWZZ010000020.1:0-34952 GCA_964463005.1 uncultured Candidatus Bathyarchaeia archaeon | reverse complement strand
ACTCAAGAGAACACCAACCGTAGTGAAGCATTCTCCGGCATTAGTACATTAACGAAAGGCATATATTTTTTAAGGTCAACTATTATGTTGTGGGAAAATGAGTAAAAATGGTGAAGAATACAGAGTTGGGGGTCATGTTGCGGTCATAGTAGTGATTGCTACTATACTGATGGTCTCCCTTGGAGTTCTATGGAACACTCTATTGAGCTCACGTATATGGATATTCTACAACCCGGGCTCAGTAAACTGCTCTGAGGAATTTACGCCACTACCATATCTGGTGATTCTGTTAGGTGTCATAACTTTAAAATTTCTCAAGGGTAAAGTAGATTTTAGAACTCTAACAGACTTTACATAGGTTCCATATTCTGCTCTTACATGGCTGTCGGCTATGGAGCTTTTCGAATCCCACCAGGTATAGTAGCGCAGAGGTGGCTTAACCCGGAGACGATATCGCCACTCATACCTGAGCTTTTAGCTCCTCCACGTGAAATCGCTGAACAGCTCATATATGGCGGTGCTTCAATACCATGGAACTATTGGGCGCCAACGATGCTGTATTGGTGGTTTATCCATAGCTTCTTCGGAGCTTATATGCTTTCCATAGCAACCATATGGCGGAGGGAGTGGATTGAAGTGGAGCAAGTGCCCTTCCCTCAGACTATAGCGGTCTATGAGATTGTAGAACAGTCTGAAAAGAAGACGACCAAATCGTATATAATTGGTGTGGTTCTAGGGTTCGCGTTCCAGTTCATAGTTTTTCTCACAATAACATTCCCATGGTTTCCAGACGTATACGGCTGGCGTACAAACACTCGTGGACCTGGATGTCATCAATTTGCTCCACCCGACCAGCCTTGGCACTTAGGGTTTGCCAAGCATCCTCCGTTATATGCATTAATGCTTCTAGTACCTGTTCACTACTTGTTTAGCATGGTATTCTACACAGTAGTGCTTGAAGTCGCCGTATACATCGCATACTACTCTGGCTTCTACACAGGCATAACTAACGTAGGTTTTTGTGGAAGAAATTGGTGTCCTCCAAATCCATACGATAGCCCACCGTTAGCATTTCACGGAATACTCACGGGAAGCATCATTGGCATATTTGTTATAACAGTGTTCCTTGAAAGACAGTATTTAGCCAATACTTTGAAGATAGCCTTTGGTAAAAGTATGGAGAAGCGGGAGGAGCCGATGCATTATAGATATGCGTGGCTCATCTTCATACTATGCTTCATATTGATTATATTGTTCTTTACATATACTGGCATGAGTCTTTGGACGTCATTCGCTGTCACTGCTACAGCGATTATAACATGGGTATCCATGACGCAAGTTTGGGGTAGATTGAGTATTTCAAATTCACCATGCTATAGTTTTACACCTGGATTTATTAGAATGCTTGTCTGGCCAACTGGTTACGGCCCTCCAATTACTTCAACGGATCTAGCACTAGCCCCAGCTTTAAATAGACATTGGATCGCTCATCGAGCCCTTTCTGGATATGGAAGTTCATTCTACACTACCGTTGGCAGTTACCATATGGCAGGTTTAACAGGAGTGAATGTTAAAAATGTGGTTAAAGTGTTGGCCGTGTCTCTGTTTACGTCCATGTTCTTTGCACACATAATGCAAGTAGTTATACCTGGAGTTTACGGTGGAAACCTACGCTTAGGAAGCCTTGTACTCAACGCAGACCTTGATGAAGACGGGTGGTGGTATTGGTCTCTCTGGAATAGACCCATTGATGCACCAATGAGCGAAGCCAGTCTATACGTCGTCATAGGCTTCATCTTCATGGTAGTGGTGAAGTTTTTAACTACGAGAATTCTATGGCTACCGGATCCACTCGTAACGATAGTTGCTTGGGATTGGGAGGGGTCGCTTCATGGTGTATGGTTTGTAGCATTGGTAGATGGTATTATAAAATATCTGATGCTGAAAATCGGTGGAAGCAAGCTATACGAGGAGAAAGTGGTGCCTTTCGTAGGAGGTTTCATATTGGGAACAGCATTAGAAGTACTAGCGGCAGCCATATCATTCTTCGCATTCTTCCCACAAACTGTGTAAATTTCAATGCAAAAACAATCATCCTTATTTTTTATGATCAACTATGAAAACCTTCAATTTCAACTAAAAATTCACTTTAATCTCCCAGGATGTAATTTTGTATAATGTATCTTCTACGGAAAAAGACTGGCTATTTTTCATGTTTTTTAAAGTAGGGTCTTATAGAAAGCTATATTAGGCCAATTTTGTGAAGAGTTTTGTTGGGTCGTTATGGTTTTGAAGCTTGCTATTGTTGGATGTGGAGGCATGGCTGAAGCGCATTTAAGAGCGTATACCGCTATCAAGCAGAGGGAGCCTGGGAAGTTTGAGTTCGCGGCGATGTGCGATCCTGTGCTGGCTTCAGCTGAGAAGTTTGCTAACATTGCAACTCAAAGTCAAAATTTCAAGCCTAGAGTCTATAAGAGTGTTGAAGATATGCTTTCTAAGGAGGCGCTTGACGCTGTAGATATTTGTACACCCCATTCAGAGCATCATAAAGCCGCGATAGCTTGCTTAAACGCTGGAGCTGATGTTATGGTTGAGAAGCCGTTTGGAATAACCGTTAAAGCCAGCAAAGCGATAATAGAAGCGGCTAGGAAAAACAATAGGATTGTCGCTGTAGCTGAAAACGTCAGACGGGGGTTAAGTCAAAGAACCGCTTACTGGATTATAAATGAGCGGAAAATGCTGGGCGAGCCTAGACTCTTCTTCGCTCAACACGCCGGTTGGGAGAATCCGGCCGAAGAGAGGGTTTGGCATTGGAGGATTGAGAAGATGCTCGGTGGAGGGGGGATGGTTATGGATAGTGGAGCACACTTTGCCGATATGCTGAGATATCTTTACGGAGACCCTGAAACCGTATACGCTAGGGTTACACAATTTGAGAAATGGCCTCATAAGAAGAGAGATAAAATAGTTTACGATGAGCGTGAAGACACGTGGATAGCTTTGATAACTTTTAAAAACGGCTTAATATGCACTTGGAGTTGGAGTATAGCTGCTCCGGGATACAGTTATACGAACGTCGTACACTATGGCAGTAAAGGATGCCTGCTTGATCACGGTGATGTCTTCCACGGGCCCTTCGATAACGCTGAAGTCATAATTCAGGATGGGCTTAAGAAGGTCACATACTCCATGCGAACGCTCGAAAGGGAGTTTCTAGAATCATTAGATAGTGAAAGGAGGAGGAGACTTTTTCCGCATGGTATTATGAATGGTGTTTTCGTAGAATGCTATGATTTCCTAGATGCCGTTGAAAATAGGAGAAAACCTGAAGTTGACGGTGAGGAAGGGCTTAAAGCCAAAGCCATATGCGAAGCAATATATGAGTCCGCTTACCTAGGTCAGCCAGTAAACTATAGAGATGTCTTAGAGGGTAGGGTTGAAGCTTACCAGAAGCCCATCAATGAGTATTTCGGACTTTAAAAGAGCACTTGAAGCCAGAAGCTACGTTCTAACCAGTCTTTTTCCTCTCATATAGGAAGGCCGTCAATAGCATTGCGGATATTGAGCTGGTAAGACAGAACACCATAGCTCCATTCCAACCACGTATGTCAATAAGCCACCCGGTGGAAGATTCCGCAAACATCGAACCTAAGTATCCCATTCCATCTATAAAACCAGCTACACTAGCTTCACCATAATTTTCACCAAACTCTATAGGTATAACTGTTGATATTACGACATGTGGACCATATAGTGTAAACCCTACTAGGAAAAATGAAACTGCTCCAGCTTCAAAACCTAGACCAGCTATGTAGTGGAATGTGAGGATTGTAAAGCTTAAAGACAATGTTAAGATGCATATTGCTGACTTTCTACCACGATTCTTTATATGGTCTGAAAGCCATCCGGAGAATATTGATCCGACTATTCCACCAAAAGGCATAAATGCGGCAACATAACCTGCTACTTCTAAGGACCACCCGAATCTTTCGAATAGATATGATGGAGCCCACAACGTAAAAACGCTTCTTATAAATTGAAGCAGTATGTAGGCTGAAGATATGATAACGAGATTCCTCGATGAAAGAAGTTTTTTGAGATTTAAAGTCTGGTTTGAACCGCTTCCCTCAGATTTCTGAGCATTCTCTTCAACCGTCAAGTAGAGTAGAATTGTAAGCACTACTAATATTATCGACGGTATTATGAAAGCCATACGCCATCCGTAATTTGACGCTATATAGCCTAGAATAGGCCAAGCCATCATATTCCCTATGAGAAAACACGACCCGAATAATCCACCTACCTTTCCAAGTTCGGATTTAAACCTACTACTTATCAGCTTGATCACAGCTGGCCATCCGGCAGACTGTGCATAACCGTTAACAGCCCATACGATAACGAGTGGGATTAATGCGTTAACATATCCAAACAACGCGTTCATAAGCGCCGATAGGAGTAGACCTATGAGAAGTATCCTCTTAGGCCCATATTTGTCGACAAGCCGCCCATGTATAAACTGTCCTAGAGCATAGGAAGTTGAGAAGACTCCAGCGATTAAACCTAATGTAAACTTTGAGTAGCCAAGCTCTTCGTTTAATAGAGGAAGAGATGCTGAAAAGTTGAGCCTAGCAAAGTATAGGAGCGCGTAGATCACATACGCCATTATGAATACACGTTCTCGATCAACGTTCAAACAAGCTCACCTCCTTTTAAGTCT
This sequence comes from uncultured Candidatus Bathyarchaeia archaeon, assembly GCA_964463005.1. Classification (GTDB taxonomy): domain Archaea; phylum Thermoproteota; class CALKCG01; order B24; family B24; genus DTBU01. The sequence continues at coordinate 30,235 of CAYWZZ010000020.1, read as the reverse complement.
TCCAAGCTTTTTAAATAGTCAATCGCTTAATACATGGATAACTTATTCTACTAAGTTATATATAACGATCCCGATGTAGATGATTTTAAGTTTCAATTTTTATACTTTTTAATTAAGGAATCTGGAAAACTATTGAAGTCTGAGAATGTAGCGAGGATATTTAACGTTACTATCAAGGCCGTTTGATTATGTAGAATCCCGACGGGCAAACTCCGCTATTTGAAGAATGAAGTTGATAGGTTGAGGGGGTGGGTTAATTACGGAGTCTATACGCATCCATACTTAACTCAAAAACCCTTATAAAGAGTTAAATATCATAACGATCATCGTAATTACTTATATCTTTTAGAGGCGTCGATAAATGGGCCTGTACAAGATTGCTGTGATTAAAGGTGATGGTATTGGTCCCGAGGTTGTAGATGCAGCTATGCAAGTCCTAGAAGCCGTTCAAGATGTTTCTAAAGGCTTAGAGTTACAAACCTTAGAAGTGGAGGCTGGTTTAGAATGTATACCTAAATATGGGACAAACTTACCAGAACACAGTATTGAGCTTTTAAAGGAAAGCGATGCCTGCCTTAAAGGACCCATTACAACACCGGAAGAGCCGGGTTCTCCTAAAAGCGTAGCGGTAACGATTAGGGTTATGTTTGACCTTTACGCTAACGTTAGACCTTGTAAGTCTCTGCCGAATGTTCCAAGTCTCAAACCAAATATAGACCTTATTATAGTAAGAGAAAATACTGAAGACTTATACTCAGGCATAGAGTTTGAACTCACACCTGGAGTAGCGGTGGCAATGAGAGTTATCACCTGGAAGGCGTGTGAACGTATAGCAAGGTTTGCATTTAAACTGGCTATGAATCGTAGGAAGAAGCTGGCGTATGTCCATAAGGGTAATATCATGAAGATCACAGATGGAATATTTAAAAACGCCGTTTCTAAGGTTGCTCAAGAGTTCCCAGAGGTTGAACTTTGGGAGTTGAGAGTAGATGTGGCTGCTATGCAACTTATAAAGAGGCCGGAAGACTTCGACGTGTTGGTTACTACGAATATGTTTGGTGATATATTGAGCGATGAAGCAGCGCAACTAGTAGGGGGGTTGGGTTTTGTAGCTGGAGCAAATATAGGTGACAACTATGGGATGTTTGAACCAGTCCATGGCTCCGCACCTAAGTATAAGGGCATGAATAAGGCCAACCCAATTGCCATGATAATGGCGTCTAAGATGATGCTTGAGTGGCTCGGCTCAAAACATAACGATACCGTATGCCTAGAAGCGGCTAAGAAAATTGAAGCTGGAGTTTTTGAAGTATTAAGGGAGGGGAAGGTTAGAACCTATGACTTCGGCGGAAACTCCACAACGACTGAGATGGCTGAAGCCATAGCTAGAAAGATTATAGAGCTGAGCTAACGCCACCGATTGAACGTGCAGGTATGTTTAAAATCTTCTTTACTCTGCTTGCTAAAACTCGGCTTGAATAGCCTTCCGGATACGTGTAGACGATCTTCGGTTTTACAGTAGCTATGTAGTTTATTAAGCCGGGATAATCTGCATGGTCGCTTAATGGGAAGCCACCAAATGATAAAGCCCATCCCGAGACTAAAGCTTCGATAATGGGTTTACCGAGTGAAACGTTTACGTTTTTTGGGGCTATGTAAACGCAAAAGCTTGACTTTATGGCTTCAAACCCTTCTTCAGATTTATGGTTTAAATATTCGAGTTTAAAACCATACTGTTTGTAGATCTCGTTAACCTCGGAAATTCTAGGATGCACGACAACAGGGATCTTAGTAAACTTATTCAGTAGCATTATAAGTTCTTGAGAATTCCCTATTGAATCTGCGTGTAAAACCGGAACATAGCCACATCTAACAGCGTCAATAACCCAGTTGATGATGTCGCTGTAGACTTTATCTCTACTCGGAAATCTGAAGTATGGGCATCCAAATGTCGAATCTATTATTAGAATCTCACATGGGACTTCTTCAGCTGGTTTGGAAATCAAAGTCTCTACACAATTTAAATCGCCCGTGTATAGAATCGTGTTCTCAGGCGTGGATATGTGGAACATAACCGAGCCGAGTATATGACCTGCATCGTGCACAGATATTTCTAAATCGTCAACCTTCAATTTTTCACCAATTCTAATTTTCCCACTTTTCATCATTTTACGCCTACCAGTATAAAGCGATAGTAGATCTAGAGTTTGATTTGTGGCAAACCCGCTATTGTATTCCATAAAGCCTTTAGAATGATCCCGATGTGCGTGCGTAAGTAGAGCTAGTTTGCATCTCAAGTTGAACCCACATGGGTCTAGTATAATCCTAGTTTCCCCATATGATACCTCTATGCCCTCATTGAACAGGATAGTTGACGTTTTAAACAGCCTCCACGTTAAGATAATGAGCGTAGGGGGAAATTTAAGTATATTTAGGACTGCAGGAAAACTTAACTTCAACTTTCGACAATTATCTGTAAATGTATGGAGCTGGATTGGATTCTTAGTGAAGGAGAGAGGCTGGGTGTAGAGGATTTAAGTCTAATATACCATGAGAACGTCTATGAGGTATTCACAGTCGACAACCGTAATTTACGGGAGACTTTTAGAAGTAGAATAAAAGGATTAGGCATTAGGTTAGTGTATAATGGTGGATTTGGATTTGCGGCCACGAACGTGATGGATAGAGATAACATTCATAAGTGTTTGGAGAAGGCTTTAGCCATAGCTAAAGCCGTCCAACCTCAATCTAAGATTAAACTGGCAGAAGTGAAGGCTGTTAGAGGTAGAGCGTATTCAAAGTTTGAGGAAAACCCTTTAGAAACCGATTTTGAAGAGAAAGTGAAAGTGGTATTGGATGCTAATAAGACTGCATTTAACGATTCAAGAGTGAAGTCCGCTTCTACGAGATTGGCGATATTATACGATAAGAGGATTATAAAGTCTATTGGCGGTGTAGACGTTGAAGTTGAGTGTTTCACAACAGGCGTCTCCCACGTAAGCGTAGCTTACGAGGCTGGTGTTATGGAGAGGGTGCCGCATCAAAAGTCGATGGCTGCGGGTTGGGAGTTTATTGAGAGAAACGATTGGAGCGGTTTTTCATCTGACCTTTCAAACTTAGTCTGTAAAGCGTTACACTGCAAGACGCCTCCGCCTGGAAGCTATACGGTCGTTGTAGACCCTGAAGTTGTTGGGCTTCTACTACATGAAGCCCTTGGACACGCTTCGGAGGGAGATTTAGTATCATCAGGAGGATCTATTCTTAAGAATAAATTAGGCATGAAAGTTGCATCGAATTATGTGACCATAGTAGATGAGGGAGTTGTGGATGGGGGATACTTTATTCCATATGATGATGAAGGCGTCCCAAAAGGGAGGACTGTAGTTGTAGAGAACGGTGTTTTAAAACGATTTTTAACATCACGTAAAGCCGCCATTGAATTATCTATGGAACCTACTGGTAACGGTAGGTGTCAAGATTTTGAAAACATACCGATAGTTAGGCAGACGAATTTCTACATGCTTCCGGGAGATGCGAAGTTTGAAGAGCTTTTAGAAGATGTTGAATTCGGCATTTACATTAGGGGTAGGGGGGCAACTGGTGGACAGGTTGACCCCGGTATGGGAACCTTCATCTTTAGCGTAGGTCCGTCTTACATGATTAGAAAGGGCGAAATGGCTGAAATGGTTAAAGGAGTTGTTATCTCAGGCTTCATATTAGACGTTTTAAGAGAGATCGATTGTATATCATCGGATTTACATGTAAGCACTTCAGTGTTTGGCGGATGTGGTAAGAGTGCACAGACGGTTAAAGTTGGAAATGGAGGACCACATATTAGAGTTAGACGTATGACCGTTGGAGGTGGTTGAAGTGTTCGAATTGAAGCAAGTATTAGATAGGCTTGTCAAGATGGGGGTTGAAGATGGAGATTTAACCGTCATTCGAAGAGAGCGTTTAACCATAGATTTCACCGATAAGGTAGAGGTCTGTAAGAATACAAGTGGATGTGCTTTAGGCTTCAGAATCGCTCTAGGTAAACGTTTAGGTTTATACTTATCCAATGATATAACCCCACAGGGGTTAGAAGAAGCAGTCAATACCGTCGTCAAAATTGCTAGGGTTAGCCCTGAAGACCCCTACTGGGTTTCCGCTCCAAAAGGTTTGGGAGTGACAAACGTGGATAAGGTGTATGATAAACGCTTAGCCCAATTAACGCCTGAAGAGGCCGTGGGAATAGCTAATTCTATCATAGATGGAATTAACTCATCTAAGCCAGGTGTTAAACCAGTCCATGGAATTTTAAACGTTGAGGTTTTAGAAAGAACAATAGCAAACCTATCTGGTGAAGAAGTATCTAGGAGAGATACGTTTATAGTGTATTATGCGACTGCTAAAGCCGGAGAGGGGGATGAATCTGCCACGTTTTCAGACTTCCAACAATCTCGTCTTCTAGATGAAATTAAACCTTACGCATTTGGACAAGAAGTCGGGTTTAAAGCCTACGAGTTCATAGGGGCTAAAGTCGTGGACACAGATGTATACGATTTGATCCTCGACGAGCGCGTAGCAGCATCCATCTTCAATACTCTACTATCCCCAGCTATTTCAGCAGACTCTGTTCAGATGAATAGGTCTCCTCTAGCTGGTAAGATTGGAAACGAAGTCATGTCTTCAAACGTCACGTTTATCGATGATGGAACTGTCCCAGGGTTCATGGGAAGTAGAACGTGTGATGACGAAGGTATACCAGTAAAGAAAAACATCGTAATTGAGAATGGCGTTTTAAAGACTTACCTCTATGATACCTATACCGCTAATAGAGAGAATCGTGAAAGTACAGGTAATTCACATAGAGCTTCAGCTACATCGTCAAGGCCATTCCCAAACAACCTCATACTTAAACCCGGAGAATACGACTTTGATGAAATGGTTGAAGAAACTTCGAAAGGTGTTTACGTTTTAAAAACCATAGGTGAGTGGCTTTCAAATCCCGTTAGTGGCTATCTAAATGCGACGGTGACCCATGGATATTTAATAGTGAATGGGTCTATTGAGGGGAAAGTTAAGGGCGCTGTTATAGGTGGAGACTTTTACCAGCTTATGAAGAGTAAGGTTTCAGGGTTTTCAAAAGACCTACACGGCAGTGGAAATTCCTATAGCCCCCATGTAAAACTTGAACGGGTTCAACTTTCCGGCAAATAGCCTCATATTCAGCCTATTAAGGTTCAAACCTAGCCATGTAGATATTATCTTTAACGCGCAAAACTTTAACCTTAATCTTGGAACCTATGGGGGCTTCATCGGCATCTACAACCGTCAGCACTCTGCCTCTAGCTACTCCAAGTTTTTCTCCCTTAAATAGACCTAGGGAGACGACGTCAACCCACACTTTCTCAAGTTTATGGAAGGCTAGGGGTAGCCCCCTACATTTATATATGCCAAAGTCTTCTGGACTTAGCACAAGCTTAACTCTATATATGTTTTCAAGGCTTCTGAGCTTTTCATAGAAGACTTTCCAACTCATGGGTTTAACTCCTTTGGGCTTTCTACCGTGCTTATGCGTAAGCATTTTCTGAATACCTAACGGTGGAGCGCGTTTTCCAGCTTTAATTTCAAGCGCCAACTGAATTATCTTCTCAATGTCTTCATCGTTAATCCCTGGAACCCATACTGGTGCCAGTAGTAGGTCTATTTTTGACCCTGCTATGTACCTAGCCATTTCTACTATCTTATCTACATTGTAGTTTTCAGTTCCAGACAGCATCTTAGCCTTATCCGGATTTAGACTATCTATTGAGAGATTTATTCTAGTCAATCCAGCCGCTTCAAGGTCGTCTACGAGTTTCTCAGTTAAGAGAAATCCATGCGTTTGGAGGGAGACCACTTCAACATTAGGTGTTTCCCTTAAAGCTTGACAAAGCTCTGGAAGCTTTGGATAGGTTAAGGGGTCACCCACTGTATCTATGTGTGCTTCAATATGTCTACAGCCTTTAAACTTCACGAGTCTTCTAAATTCCCCGATCAGGTAGTCCAGCTCAACCATGTATTCAACAGCTCTCCTATGCGATCTAGGACCTGCATCTGTTGAGCAGAATATGCAGGATAATGGGCATATGCTTGTAGGTCTAACTTGTATCACGTTAGTACCTCTATCAATGAGCCCAAACCCCACTGAACCTATCAGAGGTATACCGCTGTCAGCCGTGATATTGACTACAGGCTTCACTATCTCATTTAAAAAAATCTCTTATAGTATAGTAGAGATAAATTTAGCTGAATATGATCTTCCGAGGAAGAGTTGTAAGTGGTCAAGGTTTTGGAAAGTTCTATGTTACACTGCCGTGGGTTGTTGCACAGATAAGGGAGAAGTTTGGATTTACACCATATCCTGGAACGTTAAACCTTAAAGTTGAAAGAAATGTTAGAAGCCTTGTTGAGGAAAAGGCTAAAGTAGAGATAGAGCCAGCTGAAGGATTCTGTAGAGGATTGACTATTGAAGTACTCATAGGAAATGCTGTAAAAGCCGTTGTGATAATACCTAAAGTTGCAAACTACCCAGAAGATTTAATTGAATTAGTGGCTGCTGAAAACTTAAGACTTAAATTTAACTTGAAGGATGGGGATGGAGTTACTGTTAAGCTGTTGTAGTCTTCACCTCAACGAAGACAGGAGGTTTAATAGATTAGAGGTTGATTACAATGGAGGGTTCATGCACCTTTACACTTTATAGACTTCTCTTAGATAAATTCTTGAGTGAAATACCATCAGATGAGTGGAGGCGTACGAAGAGTGGTTTAGATTGGCCGGCACCTGAGAACGCCACTTTTGAAAAAATCGTTGGTGCAATATTAGTTCAAAATGCAAACTGGCGTAATAACGCCAGTAAAGCTGTGGAAAATTTAAGGAAGATTGGGATTTTAGAGCCATCTAAAATCATTGAAATACCCCCTAACGTATTGAAAGATGCCATAAGACCAGCTGGTTTTGCAAGCAGAAAGCTTAAAGCCCTATATGAAGTTTCAAAACTCATTATAAACGTAAGACTGGATTCGTTAGACACTTATTTGTTAAGGAGGAGACTACTCGATATTAATGGTATTGGACCTGAAACATCTGACACTATTCTATTATACGCCTTTAACAGACCTGTAATCCCAGTTTCAAAGTTTGCTAGAAGAATTTTAGGGAGATTCTGCAATCTTCAACTTAAGAATTACACAGATTGGCAGAAACATATCCAAGAAAGCATACCGAAAGATGTGGAAATCTATAAAACATTCCATGCACTACTCGTAGAGTTTGGCTTAAAATACTGTACAAATAAACCCAGATGCAACCTATGCCCCATAAGAATGGGTTGCAAATTGGCAAAATCCTCATACAGCAGCCCCATTTACTTCAAACATGATCCTACAGCTAAATGTTCAAACTCTGCGTTTTTAAATCTTTAAATCAGTGAGGAGTAAAATTTACTAGGAAGACTGCATACAAATGATCCAGAAGCAATATTGGCCGCCGTAACGTAGCCTGGTAGCGTACAGGCCTGTGGAGCCTGGAGGCCGGGTTCAAATCCCGGCGGCGGCCTTTCAATATTCTCCATCGACTGAAGAAGTCTTCAATAGGAACTCATACTTTCTTAATCCATTCTATATAAGGTTTTTATGAGACACTATTAAGAATTCTATCTATTAACAATTTAGAGGTAAATTTATAAAAGAAGAAATATTTTTAAGAATTTTTGAAAAATATTACTGTTTTCATCAATATTACTTTTTTTAAAAAATGGTAACACAAGCAAAGAAAAGTTAAAGTTAGATTTTATTTGAATAATAGAAAGTTTTAAATATAATGAAAATAATATTTAATTGACCAAAAAATGTCTGTTGTAGCGGTAGGACAGGAGCTGTTAAATGTTCCATTTCCTGAAATGGTTGCAAACTTGGCTCTTGCTATAGCTCAAGGTCAAAGAGCGTTAGATGAGGGATCTATACAGACCTTTAAAGAATTGACTGAGCCTTTAGCAGAACCCATAAAGATTACAGGCCCCGGAGGAACTGTAGAGTATTCAGGTCCAGCCATAGGTCTCGGTATACTACCGACGTTCTATCAGTTTTCACACGCCGTTATAGAGGTGAAGATGGCGATATCAATGGTTGTTACTAGAACAACAAGCATAGAGGCAAGAGCTGGACTACGCTTCAGAATTTTCTCAGCATCTGTGAACGCTAAATACCAGAACACCTACTCCTACAAGGTAGATGGATCGAGTCTTTTAAGAGCGGAGATCACACCAGTTCCACCTCCACAGCCCATCTTAGACCTTGCGAAGGCTGCGTTAACTCCACCATCGTAGCCTTTCCCCTTTTTTAGAAGGAAGGTTGGAATATGGCTGAGTTGGTAGGAGTTGAATTGAAAGATATTATTTTAAGCTTTTTAGAAGCTTTAATGGAAGCTGATGAACTTTTGGAAAAGTACCTAAGAGAATATAGCTTGGAGAATATTGTGGTTGAGGTTAGAGGAGCGAAAATTCCTTGGATACCCGCATGGTATAGTATTGGAGAAGTCGAACTGCATCTAAGAGGCCTTCTACTATCGAGTAGGGAAAGCTCTCAGGATAAGCCTACTTTAACATACTGTACATCTAATGCTCTCACCACTAACCTATACGGGTTTAAGGATGAAGAGATTTCTGAGCTTAGGATAAAATTCTCAAAAATGCCTTTAATGAAACATTATGGAGGAGGTTCATAGTATTTGGAGGAAAAAGCATGAGCGGGGAGAGAGTTCCCATAAAAACTCCCGTAGATAAGAAAGATTTAGAGCTAGAGAAAATTAAAGCTGAGAGGGATGCTTATCTCAAGAAACTTGACGAGGCCAAATTGGAACTTGAAAGGTTAAAGGAAGAAAGAGAACGGCTGATGGTTGAAGTGAAACGTCTTGAGGAAACCAACAGACAGCTGAGTATGCGGGTTGAAAGTCTGCAAAAGGAAATTTCTGATTTGAAAGCTAAGCTTGAGAAACCTCTAGAAGTAGGTGTAAAGATAGCGCCTAAAGATTTGATAACCGGTATTCAGAAGTCTCTTGAAGAGGCTGACGATAGAGCTAAAACAGTCGACCGGGAAACCACTTTCATAGTTTCAGATTTAAAAATGACTTTAAAAACAGTTCTTACGGCTGAAAAGGAGGAGCCACGCTTCATACTTCCGGTAAGAATCGGAGAAATAAAACCTGAGGAGATGAGTACCGTAGAGATAAGTATAAAACCCATTCCAGGTAAGAAAGCCTTTCCCTCTAAGTGAGAAAAACCATTTTAAAGGTAAGGAGTTAAGTTAAATTTTACAATTTGAGCACATATTCCGATCCCTGCTAGGTATAAGCCAAATTATTAGCAGTTGATAATTTTGAAGTCATACTCATCTATGCAAATATGTTTCGTAATTTTGAAAGTCGTATTTTAGACGATTGATTTTATTTTTTAAATTTTTCCATTTTTTATCAGAAGATGGATGAAAACCTTCATTACATTTTAATAGAATAAAATGCAATTTTTAAAATTAAAGTAGATGGATTTTAACCGTTATAAGCGGTAGGTTGTTTAAAAATTTGATGGTAGTAGCGGGGGGTCGATTTGAACGACCGATCTCCGGGTTATGAGCCCGGCGGGTTAACCTGGCTACCCCACCCCGCTTCCCTTGGGTAGTTTATCTTTTCAGATATCTACTTAGTTTCCAGCTCTATAGATATAAGAATCGCTTTCTTATAAATTTTCCTCCATAAAACTGTGACGGTAAAGGCACATAACTCTATATCGCGATATCGTGGAAATCCTGTGTAAGTCGCTCTATAGGCTAAGAATGTAGTAGAGAGGAGGACGTTGTGTAAGTTGTACAGGCGATAACCTTCTGGAGCTCTTACAACCAAGCTTCTCGCCCTAGACTTGGATTAGAAGTACTCTTCTATTATGGCAGTTCTCTGCCATGTCGCAGGTCCAACTTAGTGTGAAAATTCCACCGTTCACTTTAACCTCACGGATCCCACAGGCGTATGGTAGGTTCTGTAAATCATGTTTCTAACAATATTCTCTTCTCCATGTACATTCATATATTTGAGCCTGTAGATTGGCGTCAAAGCGTGTAAAACGCCTATACTCATAAGCTTTGATTTAGCAAAGGGACTCATCTTAGCAACACCCCTATAAGGTGCATACTCAGGCCTCTCACAGTAAAGAATAGCCATAATGTCATCTCTGATATTCATGCATGACCCGATGGAGGGGGCATACTCGACGGCATCGTGAAATTAGCACATGTCTCTAAAAAACTATTGGGTTCTGATGAGGTGTGGTAGCGGAGGAGGTGAGGATTGTTACCTAAGCCCTCAACATGGATGAAACTGAACATAAATTGAAGAGCTAGGTTACACCTAAACATTTTGATGGTTTACCATTAAGTTTATTAAATTGGTATACTACATAATATGTGTTGATGATTATGGCGGTAGTAAGCATTAAGGTTCCAGAATGGGTTAAGGAGAAGATGAAGATGTTAAGCGACACTGTAAACTGGCCTGAGGAGATTAGAAAGTTTATAATCGCCAAAATTAATGAGGTTGAAAGGGTTAAGGCTGTTGAGAGGACCATTAAAATCTTAGAGAAAGTTCCTCCTACTGAGAGTGGAACTGCTAAGAGGCTTGTGAGGGAGGACCGTGATAGTCATTGATGCTTCTGCATTAGCGAAATTCATCTTGAAAGAGGAAGGGTGGGAGAGAATTGCCGATTTCTTAAGAGCTGGAACAATTTCTGTGGATCATATTGTGAAGGAAGTTGCTAATGTTATCTGGAGAAGACTAATGAGAAAAGAAATATCTCTTGAAGATGCAAGAAGGATGTTTGAAGCCATGAGAGAGGTTATAGGTAAAGCTGTGGTGATTGAGGATGAAATGGATTATATTGATGATGCGTTTGAAATATCCATCAGACGGGGTGTAACGGTCTATGACTCTCTTTATATAGCATTATCGGGAAATATGAAGCTAAAATTATTAACTGCAGATGAAGTACAAGCACAAGCCGCGTCAGCTGAAGAGGTACATACAATAATTCTTAGGTAGTAGAAAAAGTCTCTCAAATTCTCGAGAAAATCGCTGAGCAGATAAGCTTAAAAACGGTTTAATAGGGATTAAGTTGCTTTTCCAACAATATCATCTTCATCCATTGATGAAGTTCTCTATTCACTCTCTGAAATATTCATTTTCCCTTCTATTTAAGAAATTGCTCGATTTTCTAGAATATTTCCATGAAGGTTTTGATAGCGGTAAATCTCTATACCCTACGATGAATAGTATGCCTCTATCCAAGTCCTCACATACTTTAGGGTTTATTGAGACGCTACCAAGGAAATGGTACTCCCATTCCCTCAGTCATCTTTTTCCCCACCAGACTACTCCCAAAGCCAAGTCAAGCTTAACCCCAGATACCCAAAGTATAGGTGGGCATATGCCAAGGTTAAAGGTATGAAGGGTGTAGTTATAGGATTTACTTCAGGTACCATGATAAACGCCGATTCTAAAAGCTTGGGCAAAACTGCGAATTTGTTTTAAGGTGTTCTTGCTAGAGGTTCTTGAGAGTTTTAGCTTATGGATTTAATTATTAATAGCCAGTCGCCAGGTTCTGGAGGTATTAGGTTTAGATTGTTGTCTATGAATACTCCTATTTTCACTTCCTCTTCTCTACGCGGATTTACCCATATTGCTTCAAACGGTTTCTTAATGCTACTGAGGTTTAAGTTTAGAGGTTGCATTTCAGGTGTGTATATTACGGCTGTTTCTCCATTTCTACTCCGACAAGCCGCTACGAACATTTCTACGTTTTTAAAACCAGGCTGTTCTAGGAGTATTTCAGGGTCCGGGTAAAGGGTCCACCAGGGTATTTTTGAAAATATTCTTTTAAGCCGACCCATATGCCAGGCACCCGAAAGCCTAACCGCTTCCCTCCAAGGTTTCGCCACGCCTATATGAGGGTGATTAACTGGGATTTCAGGTTTTCTAGCCCAATACCAGACTCCGTTGGTTCCATACGATACCCCTGCTGGTGGAGCTAATAGAAGGCTCCAGTAAACGGCTCTACGAACCATATGAGCATTTATAGGCTTAAATATCCTGTACGCTAGATGGTCTTCATAATTTGGCTCCAAGTTTATGAATGGTCTTACTGGCTCTAAACGCCAATCTCTACTTGGTGGGCCGAAGCAAAGCCATTTTAAGTCGTCTTCACAGACTCCATGCCCGCTCTGGTAGCCTACTACGTCCATCCATCCTTCATACAGAAATTCCGGTAAAAGCCAATGTTTCCCAGCAGGATGCATAGTTACTAGTTGCCTAGGTTTACCTTGGAAGACCGCCCTTCCAATACGCTTCCAACGTTCGGCTTTTTCACTTCTATAATCGCCGTCTCCAGCCAATATCCAGAGCAAAATATGTGCTCCATATCTAGCCACCAAGTAACACGCCAGTAAAGTAGCGTCTTCATCCGTGAGGTTAGCCCCTGGACTTATATTATCTTTGATAGCCCAAAGCAGTACGGGAGCGGCTACTAAACCGTATTCGTTAACCATGGAGAATTTAACGTCAATACGTTTGAAAAATTCAACGTTCAACTTGATAATCTTCTCTTTACCTTCATAAGCTGTTTCACGCTCGATATCGTATGGTCCTCCACGCCAATGCGTCATCACGAACTGAACAGCTGTAAAACCCTGCTCCCTTCTGATTTTAAGGTATTCAGCCCACTCGACGACGGTAGACCTGATTATACCATTCCATGCAGTGTCAGCGAGCCAGAAGAAGGGAGTACCATCGGCGTGAATCAGATACCTACGATTGTCTGATAGTTTTAAAGCACCATGAATATAGAGGGGATTTTCACCTTCATATGGTATGCATTCAAAGAAGCCTGTCTGATCGTGAAGCCCCTCATCTCCCCTATTGGAGCAGAGGGTCCTATAATTCCAAGTGCCTAATTCATCAGGCATGAATCGAACACGCCAATTAGAGCCGCCATCCCAGAACCCGTCAACTACAACCTCCCTACCACTCGGAGATTTAAAGACGCAGTTGAGGGTTACGTCTTTAAACGGGTCTGTATAATTGACACTACTTTTAAATTCGGCTTCGAAAATACCCCATTTATGCACAGTTTTCAACCCCAACCACTCATCTGAATAGTATCGTTAAAAACATAGTACACAAATAGTTTTAAATTTACGTTAGGATACTAGATAAAGATATGGAACAACCTACTTCATTTAAAAGACTATACAGATCTAGGAAGAATCGTGTTTTAGCCGGTGTATGTGGGGGATTAGGCGAGTATCTAAATATAGACCCGGTAGTAGTGAGGCTTATATGGGTAGCTATTTCCCTAGTATGGGGTTTTGGAATCCTATCATACATAATCGTTGCATTAATAATACCTGAAGAACCTACAACAGCCACTCCACCCCCCACTTCCACTGATAGTTCTAAAAACTTAGCTGTGATACTTGGCATAATAGCATTGATCGCCGGATTTATGGGGCTTACTTTAACCATAACAGCAGCCGTTATCACAAGCAATCTAATAGGTGCAATTTCAACATATCTAATTAGACTTCTAAGGTTGAGTCAAATACTGGCGATTGGAGCGTCCATCACCCAATCATAATCAGTATAATAGTACTCATTAGATTACGTTGAAGTCCATAGGAGCGGGTTATCTGAGGGACTCAGTTTCTCTTATAGAGAGATGGGATGAAAAGTACGGGGGAATTTCACCCTCAAATATAATTCCCGCTCGTTAGAAATCACAAAGCATGTTATCTAATGGAGACGCTTATTAAAACATCATAGATGATAATGGTAGATTATTCAATTTCCATTCTATAGTATTTCATATGGAATTTTAACCTTATTTTTAACGGCTATTTCAGCCTGACGTAATGGGTGGTTAGCAACCTCCTCCATGAGTTTACGGAATTTAACGTATCCGCTTTTCTGCTCTAATATTAGCTCCGTTGAGAAGCGCCCGGACCTTATCTCCTCAAGACTTAACATCATGGGTTTCTCTATAAGGTCTATGAGTCTCTGTATTCTCGATAATTGACCGTACTGGCTTGTCCTTGAGTGTAGTGGGAGTTGACCTATAAGCCCAAGCTTGCATACTTGTCTGAAAACTTCTATGAACTCACCGGATGCTAGAAGTTCGAGTATTATTGCTTCTGGGCTGTAGCCAGCCTTGGAGAGTATTTCATACGCCTTCATAAAAGTTGAGAGTATTATAGGCATTACAGCCTGCTCTGTGAATAAGTCAAGTTCCGTCTCTTCTTCAAAACTGGATTTAAGCGCTCCAACACGGGTAAAACCCAAGGCTTTAGCCAAAGCTAGCAATCTCCTCCAAGCCATGCCGCTGTAGTCTTGTTTAACAGCAAGTAGAGCCGGAGCGGACCAAGTGGCTGTAGATTCCATTGCGGCTAAGACGATGGGGTTTGACCCGATGAATATAAAATACTTGCGTATTGCTCATGAAAGAGGATTGGGATGTGCCGATGTCGATCAGATAGATTTGATAGGAGACTTAGACTTAAAAAAGTTCGATTTCAAGTTTAAAGTCAAGCGAAGCCCCGTAGTATTTTTCGACCAACTTCTAAGAGGAAAACCAGTACTGGATAGATTACTATTCCACACGCCCATGTTTAAACTAGCGATTTTAGCATCTCACATATACCATGATTACGTATGGTATCCGACTGTAGGCCGTATACGCGTAAGCAGGTTTCTCAAAACAGGATGGGGTAAATTGTGGCTTAAATATCCCTATGGTGAATATCCTAGAGATGTTCAACTCAAGGAGTGGGATCCATATTAGAGATGGCGGATATGAATGGGAATAAGCTTCTAGTAACGGTCAGAGCATTCATCAAGTTAATTCGGCCACATCACTGGTATAAGAATCTCCTCGTAATTGTACCTGCTATTTTCTCCCTATCGCTATTCAGACTAGAGATATGGCCTATTCTACTGGCAAGTTTCACATCCGCTTGCCTAATATCGGGAGCCAACTACATTATTAACGATATTCGGGATTTGGAGAAGGATAAACGACATCCAAGTAAACGTCTTCGTCCTCTACCTTCAAATCTTATCTCGGTAAGAGGGGCAGCGATATTAAGTACTTTAATTGCGCTTGCCGGCTTCTTCATAGCATATTACGTTAACCTAAACGTATTACTGATGATGATTCTACTGTTTTTAAATACACAACTATACAGTTTCCTTCTGAAGAATTATGTTCTCATAGATATAACCTCTGTGTCTCTAAATTACGTTATAAGAGCGGTCGTAGGAGCCTACGCCATCTCCGTCCCAGTATCACCTTGGCTCGTAATAGGTATATTCTCACTAGCACTACTATTATCTCTTGGAAAACGTGTAGGAGAACTACTTGAGCTTGGAGATTATGCGGAAAATTATAGGACGTCTCTTAAATACTATGGAAGGATGCATGCCAAATATGGACTTTCGGCAACGTCAATCCTAGTAATTGCAATTTATACAATTTACAGTCTACAAGTCCATGGAATTAAGTTCATTTTAACCATACCATTTGCCGTGTACCTCATAGTATCGTATACGAGTACCATTTGGAGAAATACGGCTGTAGCCAGCAATCCCAGCATACTGTTCAAGTATTGGAAGTTCACTCTAGTATTCGCCATATGGATTATCCTAGTGCTGGCTCTCCTATATCTGTTGTAGCCTTAATAAGGTTCTTCACGTTAAGAGAACTTAAATGAGTGTTCTCAGCAACTTTCTAAGGAAGAACTGGGATTATCTGTCTTTAGCCGCTATAATTGCGTACGCAACGCTATCCATTAAAACCTTCTATAGACCGGGTATACCGATAGGCTGGGATCACCCAAACTACATAAATCAAGCATGGTTTACTTTGAGATACCTATTACCTAAAGGTAGGCTTCTAGGCTGGGACCCTCTAAACCAATACGGTTGGCCCCTTAACCAGTTCTACTACTGTGGCCCTCACAGTTATGTAGCACTTTTAGCCTATAGTCTTCTAAATTTCACCGACTTTTACACGATTTACAAGCTTGCGTTAAACATAGTATATGTGTCGTATGCACCATCAATCTACGTTTACGTTAGAGCTTTAACGGCTGATAGAACTGGAGCTGTAGTAGCAACACTACTTGCAGTAACTGTTTTCCCGGGAGAGAGCGCTTGGCTTGATGCTGGGCTTAGACAGATCTACGAGGTGGGTATGTGGGGTCAGAGCATGGGGATAGTTTTCTCATTTGTAGCTTTAGCTCTAATGACCCGTACCGTGGATTTAGATTTAGGGTTGAAGTGGCTCGTCGCATGTATATGGGCGGCATTCTTTTCATCAACCACCATGGTGACGCACCCAATGGTCTTCTATTCCCTAGCCATCTCTATAGCTGTTTTGATCACCATGAGAGTTTTAAGCTTAAACGCTAGAATCTTCTGGAGAACTGTTTTAGATTATACGCTGATCATTTGTTTTACTTTAGCTTTCTCGGCGTTCTGGCTAATCCCGATGTTGAAATACAATAGGATGTATCACAACCTCGTTTGGAATATTAAATGGGATGTGGGAAAGCGGGCTATTATAGATATCTTGGAGACTTTTAAACCATACAGTTGGCTTATAATACCTCTAGCGTTGTTACCCATACCTATTAGAGTATTGGTTTATACTAGAGCTGTGAAGACGGGTTTAAAGGAGAAGCTTGGGATTGTTTCTCTCATAATGGGTTTTTCCATCTTCGCGGCATCATTGGTTACTGTTAATCCATCAACGATTCTTCTAGCCATACCGTTTTTGTTGGCGGGTTACACCGTTTATAAAGACGAATGTTACCATCCATTGATTTCATCGATACTACTTTTATGGATAGGTGCGGGGTACGAGAGCTTTAGGATAGGATGGGTGGATCTAACAAGGGTAATACCCTTCCATGAAGAGCTTGCCTTTGGTAAATGTGTAGCTCTTGCAAGATATATGCTGATATCGTTGGCAAGCATAGGCTTTTCCAGAATGACGTACATTTTAAAGAAGACGTGTATGAAAAAGTTCAGTAGGACTGCAAGCATTATGCTATGCTCAATTTCAGCCTTAATACTCATAGGAGCATCTTTAAGCTCTCAGCTGGAGACTACGGATATAGCTTATCCAGTAAACGGCCGTGTAGTATTTCAACTGAGCATAGACTATTCCTTATCGGCTAAGGTTGATGAGTTAATAGATTGGATTCAGCATTCAAGTAAATCAAACACGTATATTTTAATCCAGGATACTTTGGGAGTGGTTAATCCTCCAAGCCACTACGTTTATCTAGTATCTTTAATGTCAAATGTCCCGACAATAGGTGGAATATATGGAACTAGGTATATAACAGACCCCATAGCGAACACCGAAGGCAACCGCATCCTATCGATAGGGGCTAATATGTTAGCTAATGACTTGGAAAAGCTGGATGTGTTGGCTAGGGAGCTAGGTATAACCTATATAGCTGTCATAGATCCTTCGCTTAAAAATGCCCTCAATCGAAATGGATACTTAAAAGTCTTTTCCAATGACCTGTTTGAAGTCTTTAGAATGAAGACTTTCAATCCAATAGCCTCCATTGAAAATTCAACGGCAACCGTAAGAGTTCTAAACTATACAGTGGATAACGTGGTTTTAGAATTCAGAGGAGCTAAAGTTAATGATAGACTTAGGGTTAGAATGGTCTACTATCCTGAGCTTAGTGTAAAGGTTAATGGGAGGCCCGTTACGGTGATCCCGTACTATCCTCCAAATCTTTCAAAGACCATCGGAGTGAGGGTCCCATTTATGGAAATACTGCTACCGAGCATGAATGGTATAGTGAGGATAACATATGAGCCTGATGTAATATCGCATACGACGTCTCTGGCTACATTGATTTTCAGCCTCGCCGTTACATCTATCTTATTCTTAAGGAGGGCTGTGAAATACGTCTACCTAAGACGTTTCTACCATTAGCCTTATAAGGGTTTTTCATAACGGTGTAAATCTCTGTAAGCATGGAGGGTTGCTTCCATAAATCTCGATGAATCCTTCTGTAAACCTCCACAGAGATTTCACCGCGTCGGTCCAAGAGTTCTTCAATTTGATTAGAAGAAGTGTTAGATCAACTCCCTTACACTTCAGAGGGCTAGTTGATACTAGGCCAGCTTTAACCCATTTTCTAGTAAGCATTTCAGGTAGTATGCTCACTCCTAACCCTTGGCTTACAGCGGTTATTATGGCTGAGGAGCCTCTTAGAGTAAGTTTGACGTTTAGAGTAGATGGGTCTATTTGGTTGAGGAGGAACATTTCATCTATGAATAATCTATTATCTGAGCCTGGTTTATCAAGTATAAACGGTTGTCTACTTAGGGTTTGGATGTCCATAGGCTTCGCTTTCGTCATTCTATGAATGGGAGAGAATGCCGCTACGAGGTTGTCTTTCAAAATCTCTAAAAATTCAAATTCGTTGGAGAGTGAAACTTTTAAGTGTTCTGGAACCATTAAAAGTCCTACATCAGCTAATCCATCCTTAAGGCTTGACCTTACGTCGCTTAGAAGACCTACTTCTATTTGCAGGTTAACAGCGGGGTTAAACTCTTTAAACCTTAATAGAAAACATGGGAGGAGGTACTCCATAGGGGTTTCAGTCGTGTAAACGGTCAACTTAATCTTACCAGTTTTCTCCACCTCGGGAACTATTCCTCTAATAAGAGATAGCCTGCTTACAGTTTCTTTTATAACCGTATAAATATTTTCACCTTCAGGAGTTAGACCTTCCCGTGAACTGAACAGTTTTACACCAAAGTACCTCTCTAAAGCCTTAACCTGGTTCATAACTGCTACAGGAGATAGCCCAAGCTTTCTAGCAGCTTTTCTAAAGCCACCTTCTTCAACAACTTTTAGAAAAGTTATTAAGTAGGATAGCTTTGGATCTGGTTCCTCTTCTCGCCTCTTCGGCATCTCCACATTAGGAATAGTTAACTGCTTCTTTAAAAATTGAATGGTTTAACGTTTGCTGCTCTGAAGACTTAAATACGATAAGAGAATTTAATGCATCTAAAATTTGAAGCGTAACCTTTCTAAGCAGAATATCTCTATTAGGCTCTAGAAGTTTAACTCTGAAACCGTCACCTTCACGTACAATTAAAGCTACATCAGTGGCTATAAGCTTCCTCCCACTGCAATCATCCAAGTACACCTTGAGAAGGCACATAGGATATTGATAAGTAGCTTTCGATCTTTTAAACATAATCTATTTTTCATGATAGCAGATAAGTAGCGGCTTATATTCTTCTCAGACTATTTTTTCAACCGCGTAAAGCATTATAAACTATCGAGTAAGCATTCTAGTGAGTCTTCCAAGAGAGTTTGGAATGAATAAGGCTCGGGGGCTTTTTAGAGATTGGAGGAGGAATCATGGTGAAACCAGGAGAGAGTCTAAACATCCATATGAACAGCCATAGAAAAGTCCATGGTAACACCCATAGGAGGTTGGAGTAGTGAACTAAAGATCGACGAAGACTATTTGAAGTATGCTTTAACTCATTTTCTCGAGAGGAATCTGTTTCAGATAAAACGACAAAACCATTATAAAACTGCAAGTAGTATAAAAGAGGCTTTTAAAAGAATATAGAAGCCATTTTAGAATATGCAACAACGTTTAACGGAATGCTATTCGCAGAGGAGGAAGTAAATGTATACTTAAAATCAACCATATACTATACTACCGGTTTCTCTGAGAGGCCTATATCCTCTAAGTTTCTCTGTAAGTGCTTTCTTAAAAGCGTCAGAGCTGAGGGTTTCGAGGAAAATTTTGACGGAGTTCTTTTGAAGTCTATCTTTTAAGATTACGAAGTCGTAGAATTCTTCAGCTATTGGTATAAAGTCTAACCCGTAGATGTAAGCAACCGCTTCAATACCTATACCCACGTCACATCTACCATGTGCTACGGCCGATGCTACTGCGGAGTGCGTTTTAGCTTCAAACGTATAGCCTTTAATCTTTTTAACCGCCTCCTCAAACTTCAAACCTAGGCTTTCGGAGGCCTTCCGTAAGCCTTCATCTATCACAACCCTCGTTCCAGAACCCTTATTCCTATTGATGATTGTGACATCTTCTCTAAAGAAATCTCTAAAGCTTTTTATCTTCTTAGGATTGCCGGGTCTAACTATGAAACCCTGCATCCTAGCATAACCTCTAACCAACACCGCTCTACCCTTTAGCTCATATCTTTCAATAAAAGAAATATTATACTGTAAAGTTTCGGGGTCTAAGAGGTGGATGCCAGCAATATCAGCTTCACCTCTTTTAACGGCTAAAAGTCCCCCAAGTGAGCCTATGTTGACCACCTTCATAGTTAACCGTCCTCTAAGATAATCGAATAGCACGTCTAAACCTAGACAGTGACTCCCAATGAAGATTAAGTCAGCTGGTTTTATGGCTTTGGAGAAAAGCGTCACATATACCTTCTCGTCTTCGTCGAGGAAATCCCTCTCCTCAGGACATTCTATGAAGCCGTCAGACAAAGTAAACCTCCATATAGCTCCAGACTCCTCAACAACCGGATATGCTGAGAAAGATCCGTTAGAGTTTAAAGTTAAACTTACAGGTATGATTGTTTTTACACCACCGCCTGTCTTAATTCTAAACGGTAGAACGGCTTTAACTCTAACTGGACTTTCAACAGGTAAACCAGTTAAATATGCAATAAGTGGCCTCGCAAACACTTGGAAAGCTATAATCGCTGAAACAGGGAAACCTGGCAACCCGAGTGCAAGCTTACCATTTATTACTGCTACAACCGTAGGCTTACCAGGTCTTATTAAAAGTCCGTGAACTAAAACGCCAGGTTTACCTAGACTATTAAAGACTCGGTAGATTACATCACCAAAACCAGCTGAAGTGCTTCCAGATGATATTACAACATCATAGTTTTCGAGAGCCCTTCCGATGACCTCACTCAATACTTCAAAGTCGTCGGGATATATTCCCAATATATCGGGTTGACAACCCAATTCCTTAAGCATGCAAAATATGGTAAAGCTATTTACATCGTATATCCTACCAGGTTTTAGTATAGAGCCTGGCGGCTGAACCTCACTTCCCGTTGATATTATAGCGACTTTAACCTTTCTGTAGACTGGAACCTTGTTAAACCCAATGGCGGCAAGTGCTCCGATTTCCCTAGAGGTTAAAACTACACCTCTCCTAAGTATAGTCTCACCAACCATTAAGTCTGCACCGGTTTGGGCGATGTTTTCACCAGGATATGTAGGTCTATAGACAAGTACATAGTCTCCAACACGTTTAGTGTATTCAGACATCACAACAGAGTCTGCTCCCTTGGGAATTGGGGCTCCAGTATGTATCTCCGCGGCCTCACCTAGTCTAACTTCTAACTCCGGTAAAACTCCAACTTTAACTTCCCCAAGAACTCTAAGTTTAACAGGATTTTCCTCGTCTGCATACATTAGACTGGTGCTGTCAACGGCATAACCGTCCACAGTCGCCCGGGCGAATGGAGGATAGTCTAGGGATGAAACTATAGACTCAGCGAGAATTCTACCTAAAGCCTCAGTCAGGGGTACGTACTCCAGCTCGAGGGATAGAGGTTTTAAATGTTTCTTGACAAGCTCTAAGGCTTCATCAACCCTCATAAGTCTATGAAAGACTTTAGCCATCCTACGCCACCTCTTCAAAAGCCTGTGTAAGTAAAACCTCAACAGCTTCTCCTTCTTCGACACCCTCCACCTCTTCTTCTAAAACGAGAATACCGTTACCTCTAGTTAGAGTTGAAAGTATTCCGGATCCGGTCAATCTGAGAGGTTCGGCATAAAATCTGCCTTGAGCACGGTAGACTCTAACCCTAACGTATGCTTTAACACCTATAGGCTTAGCCAGCCTTCTAGTGATGTACGCTTTAACGGTAGGTTGTGGATCCGGCTTAGAATTCATCAAAGCATGTATGGTTGGTTCTACAAAGACTTTGAACCCTATGAAGGCGGCGACTGGGAACCCTGAAAGCATGAAAACTGGTCTACCTTTCACAACATAAGCACCCGTAGGCTTACCCGGTCTCATACGAACCCCATGAAAGATCAGCTTTGAACCCTCTAGCATGTTTAAAGCTTCAGGCGTTTCATCCTTCAAGCCTAAGCTTGTTCCACCAATGATTATCGCTAAATCTACTGATTCTAAGTGCTTAGAAACAGCTTTCATAATCTGCGTTGGTTCGTCGGGGAGTATTCCAAGGTCTAGAACCGTGCAGTTGACGCTTTTAAGAAGCGCCTTAATCATAGGTCTAGTTGAATCGTATATTTTGCCTGAATGATTTTCAGACTCTAATTGTTTAAGCTCTAAACCAGTTGATGCAATTAACACTACTGGTCTACGGTAAACTGGCACGGTCATTATACCTAGGGAGGCTAAAGCTCCTATATGCCAAGACTTCAATTTAACGCCCCTAGCTACGACTATTTCCCCCGCCTTAAAATCCTCCCCCTTTAATGAAACATTCTGCATATATGTTAATGGTTTTGAAACCCATAGCCTATCTCCATCCCTCTTACAGAACTCAGCCATAACTACGGAGTCTGCTCCAAACGGTAGAGGGGCACCCGTGTAGATTTCTACAGCTTCTCCAGAATTGACTTTCGGAAGTGTTTCTAAGTCGCAACCCGCCTCTGAGACGCCTACGATTTTGAGTTCCACTGGATTGGATGGTGACGCGCTTAAAACGTCCGTATATCTGACGGCATAACCGTCTACAGCCGACCTGTTAAACGGAGGAATATCTACTGGCGCTAGTAGATCTTCAGCACATACCCTATCAACGGAGTCTTCCAAAGGTACTTCATCAACTTCAAGCTTACGGTCTTTAACAACTTCTAAGAGTCTTTCTAATGCCTCATCTACCGTTAAAAGGTTGCTGAAACCAGACATTCTAACCCGCATAGGCTTCAAGTTACATATGATAGGCGCATTAAAAAGTTTAAGCGGTTCTCAGCGTTTTTAAATCAGAGTGGTCGATTTTAAAGTGATACAGTATGACTATTGAAAGGAGTGAAATTCAGGAATTGACTTCAAAATACGTTAAGCCAAGTATAGGTGTACTTGGAAGCCACTCAGCCGAAGAAGTCGCTGTATCGGCTAAATACGCTGGTTTAAAAACAGTGGTTGTATGTCAAAAAGGCAGAGAGGAGCTTTACGCTAAATATAACAGGTTTCTATTTGATGAAGTAATTCTTTTAGATAGGTTTGAAGATATAATCGACGATGAAGTTCAAGATAGGCTTCGAGAATTGAATACAATTTTCATACCAAATAGGTCTTTCACTGTCTATGTTGGATGGAGAAACATAGAAGATAAGTTCTACATTCCAATATACGGGAATAGATATCTTCTCAAGACGGAAGAGAGGCTTCTACCCAAAAACCAGTACTGGCTTCTAGAGAAGGCTGGAATTAAGAGACCTAAACTATTTTCAAGTCCAGATGAGATAGATAGACTTGTTATTGTAAAGGTTAGACAGAAGAAGAAGCCTCTTGAAAGAGCGTTTTTCACAGCAAACACCCCAGAAGAGTATTGGGCTAAGGCTGAGAAACTTATAAGGGAAGATGTTATATCGGAAGAAGACCTTAAACAATCCATCATAGAAGAATTCGTCCTAGGTCCAAGGTTTAATGCAAACTTTCACGCATGGGCTTTAACAGACGTCTTTCCAGAATTTGACTTTCTAGGATTCGACGATAGGAGACAGGTAAATCTGCATGGAATATTAAACTTGCCCGCAAGAGATCAGCTTGAGTTAAACATCCCTATTAAAAATGAGGAAATCGGCCACTTCGGAGTGACTATGAGAGAATCTCAGAAGCCACTTGTCTACAAGGCTGCTGAGAAATTCATCAGAGTATGTAAGTCTGAGTATCCTCCTGGACTCATAGGTTCTTTTGCGCTTCAAGGAGCCATAGCATACGACCCTGAAGACCCTGAAAGTAAAAGGCTTGAATTCTACGTATTTGACGTAAGCCCTAGAGTTCCGGGAAGCCCATGCGTAGGACCAACTTCACCTGAAATGAGGAGACTTTCAATACGTTACTCTAAAGCTTTAAGAGAGCTTGGACTTGATAGGGTTGAAAGCGTTTTAGATTTAACAATTATGGAAATTTCATACGCTTATAGACGGGGTAGACTTAAAGAGGTTGTGACATGATAACTAAGGAAGATATTAGAAGAGTGCTTTCAAAGTACGATAAGGGTAAGCTTACCATTTCAACAATATGCTCTCACTCAGCACTTCAGATTTTTCATGGAGCTAAAGAGCTGGGATTTAGAACTCTCGGGGTGACGACTGCAGACCGTAGATTCGTATATGAAGCTTTCCCCCTTGCTAAACCAGACACCTTCATAGAAGTTCGAGAATTTAAAGACATACTCTTTAAAGAGATTCAAGATAAGCTTGTAAAAGAAAACTGCGTGATAATACCGCACGGTTCCTTCGTCGAGTATGTTGGAGCAAACAACATACTCGATAAATTTTACATACCTATGTTCGGCAATAGGACGGTTTTACAGTGGGAGAGTGATAGATCCAAGCAGAAAGAATGGTTTAGAGAAGCCCGTTTAAAAACACCAAGAGAATTCAAAGATCCTTCTGAAGTCGATTGTAAAGTGTTTGTGAAGTATCCAGGTGCAAAGGGAGGGGCTGGATATTTCACGGCGGATTCTGCTGAAGAGCTTGAAAATAAGATTGAGTGGGCTCTACGGAGCGGGTTTATAAAAAGCATTGAAGAAGCCTCTATACAAGAATTCATACCCGGAGTACGCTACTACTTCCACTTCTTCTACAGTCTAATGTTGGATGGAGGATTTAGAGTGGCAAAAGGTAGACTTGAACTTCTAAGTATGGATAAACGTATAGAGCCTATAGATGAAGCGTATAGGGGATTACCTAATGTTCCAAAGGAATTCTTCGACTACACTGTTACGGGCAATCAACCTTTAATTTTAAGGGAAAGCCTTTTAAAAGATTGCCTTGAGATGGGTGCTAGAGTGGTATTGGCTTCTCAAAGACTTTTTCCACCTGGGATTATTGGACCATTCTGCCTTGAAACGATATATCATCCCAGTAGAGGGTTTACGGTTTTTGAGATATCTGCTAGAATAGTCGCTGGGACAAATCTGTATCCTCAGGGTTCACCGTACACGGCATATATATTTAACGAGCCCATGTCTACTGGTAAACGGATAGCTCTAGAGCTGAGGAAGGCCCTTGAAAATGATAGACTGGAGGAAGTTCTATACTAGAACTTTTAAACATAGTAAGGTATGTGTACTTAAAGTACGGAGTAAAGTAGCAAACTGTGTTAAGTAGGGTCAATTGCTTAAAGAAGATCACATCACAATATAGAAACATTTATTCTTGATCCAATAGATTCTTTAAACGAGGTAAATTGTCTAAAAAGCCTAGAGAACTTGATATCGAGAAGATTGAATATGCTCTTAAAGGTAAAACGTTACAGGTCTACATGTACCTTTTAAAGAATAGGAGAGGCGTTGGCGTGAGGGAGGTTCAGAGGGCTTTAAGGTTTTCAAGTCCAAGCTTGGCATTTCACCACCTCGATAAATTGGAATCGCTTGGTTTAGTCGGTAAAGACACATATGGAAGGTATACTGTTAGAAGAAAGGTCGATGTAGGTGTTCTGAGTCTATTTGTAAACGTTATGGGGCTGGCTCTTCCAAGGTATTTATTCTACGCCAGCTTCTTTACAACGATAGTAGCATATCAGATTCTAATGCTGTATACAACAAATCTGATGACTTTAATCGTCGCTACAATAGCGGCTTTCATCTTCTGGTATGAAACCTTTAGAATATGGAGAAGGAGACCGTTCTAAACAGTAGAATTATCTTCTAATGTAGTGCAATACTTTTATTGAATGGTTAGGCAGATCAAGAAAGCGGTTATTAGCATACTAGTGGGAGCTGTATTGGCAGTAGCGCTTTCAATTACGCTTCAAGCTCCACCTCAAACCCATATTAGCGAAGGTAACGGAGGTAGAAGCGTAAAACCTACTTCTCAAGAGGCTTCTGAGGCCATAGAGGTGAGCAACAAGAGCGCTAGTCAAATCTTTGAAGGAGGAATGACTGTTAACCCTCAACAGCCAATCCTTACATCATTGGCTACGGCTTTCATCGTAGGCTTAATTGTATACGTTATAGCTAAGATGCTGGTCAAATAACCTTCCCAGTTGGGTATGCATAAGGGAAAATTTAAATCTAACTAGGGATGAGATTATTTCAATATCAGGTGGTTTACGTGAGCAAAGATCAAGCTGTAGGCGCGTTATTGCTCATAGTAGGGGTCTTAGGTATAGTAGTCTACGCGTACCTCGTCTTTCTAACGGAGTACGCACTGCTCGTACTTAAGCTTACAGGCTTCATAGCAGTTGGAGGAGTATTAGCGATTTTGGCTTGGATAGGGTACACGTTAGCAACAACCCCACCTCCAAAACCCATAGAGGATGTTGAAAAGGAAATCGAGCAAGAATTGAAGAAAGAGGAGAAACCTGAAACCTCAACTAGCCAATAAAGCACATTATAACGTAATGAGGGAGGGGTTACGATTACATGCCCCCACCATTTATTGTTTGGACAATTCCACCTTTAACGGTATTAATATTAATGCTATTTATCGCATGGATGTTCGCATCCATACCAGTATATATAGCTGCTAGAATCATAGTGGGGAAAAAAGCTTCTATGGGGAAGGCCATGATAGCTACAATAATAGGGCCTATTGTATTTACGATAGTTATGGTTCTATCATCTGTAACTCTACACTTATTTTTAGGTGAATTGGCATCGATTTTAGCAGTGACGCTAGCTTTTCTCACATGGCTAGCATCTTATAAGGCCATCTTCGACGTCGGATGGATTGGAGCACTATCCATAGCGATAATATCGTCAATAATATTCGTAGTAATAATCGTGGTCTTAAACATACTGTTTACTATTCTAGCAACAATTTAACTTGTAGAAAAAGTTACCAGCTTCAACTTTAAGATTCTAGAGTTTAAAAGCCAAACATCACTATATGGAGTATGCATTAAAAACTCAATTAGTTAAGATTTGCCACAGCCTTTAGAGCTAACTACTAGCGCATGGCCTTCTTCCCTCAAACGGATTACGAAAAGTCTAGATGTTGCTTTCCGGTTTTGTTTTTCTAATTTCTACAAAGTTAAAATATTTCCCTTTAAGTAAGAGGAAATGTCATGATCGGGTCAAACCTCTTTGATATTAAGAGCGAAAATCAAGGTTGTTTCAGAGATGTTCCCCCCAGAAGAGTTCAAGGGACGCCGGGATAAAGTACTTAATGCAATAGGCCAAGATGCTTGTGCTATCATCCAAGGCAGTCAGCAAGTTAGAGGTCATTTCCCCTTCCGATAATCGAACAATTTTTACTATTGTTGCGGAGTAGAAATTCCACATTCCTATCTTATAATTGATGGAAGAGATCGCGCCACTAGGCTTTTTATTCCACGCTTTCTAAGCACGAATGCCAATAGAGAGAATATGTTGACTCTTGAGGATGCCGATTTGATAAGGGAATTTACCGGAATAGATGAAATTCTTCCTTTAGAGGATCTTACAGAATACCTTAAGGATGTTCGAGTTCTTTATGTGCCACATTATCCTGCTGAGAATAGAGGAGGATCCCGTGAAACAATACTCCACCATAATAAGCTTGTGGCTTTAGATCCATGGGATGGAGTCTTACCGCGAGAGCAACGCTTTATTAGCCTATTATGCACCCGTTTTCCATGCGTTGAAATTAGAGATTTGTCACCCATACTTGATTCCTTGAGACTTGTTAAAAGCGAGAGAGAAATATTTCTTCTCCGCGAAGCTGGCAAGCTTTCAGCATTGGCTATAACGGAAGCCATGCGTATAATAGAACCCGGGATGATGGAATATCATTTAAGAGCTGTTGCTAACTACATCTTCATATCTCATGGTGCATTCGGCGAAGGATATCATTCAATTGTAGCTTCAGGAAGGAACATTTGAGACCCGCATTATTTCCGCGATGACTGTGTGATGAAAGATGGCGACTTAGTGCTAATGGATACAGCACCTGATTACCACCATTATACCAGCGATATTGCGAGAATGTAGCCTGTAGATGGAAAGTACTCGTCATGGCAGAGGGAACTTTATGGCTTTATTGTAGAGTACCGCAAGACACCATTGCATTGTATTCGTCCAGGGTTAACTACAGATCAAATATTAAACGACACATCTACTATAATGGCCGACTTCATTAGGAAGTATAGTTTTTCAAAAGAAGTCTATAGAAAAGCTGCTGAAAGAACTTTAGAGTTTTGTAGACATCCGGATTATGAGTTAAGCCAGGGACTTCGGCTTCCTATGAAGGGGGGTTGGGAGCCTACAAACTATCCTTTCATACTAGGACACGAGTTCAGCGGGGAGATTGTTGAGATGGGTTCAAAGGTTAAAGAAATCTACCCGGAACTGAAGGTTGGAGATTGGAGATAGGATATACGGGTGAAGTTGGTGTGACGGGTTTGCAGAATTCGTTAAGATAGACGTGCGGCAAATAGCCACCATAGCACCGCTCCCCGAGAACGTCTCAGATGAAGAGGGTGCTGTTCTCGAGCTGGCAGGAGGATCGACTATATGCTTCGCATGGGCTGCTGTGAAACCTCTCGACAAGGTGCTTGTGCTCGGTTGCGGACTGGCAGGTCTAAGCATTATACAACATGCCAAGAATTTCGGAGCCGATGTGGTGGTTGGCACAGATATATACGAGAATAGAATTGGCTAGGAAGGTTGGAGCCGACGCCGCGTACAACGCATCTGAGCACGATCCTGACGAGCTAGGCAGATTGATAAAGAAAGAGTTTGGTGAGATGGATCTTGTCTTTGACACGGCTGGAGCGAGCAATGCCATCTTCACCGGTACGGAGGCTTTGAAGCCTAGAGGCCCATTCTACATATTCGCCCACGTATCGGAGCATGTGAAGATCCCATACCTCAGAGTAGCTACAAAACTTGGTCACTTCGGTTCTCCATCAAACTGGCCTGACCGTGCCAGGGTGAGGAGGCTGATGAAGCTTGCCGTGAAGGGAGTATCCGAAGGTAGACTAGACGTTAAAAGTATGATCACCCACCGCTTCCCGCTGGACAGAGTAGCTGAAGCCCTTAAGCTCAACTGGAAGAAACCTCAAGACTATATTAAGGTGGTGATAGACATAGCCTAAGATACAGGTGGCGGATTATGGGTGCAATAAAACTGGCGGTATCGGGTCAACAACTCGGAGGTTTTGGTAAATCACTCAGAAAGATACTTTCACTACTCAGGAACTTCTCAGTCTCATGGGTCGAACTCTGGACATTCAATCTCATAGGAGGATTTAGAGAGAACGAAGGAGGTTCTCAGCGAGTACAATATAGGCGTAGCCTGTGTCACCAACGGAGATGCCTTTGTGAAAGAGATGGCTGAACAGCCGGATAGGTACGTTGAATCGATGAAGGAGACAATAAGGGTTGCTAAGGAGCTTAATGCACCTTTCGTGAACTGCTACGCATACTACTTTGCACTTGGACATAATGCGGATATTAAGCTTCTCATCAAGGTTATGGAACCCATAGTAGAATACGCGGAGGAGATGGAGGTCACAGTTGTTTTGGAGAACGAAGCTCACGACGCCTCTGGAACACCTGAAGGCATGCTTAAGATACTTAAGGCTTTAAACTCCGACAACTTTAAAGCAAACTTCGACGCAACCAACTACTATCATGCAAACGTCGAACCCTTCCCATACACATACGAGTTACTTAAAGATTACATAGCCTACATCCATCTTAAGAACGGATGCAGATTCATACCTGGAGTACACCCGAACTACGCTAAAGGTGCACCCTTCGCTCCGCCGAACACATCAAACTATATATTCTACCCACTATTACCACATGGTGCCGTTAACATAGAAGGACTAATCACCCGCTTAAAGGATGACGGATATGAGGGGTTTTGCACACTCGAGCCCCATGTACATACGCTAGACAAGCTTATGGAGTATTACGAGGTTGAAATAGCATATCTGAA
>CAYWZZ010000019.1:0-35106 GCA_964463005.1 uncultured Candidatus Bathyarchaeia archaeon | reverse complement strand
TATAGCCAACGGTAACCCTCGTATCGGGTATTATCAGTTTATGTTCTTCCTGAAGATCATCCATCATATACTCAGCGCCAACACATACTATATCACCCTCTCCAGCTAAAACATTCGGAAGCCACTGCTCAACCTGCCCAGCGATTATCTCAATCTTAACACCATATTTCTCCTCAAAAATATTGGCAGTGTTTTTTAGCGGGATTGCTGGAAGCCCTGTTGAAAAAACCTTAAGACTCATCGACTACATTAGATTGATGCAGAAATATAAATATACTGTTTAGCGAAACTACGGATTAAAAAAATATTGAAGAGTATTCCAATGATATTAACGATGTGGTGGTAGTTCAATTAAATGTGGAACATGGCTTAAGCTTAGATATTGGAGCTATAAATCTAAGGGCTTTGCAATGAGTTCTCTCTTTTAGCGACCTGAGTTTTTCAACCGCTCTCTCGCCTTTTTCCGCACCCATTATCCCGCCTACTCACCCATAGCAACTATATGGATAGACCATGGCCTGATAATATAAGGCTAACGTTCACTTTCACTCAAGCTAAGAAAAGCGTGGAATTTCCGCTCACAATATTAAGAGTATGTTCTTATCGATTTCAGCTTCAATTCTAAGAAAACCTCCTCTCCCACA
The DNA here is from genome assembly GCA_964463005.1 of uncultured Candidatus Bathyarchaeia archaeon. Lineage (GTDB taxonomy): Archaea > Thermoproteota > CALKCG01 > B24 > B24 > DTBU01. The sequence goes on along the minus strand of CAYWZZ010000019.1, from coordinate 34,462 downwards.
GTTAAACCTAAACTATTGAATGAATCCTTAGGCAACTCCACAAGCAATGTATTTTCCCCAACTTTAACCCGCACTTTCACCACTGATGAATAGGGAGATAATATCTCCAAGATTGTGCCCTTGTAAATGTTTACTTTTGAGTCAACTGGTTTGTCCGCATAAAGGTAGATTTCTCTTGCAGGTATCGCAACCCTATTAATTGTACTTCCCTCACATGTAACGATAATCCTTGTTCCTTTACAGTCAACTTCATATAACCCTCCTCCGATATACTTAGAACTGGAGCAAATTAGAACATTTTGGAAGCCTATTAGATCTGCAACTTCATCATCCATCGGATTTGAGAAAACTTCCCCATGAGTTCCCACCTGCCGCAACCTGCCGTCGATTATAACAGCCACTCTGTCACCAATCTCTTCAGCTTCTTCTACATCGTGTGTAACAAATATTGTTGTCACTTTCAACTGTTTCTGCATTTGACGAATCTCCGCTCTGAGATATCTTCTAGTGAGGGGGTCTAGATTGTTAAGGGGTTCGTCTAAAAGTAGGATGCGGGGAGAAATTGCTAACGCCCGAGCTAATGCTACCCTTTGCCTCTCCCCACCACTTAAATCTCTAGGATAACGGTTTTTCAGATGCTCAATCTTCATCAGCTTGAGCAGTTCATCTACTCTTTTCTCGATTTCGCTTAAAGGCTTCTTTTGCACCTTCAATCCGTAAGCTATGTTTGAGGCTACGTTGAGATGTGGAAATAAAGCTAAGTCTTGAAAAACGTAACCCACACCTCTTTTACTGGCAGGTTTATCATCCACACTTTCACCGTCAAATAAAACGTTTCCTTCATAGTCTATTATGCCAGCAATAACGTTAAGCAGTGTTGTTTCCCAGAACCTGTCGGCCCTAAAAGCACTAAGAGCTACCCATCGTCAACGGTTAGGTTCACATCACGGAGGATGTATTTATTGCTAATATGCCTTAATTCAACCCTTGTCAAGATGCCCCCGCCCACTTACAAAGTTTCGACTCTAAGTACCGAAAAACTTTTTCAAAGGAGAGGCTCATAACCGCTAAAACGACTAGACATACTATTATATCTATTCTGATTAGGCTTTCAGCTTACATAAACAGCGCTCCTATGCCTGTAGGAATAGCGATCATTTCCGCCGCTATTATCACTCGCCAAGCCATCCCCGCCTCCAACCTTAATCCTGTAAATATGGTAGGTAACACCAATGGTAGAATCACAGTTGTAAGAACCGTTCTCGGCGATGCACCCAACGTTTCTGCAGACTTAATGAGTTTTTTTATCCACACTTTTGATACCTGTGGCGGTAGTATAGGCGACGGGGAAGAAGGAGCATATGAATATGATTGTTATAGGCAAAGCTTCTCCTATCCCAATCCACAATATCAATAGTGGTAGCCAACCTATCGCCGGAATGGGGTACAAGAAACTTATAATCAGGTTTAACATATCGTCCATTATCTTGCTACAACCCATCATTATTCCAACAACTATACCAAGAGCTGAGCCTGCTAGGAATCCGACTAAAACCCGGATGAGACTACGTAAGAGGTGGTTTAGAAGCACTCCGCTAATCGTCATGTGGAAGAACTCCTGTAGCACAAAAGTAAAAGGCGGAAGGAAAAAGCGCCCCGGAATCAAATTAAACCGAGTTACTATTCCCCACAGTATTATAAGTATGGCTAAGGGTATTATGCCACGTAGATGTTTAAACCTTTCCAATTACACCTCCTCCAAGAAACTTAAGTCAAGGATTTCTTCAGCCTTAAACCAATTAATGTACCCTAATTTCGCCAAATAGTCAATAGTATTCTGAACAGTCTGCACACCAATATCGTTGGGGCATACAACCCTACTAGCCAACGACCTCGATATAACATCAGGAGTTATCTCCAATTTTGTAGCAACCTCAGCGATTTCTAAAGGTAAAACCTGCTTTCCAGCAACCTGCAGTTCTTCAGTGACAATCCTCGCAGCATCCTCTGGACGATTGTAGATGTACTCAGTTCCTTGGATTGTTGCTTTAACAAGCTTCTTCACAACTTCAGGGTTATTTTCTATGAGGCTACTCTTAACGACTAGAACACTTCCCTGCATATTTGGCCAGAGATCTTGAGCTGTGAGGAGTATTTTGAATCCTAACTCTTCTCCCATTGATGGATATTGTTCTGGAAGGAAAGCTACATCCACAAGCTCTCCCTGGAGAGCCAGAAGAGCTGTTGGTGGCGCCATGTACTGAACTTTACTCAATATTTTTTCTCTATCAAGCTTGTATTTCTCAATCATTAAGCGAAGTAACACATCAGGAGGACTACCTACTCTTACACACGCTATGCGAATATCGGGATTCTTTAAATCCTTAACCGTGCTGACTTTGCTCGAGTTTACGATCAATGCATAACCATGCTTATGTATTCCTGCAACTATTTTCAATGGAACTTTAGAATTGGCATATGCGCATACCGCCGGAATCAAACATATGTAAGTAGCGTCGATGTCCTCTCTAGCTAAAGCTGCGGCGAGAGCCGGCCCTGTTATATAACATTCAAAGGTGCTGACATTTAATCCATTTGCCTCATAGAAACCTTTACGCTTTGCTATAAAGGCGCATGTAGCGTGATCTGTAAACTTTATAGCTAGCCTAATGTTTTCCTTTTTCCCCATCGTTTAAAAGTTGTCAGATATTCAGCCGTTAGCAAACAGCCGATTACAGCAACAATGACCAATATCAAAGGAATTTTCTTTTTCATTCAACCCACCAACCTCTTTAAAAGATTATGCTTATATTATTAAGTTTTACTTTATAAAGTTAAATTTAAAATTGGGAAGAAATAAATAAACAAAATAATAGTGGACACGCTCCCACAGCCTATAAACTTAAAAACTTAAGTACGTTAAGTCATTCTGTTGTTTAGTCAGCTAGATAATTCGGTAGACAATGGTGGTTTACGTGTACGATTTAAACTCGTTAAAGGGTATGGTTTTTAAGATTGCTGAGAGGGAGAGACTTTTAAACTACGAAGTTAAATGCTCGATTTTAACTGGGAAACTTATGCAACTCCCTTCGGGTGAGTATTTGGCGGCTAGAGGGAGGGAAGTGATAGTTCACTGTGAAGTCAACGGAGGTTTTGGGCAGGTTTTCACAGATTCTCCAAGAGAATTCAAAGGCTCAGTTAGGGAGGTTTTAGAATTTGAATTGGATTCAAATTGGAAACGGGCAGTCTTCTTCGCCAGTTTAAACGCAATTTTACATAAGTTGAAGCTTGTAGATAGAACTATTCATTGTGTGCGAGATGAACCGGAAAAGTGTGGAGAATTAATGCTTCAACATTTAACTTCAAAGTTTGGGCGAGTTAAAGTAGTTCACATAGGGTATCAGCCTGGCCACGTCAAGGTTTTAGCTGAGGCTTTGGGGTCTGAAAACCTATACGTTACGGATTTAGATTATGAAAATATCGGTAAGGTTAAGTTTGGAGTTAAAATATTAGATGGAGAATTAAACGACCAAGTTTTAAGAAAGGTTAAAGTTGCCTATATAACTGGTAGCGCCGCGGTAAATAACACTCTCCCACAACTATTAAACCTATGTAGAGAGTACGGCGTTAAACCCATAATATACGGTGTAACTGGTAGAGGCATTTCTAAACTTTTAAACCTAGAAGAGTTCTGCCCCTACGGGCATAACTCTCTAGAAGAAGTCCTCCACCCGCCTCTAGGGAAATAGAAACAAATATGAAGATTATTATACATTTCCAACAGCCTTGACAGGAAGACCACTTCTCTTAAGCATAGGATGAACTGCTCTAGTTTTTTGAGCGAGATGTCCATAAAGCCTATAGGGGATTGAAAGAATAAATTGAAGAACGTTCTAATGATATTAATGGTGTGGCGGTGGTCTCATCAAATAAGAAATACGGCTTAGGTGTAGATATTGGAGCTACAAATCTAAGAGTTGCCGTTGGAGATAGACTCGGCAATATAATGGCGAAGCTGATGGAGGAGACAGATAGAAGTATAGAGTCTCTTGCCATCAGCCGTCAAATAATAAGGCTTATTAGAAGTCTTTGTAAAAGCTTAAACTTAGACATTACGGAGTTTGCAGGTATAGGTATAGGTTCTATAGGTCCTCTCAATCTTAAACGTGGTGGCATCGAGCAGCCAGCCAATATTCCAGGTGTTGGTTTTGTACCTATAATCGAACCCCTTGAAGATGAGTTTAAACTACCCGTCGTTCTGCTCAACGATTGCGTAGCCGCAGCTGTAGGCGAAAAGTTTTACGGGGATGGAAAAGCGGTGGAAAATCTCGTCTACATAACGATAAGCACTGGAATAGGCGCTGGAGTTTACGTAAATGGTAACCTTCTCCTAGGTAAGGATGGAAACGCCCATGAAGTGGGACACGTAGTCATAGACTTCGACGGACGGATGGTTTGCGGATGCGGTAAACGCGGGCACTGGGAAGCCTACTGTTCAGGGCGTAATATACCGAACTACGTTAGATATTTAGTTGAAAACAACCTAATAGCAGGTTTTGAAAAAAGCCTTCCATATAAACTCACTAGGGGAGACCTATCTAAAATATCAGCTAAAATGATATACGACTCCGCTAAACAAGCCGACCGGTTCAGCTTAGAAGTTGTTAAGAGAATAGGGGTTTTAAATGCCATAGGCTTCGCTACAGTGGTTAACGTCTACGATCCAGAGCTTATAACAGTTGGAGGGTCAGTAGCACTATACAACAGCGAGCTCATATTGCCTTTCATCATGCAACATATAGCAGAGTATTCTATAAACAGAATACCGGAGATAAAACTTACAAAGTTGGGGGAAGACATAGTCCTCTATGGAGCTGTGGCTTCAGCCTTCAACCCGCCTGAAACGTATCAAATTTCCAAGAAGACACTATAAAGGTTTAAGATTGTTTAAAAGAGCTCTTCCATAGCTTTATTGGAATAGCCTCAGCGCAATTTGGACACCTACCATCGGCTGTAAGCTTAACATCAATGCTGAATATGCCGACTCTTCTGATAAGCAAACGGTTACAATTTGGACAGTAAGTGTTTTCATATCTATGCCCCGGGACATTCCCTATATACGGATACTTAACGCCGAAGGCTTTAGCTAGCTTATAGGCTTCCTCAAGCTTTTCAACCGGCGTAGGTGGAGCTTTGAATCTATAGGCCGGGTAGTAAGCGGTGAAGTGTATTGGAACATCCACGCCTAAATATTTAACGTGGTTTTCAACAACCTCCCTCAACGTGCTTTCATCATCGTTAACAGTCGGAATCACTAGGTTAACTACTTCGACGTGCATACCCATATCCTTTGCCAATTTAGCGTTTCTCCACACAATGGAGACGTCTGCTCCGCAAAACTTTTGAACTGCACTGGAGCCACCTTTAACGTCTATCTTTATAGATTGCAGTCCCGCTTCACGTAGCATTTTTAAAGCTTCAACAGTCATATAGCCATTACTCACATAATTCGTATATAAACCCGCATTCAATGCCAGAGGGAAAACGTCAAGCGAGTATTCGAATAATAGAGTAGGCTCGGTAAACGATACGGAAACACCTTGACAGCCACTTTTAACGGCTAATTCCACCATTTCTTTAGGGCTTATATAGTTTGCTTTAGAAGGATCCGGTTTAAACTTTGAAAGCGTCCAGTTTTGACACCATGGACATGTGAAGTTGCAACTCCACGTAGAAAAAGTCAAAGCTCTAGTTCCAGGGTAGAAGTGGTATAAGGGTTTTCTAGAGGGCTACCTCAGAAGAGGCAACCTTTCTCTATCGGATTTACAGATATTGCACTTATATCTCCATAGACGAGCGTATAGAGCACTCCATCCATGTTAATTCTCGTACCGCAAAAACCCGTAGACCCTTCAGATATTATACAACGCCTCTCACATAAGAGGCATCTAACAAGCCCTCCCCTAGTATTCTCATACAAGAGGGCTTTACGTACAGTCGACCTATCCACTCACATCCCCACCTTCAACTTTAACCATTATTATCCCTCTTATCACCTCCCGTTCAATCTGCTTCAAACCTATTGAATATAACATTCCCTCAACGTAAGAGGCTAAAAGCTCCGTCTCCTCTATGGAAAGCTGAGGAGCTACACACCTGATTGAAATAGTATGATCGCTCTTATCCACGTAAACCTCATTCACATCCCAGATACTCATGTAAAGGATCTGCCGGAGATGTTCTACTAAGTTTTCACCACCCATCCTCGCTAGCATGTACTTGCCAAACCATGCACCGGTATCGCGGAATATCTGTATCAGTTCTTCCCTATTTGAATGGTAAACCTTAGATATTAAATACTTAACCACGTCTCTATGTACGGTTAAATTACCACCCTCTCTACTCATTTTAGTAAGCATGTATAACTCTATAACTTCAGTTAACGTAAGCTTCATATCGTAAACTTTGACTGATTGCTCTAAAACCTCATTAACGAATGTTGTTATGGTTTTACCCTCTCTATTAGCTATTCGACTTATCTGAGAAAGTATATCCGCCCTAACCCATACAAGCTTTTTATCCTTCGACTGCTTCGGTAAAACCATCCTCCCTCACTAACTTCATTACACTATTGGCTAGACGAGCTTTTAAGGTTTAGAAAAATCATACCCCTAGTGATATATCGTCTAGTTGCATTAAAGCCCATTGACGCAGCTAAACCTTCAATCATATTGGCTAAAACCCACGTGTAAGACTCTGAAAACCTTGGACCTATACATCTAATCGTGAGTTCACCACCTTCTTCACCGATTGAAACTTCCGAAGCCGTCCAAGCGATTTCTCTAATAACCGTTCTAAGTAAATCCACTGGTTTAAAATTTGGAAGTTGCGCCTCCAAAACCTTACCATACCATTCACCGAGCTTAAAAAACACATCAACAGTATTCCTCTTAACAATACCATCTAGAACTTTATATGCAAGCTCCTCAGGTATTGGGATAAAACCCAAGTTTTTAAGATTCTTTATCACCATATAGGAGTTCACAGCATCCTCAATTTTAGCGTCCATTCTATGAAGTTTTAAAGCCTGTTCGAGGAGGTTGTTTAAAAAACCGTAAACCGTCTGATTTCTAGCCTTAGCTATTCTAGACAATTCGTCGACTAAATCAGACCTAGCCGCTAAGAGCTTCCTAGTCAAAGTACCACCGGGTCAACAGATGTATACAGTTGTTTATTTACGAAAACAATTATTAATATTCTTTTACATTTTTATTGCAAAAAGAATACTCTTCAACTTTCAGAAATAGCTTCTTTAAGTCTATTAAGAACCCAGCTCTTATTCAACATCGCAAGATACGGAGCTATCCTAGGACCGCTAACCCTACCGAAAAGTATCAAGTAGAGTGCTTTAAATAACCTCTGGGAGTTGCTCTTTGAAAGAGTTGAAGTGAAACGCATCATAGTATTTTTAATTGACTCCTCATTCCACTCAATGAGTTTAAAAAGCTCCATAAGGTTTTTAAGTAAAGCCCTATCCTCATCATCTAAAGAAGACTTAAGCTCAACAGGAAAACTCTCTAAAAGCTTAACTTGGAATTCACTTGGAGCGTAGAGTTTAATCCAGTTTAACGCCTCCTTCAACCTAAGCTCTATCCTAGAGATCGATAATGGGTCTGGGTCTCCTACGAGTATGCCCGTAGATTTCAATCGTCTTATAGCGTTTTCAAGCAATTCCTCCTCTGGAAGAGCTTGCACCAATATAACCGCGTGAAGATACTTTAACTGAAAAGGCATTTCCCTAGGGATGGGCTTCAACTGGGAGAGTTCAAAACTCCTCTTAATATTGGCTATCCCCCAGTCTTCCCTATCTGGTTTTTCAACACCATAATATACGCGTTCGGCAAAATCGTACAATTCAACGTAGTGATACACTTGGTCTAGACTTAAGGTCAACCTCTTCATACAGTCGTTGACAATATAGTAGTATCTGAGGACTTCAGGTTCAGCTACTTTAACCCAATCCTCAGGAGTAAATCCTATAAAATCGCTACTCCCCATATCACCTAAGTCTCTCCCCTTAACCACATATCCAACCCATTCATAGGCTACTCCAATCGGCGGTTTAAACTTCAACACGTTAACGGCGAGGTCTACACAACTGTCTCTAGACCCACCTGGAGTAGCATGATCTTTACCGTAAGGTTCAAACATGACCTTCAACGCCTTCCAGATAGCTGTCCACTCAAGCCTCCAATTAAGCTTACCATCCTCCATACTGCACCAGTCGCTGTAGCCGCAACTTCTACAGACGTATCTTACCTTATACGATTCCAAATCAACCTCCAACGGCTCAGCGGAATCTATTCTACGGCAGTTTCCACAAAGTGGATCATAAGGTATCCAATTTTCAGGATACGGCCTTCTACCCCTATACTTGTTTATAATCGCCCTAACCTCCTCCCTCTTCAAGAGTATTTCACGTAAAACATCTTTCATAGAGCTCATTTTATAGAGCTGAGTCGTCGTATAGACTTCTACGGATTTAGCGAATTCGTTAAGGTAATCTCCAAAACTCCTCCAATAGTGTTCAACCCAATTTCTATGACAATCCTCTGGGTCTGGAACATCTATCAACCGCCAACCCTTATACCTTGAAGCCTCTTCAGGGTTTTTAAAGGCCTTAAGCTGAGCGTCTTTACCCTTCCAATTATCTTGAGTATATAATACTAGAAGGTGGCGAACCCTTCTACCACGTCCTTCAAGCACTCTTCTAATAGCATCTATGAGAACTATCTCCCCCCTTAAGCGGCCTACGTGCTGCAACCCTGAAACCGATAGACCACCATTACATACGATTTCTCCATCAAGACCCCAGTATTGTTCAATATCTGTAGCCACTCTATCTATCCAGTGGACGGGGTGAGACGACAAATCTTCAACCCTCCCTAACCACTAGCAAACCTATGATGGATGATGCCGTTAACATTAAAGCTACATACGATAGAATAGTAATCAACATATCTCCGGGTATCATGGAAATCCAGAAGAACACAACCAAGTAAAATATGGAAGTAGCTAAAGTCAAATGCTTAAACAACCTATTAAACTTCCTCGTAGATATAGATAAAATAGACGATAGAAGACCGACTGCACCTAGAACAAGTACGTGAGGCGTTATGCTTGGATAGATACCTAAAGCTAACATAACGAGACTCAAACATGGAAATATTACGCACAGTCTCTTATAGAGTCTACTCATTGTAGCAAACTAAGCTCTAGCCACGTATAAGATATAAAGATTATCCCGCTACCATTCACCATGTAAAGTCGATTTCCTTAAATCAAGCACATTTACCTACTAGGTTTAAACAGATGTAAGCTAGCGTAGAAGATTCTCCATTACGATCATTAAAGACCTCAACCTATTATCTCTAACTGCAATACTTTGATGCTTTTCCCCGAAAACCTCTAAACTCAAAAGCCCATCGTAATGAATGCTCTTAAAACTATCGATGACGCTTTTCCAATCTATACTACCCCTTAACGGAGAAAGATGCTGATCACCAGAGCCGTCGTTATCATGTATATGCGCGGCACGTAAAAGCCCACCACACTCTATCACGGCTTTAGCTACATCTAACCCCTGATAGTTCGCATGTCCAGTATCGAAGCAAATACCTACAACGTCTGGATCTGTAGCTTCACATATTCTCCTAATCTCGTCAATCGTAGAGCCGTAACTAGCCGGGTATTTCAAAAAACGAACACCCTCAAGTTTCTCAGGTTTAAAATCGAAGATGTTTTCAATAGCCAATTTCACAGATCTATCCTCTGCAAACTTAGCAATATGTTTAAAACTCTCGATATTGAGCTTCTCCAATGCCTTCAACTCATCCGACGTTTTCGCAGGCATTGAACCCGGATGCTCAATGAATACTGGTACATTAAGCCTATAGCAGTATTCAATCCACCTACAGGTCCTCTCCACACACAACCTCCTAATCTCTTCATCTCTACAAACTATACTGTACGTTTCAGTCCATTCTAAACTTGGACCGTGCATCTGAAGAGCTGTAACGCCTAAGCTTGTAGCGGCTTCCACGATATTCTTAAAGGCATATTCAGAGCCTTCTTTTTCAAGAGCCAGAATGTGTTCAAAACTATACTCTACGTATTTAAAACCGTGAGCACTCAACCTAGACAACGCCGTTACTAAATTCAAATCCCCATAGAAGTCCGTCCAAATGCCATACTTCATACAACCACCTATGAAGCTGGTACTCGTAGACCGAAAATATAACTTTTCAGTCTCCCATAAATACGAACACTTTAAGTTCCTAATGTTAAACTTACAGCTTATGAGCTGGTAGCTCAATCAAATATTCTGAGGATCGATTATGAGCTATGAAGAACTCTACACTTCTAAAACATTGAGGTTTCTAGAAGTTGAAGATGCGTACGAGCCTAAATATGCCATTCTAGGCGTACCGTATGATGGAACCTCCACCTTTAGGCCGGGCTCAAGATTCGCACCTAACGTTATCAGAGAAGCTTCAGTAAACATTGAAACTTACAGCCTGAGGGCTGGGCTGGACGCTTCAAAGCTCGCGATTAGAGACATAGGAAACCTCAATGTAGTTCAAGACGTACGTGAAACGCTTAGAAGACTTAGCGTCGTGTTAGAAGAACAGCTGTCTAAAGGCTTGAAAACGGTAATATTCGGAGGAGAGCATACGTTAACCTTGGGAGCTGTAGAAGCCGTAAGCAAGAGTAGGAAGTTTGCCGTAATTTGCTTTGACGCCCATATGGATCTTAGAGACGAGTATTTAGGCTCTAAGATAAACCACGCAACAGTTATACGTAGAGTATCTGAAAAACTAGGAGTGGATAGAATTATGGAGGTAGGCGTTAGAGCGTTTTCAGAAGAAGAAGTGAATTACGCTAAGCAATCTGGGCTTAAGTTCCTGACGAGTTTAGATGTTGTTAGAAGATTTGACCGTGTTCTGGAAGACGTTGAAAAGTGGTCTAGAAATGCCGGAAGAGTCTACGTAACCATAGACTTAGATGTTTTAGACCCGTCTCAAGCACCTGGGGTTGCAAACCCGGAACCTGAGGGATTAACGGTGACTCAACTGCTCGATATCATATGGACAATCTGCAACACTGAAATCGTCGCAGTCGATATAGTTGAACTTACACCACTCTACGATGATGGAATAACCGCTATTCAAGCAGCTAAAATCGCCGCTGAAATCCTATGTTTTATTGAAGCTAAAAACCGATAATCTTAAAAGCCTTTAAAAGCATCCTACCCTCTTCTGTCAATCTATAGAGACGCCTACCATCTACGTTAAAACTTTCAACGTAACCCCTCTTCTCTAAATCTTGAAGATGTTGATAAACGGCTTGAGGGCTTATGATACCTCCTAGGGACTTCCAAATAGAATATCCATGCTTCTCACCCTCGGAGAGGGAGTAGAGTATGCGGAATTTCATGCTTGTTTCAAAACCAAGCTCAAGCATCCTCTTCCTATAGCCCATGGACTCAAATACACTCGGTGCTTTTAAACCACTACCCGTGAGAATACACACTATCGTTTCATCCGAGCTTAACAATGCCTCTTCTTTTGAAAGCTTTATAAGGGCTGCGACCGTTGATGAACTCGACGGCTCAGCAAATAAACCTTCAAATCTAGCCAACATCTTCTCAGCTCTAAATATCTCATCGTCTCTAACCGAAATAGCTGCACCACCCCTCCTCAAAATTTCAAGGACTTTAACACCATACGCTGGTTTTCTAACCAATATTGCAGTAGCTCTAGTTTCAGGGTTAATCGGCTCTACGAGCTCGGAATTCTTCTCAAACGCTTCAACGATTGGGGCGCAACCTTCAGACTGAACTGCTAAAAATCTGGGAATTTTACTAGTAAAGCCCAACTTCTTAAGCTCTGCAAACCCCTTCCAAATGGAGAAGAGGCAGCTTCCACTTCCAACCGGAACCACTACGGTATCCGGCACCTCCCCCAATTGCTCCCAAATCTCATAACCGATCGTCTTTTGAGCCTCTATACTCAAGGGGTTTAACTCTGGAGTTGCTTGGTAAATATTCTGCTCTTCGGCAAGCTTAGCCACCCTATCTATTGCTTCATCTAGATAAGTACCGTACTCGCTAAGCTCAGGCCCGTAGATTAGAAGCTGAAGAATCTTACCTTCATCGACGTTTTTAGGTACGATGACTTTACAGTTTAAACGGGCTTTAGCAACGTAAGCGGCTATACTAACACCCATATTACCATCAGAGGCCACCGCGATGGTCTTAAAGCCAGTCTTGTAAGCCCACGTAGTCATGAGGGAGGCCGCTCTATCTCTAAAAGAACCAGTTGGATTCCTAGATTCATCCTTAAAATACAGTTTCCTAAACTTTAAAACACCTCCAAGGTTTTCCGCTTTTATGAGAGGCGTACACCCCTCCATCAGTGAAATTGGACTCCAATCGTCAGGTATTGGAAGAATAGGCTTATACCGCCACATAGAATTGACATTATCAAAGCGAATTTCCTCAGCATTTAAACTATCGCTGAGGACGAATTCAAGCATCGACCCGCACTTTAAACAACCAATCCAAGGTTTAATCGGGAGATACTGTTCCCCACACCTTCCACATACAAGCTCCATTCGCATATTAAAATAAGCTAAGATTAACCACCCCCCATCCTCTCTACGATTTTCCCACGGATGATCTCCATTAGAAGCTGCGGGTCCACTTTACCTCTAAGTTTATTCATTAAGAAGCCCATTATAGAGTTTACAGCTTTAACACCCATTTTACTTACAATATCCGATCTAGCCGTTAAAGCTTCATCAACCATCTTTTCAAGCTCTTCTCTAGATAGTAGCCGTATGTTTAAAGCCTTTAATGCATCTTCAACACCCATGTTAACGTTTAAACAGAGCCACTTTAAAACGTCGGGTATGTTCTCCTTAACCATAAATCCCCTATCAACATACCTAAAAACGTCAATTAAAATTGAATCCGATAAAACACCTACATCAACACCTTCTCTCTCAAGACTCTTAAGGGTTTCAGTTAAAGTCGCCGCTACAAATTTAGCTGGAACCTTTACTTCAGACACTATCAACTTGAAGGCGTTTAAGTATTCAGAGTCCATAAGCTGCTCAGCCAGCTTTCTATTCAATCCGTATAATTCTATGAGGTTATTGAGCGTTACACTCGGATGCTCTGGAAGATTACGTTTAACCTTTAAAAGCAAATCTTCAGTTATCCTTAGAGGGGGAATATCGGTTTCAGGATACATCCTAGCAGCTCCAGGTCTAGGCCTCATATACCTAGTCGTACCGTCGGGATTTGGCCCTCTAGTTTCATCTGGAACGCCTTTTAAAGCCTCTAAAGCTCTTTCCAAAACAGCCTTTAAAGCTGCTTCAGCTTTAGAACGCTCATCAGCTACAAACACTACAGCATCCAATTCACCCGCTTCAGTTGAACTTTTAATCTTAGCAACTTCCTCAGCGGTTATACCGTAGCCTGGAAGTTCATCCGTATGAAAGATCCCTCCTACACCACCCCAAAAACTAGCTCTAGTTGCAAATTCACCTCCAAATCTTAAACCCGGCTCAAGCTCACGCGATAGAAGTCCTCCAAATCCCTTAAGTTTAACACCTAAAACCCTCCCTCCAGATTTAACGGCATTACGTATGATTCGGCTTGACGTATCTGCAAATATCTCTGTAAGGTCTCTAATCGGCTCATTTATGATATCGGCTGGCTTACAGCCCCTAGCGTTAAGTTCATCTCGAATTGCTAAGAGGTTTTTCTGCCGCATAATCTCATATTCAACCACTTTCTCAATAAGGTCAAGCTTTTGAACCCCTTTAACTTCTATCAAACCTCCTCCTTCAACAGATATGTTTACGTCTTGTCTTATAGAGCCTAAACCTCTCCTAACACGGTCAGTAGCTCTAAGTATACGGCCTATGGAGAAGGCGACCGTTAAAGCCTCTTTAGGAGACTCTATAACGGGGGCCGTTGCAACCTCTATAAGGGGGATTCCAAGCCTATCAAGCCTATAATAAACCGCCTCTCCCTCCTGCTTAATGAGCCTAGCTGCATCTTCTTCAACGCATATCGTCTGTATAGGAATGCGCTTACCCTCAACGTCTATGTAACCTCCAGTCGCTATTAAAGCCGTTCTCTGAAAACCAGCCGTATTCGAACCGTCTATTACAATTTTACGCATAACGTGCACTTCATCTACAGGAGAAGCATTAAGCATCATAGCGACCGTCAGAGCTATTTCAACAGCCTCTTCATTAAGAGGATGCGGAGGCTCCTCATCCATCTCCACAAGACATGAAGATGCATCGTCGACCTCGTATACAATGTATCTCCCCTTTTTAAATTCGAAAAGAGCCGCTGGATCTACTTCACCAAGCTCACTTTGAGTTGGCCTAAGCCTACGTATGAACTTATATTCAGGCTCTACGACGGCTAGGGAAGATTGACAGCAACAGAAAAGCTTATGCTTTGTAGCCAATTGCTGATGAAGTTCTAAACCAACCTTCACTTTCAAGCCGACCACCTGTAAGAAGTCCTTTGGGAAAACTCACCGGAGATGTTTGTGAGCATGAGCCTCTTAATCTCTTCAATATCGTCCGTTTGAGCTAAAACCCACATAAGCTTAACCACCGCCGTCTCAGCCAACATATCTTCAAGCGGCGTAACACCAGCCTTCTGTAAGTCTCTACCAGTATAATAGATGTTCATGTTTACACGCCCCCATATACACTGCGAGGTCATCCCTACGAAGACACCCATATCCCGAGCACGTTCAATAGCTTTAATGCACATCGAGCTGACATGCCCTAAGCCAGTACCTTCAAGTATAATCCCACGATAACCCATGTCCAAAAACTTTTCAATAACCTCTGGGTTGAAACCTGGGTAATATTTTATGAGAGCAACCTTCTCTTCAAAGAGTGGCTTAATCTTAAAACCGTTTAAAGAGCCTCTAGGTTTAAAGGAGCTTGAAATTTGATGATAGGTTTTATTCTTAACAACGCCCAATGGGTCTGTATTAATGGATTTAAATGCATCCCTACGGCTTGTATGACACTTTCTAACACGCGTACCCCTATGGATTAGAATTTCATCGTCTGAGAGGTTTTTATGCATGGCCACGGCAACCTCTCCAAAGGGTGCGTGAACAGCAGCGACTACAGCACCTATCAAATTTAAAGCAGCATCACTACTAGGTCTATCAGAAGACCTTTGAGCTCCTACGAGTATAACGGGGGCTGGAAGACCCTGTAATGCAAAGCTTAAAGCCGCCGCCGTATAACCCATCGTATCCGTACCATGAGCAACTACAACCCCTCGAATATTACTTTCAAATTGGGAAGCTATCTCCTCGGCTATTTTAGTCCAATGTTTGGGAGTCATGTCTTCGCTGAATACGTTAAATAAGACCTTTGTATCTATATTTGCGATTTCCCCAAGCTCTGGAACCATACTGTAAAGGTCATCTGCAGTAAAAGTTGGTGTAACGGCTCCAGTACGGTAGTCTATCCTACTGGCTATCGTTCCTCCAGTACCTATTATCGATACTCTCGGAAGACTTGAAACTGCTTTAGGTGTAAGTTGAACCTTATACGTGAATTTACCTCCTTCAGCCAACTTCTCCACAATATCCGTATCTTCTATCTTCAATCCAATATTATACCCGTTTTTAAGCTTCAAAACCACGCACTCTGGATCCCCATATTCAAACCTCGGAGCCAATATCCCCTCGTAAACCGCACCATTAGCCCTCTTAATCCTTATTACATCCCCCACTTCAGCACCTATACTCATTAAAACCTTTAATGCCAAACCTCTATATCCTTCTAAACCATGAGACGATGGATTATCCGGCGCAGATCCTCCTTGCATTAGTCTCCTGTTTTATCTTAAATCCAATAGTAATAATAAGTTTTCGTTTAAAAACTTACATTCCATAGGTAGAGAACTCAGGATACAGCATCCTCATGCTACGGGATAATAGATTTTCCCTAGAATGGAGGGGGTAAACATCAAATTTTGAGTCCATAACTTTAAACAGATGGATGTTAGACTTTTGAAAATTGCATTTACATAGAGGATAATTGGAGCGTTTAATTTTCTAGTTTTAAGATAGACATCTTTATTTTCTGTTAAACTCTTAGTTATGTCAGAATAGGAATGAGTTTAAAAGACGCTTTAGAAGAGTTGGAGTTTGATTTTCTCAACAAGGATGTAAAGGTTAGGATTTTAAAAAGCCTAGAAGACGTTACAGTCTTAGGGGAGGCTATAAAACCTTACGAGCCCAATTCTGAAGTCAAACTGAAACGTTGGATAGCCCTTAAACTTGTTGAGAGTGGAGTTGCCGTATTCAAACCAGGTGAAGAATTAACGGATGAAGAACTCATCAATGCACATTGGAGGGAGGGGCTTCAACCCAGCACACGTCTAAGCGAACTTCAAGGAGATTTCTACCAGAAGCTTAGACTATACCTCAGAAAAGTCAAATATGAAGCTGAATCGCACGGCAATATCCAACTCTTAGAAAAGTCTAAAAGACTCGTAAGAGATATTATAGATAGTAGAACTAGGAAGATTGTCAATATGGCCATTAGTTTAAGTGTTCCACAGGAGCTTCTTCAACTTTTAACCGCTGAGGAGAAGGCTTTATACGATGAAATTAAACGGATCGTAGAGTTTTGGCGTAGCTACATTTTAGACCCCTTAAAGGAGGTGGGCACCAATGGAAGTTAGCGTTGAAGAAAGGTTTCAAGAAGTACTTTCAAGCGAGAAGTACAGGGTTAGGCTTAATCAAATGTCCATTTCCGGTAGCAGATCGTTAGCCGTAGATTTCACAGACATAATAACGTACGATTCCGATCTCGCGAAGAAACTCGTTATGAACCCTGACGATTATCTACCAGCTTTAGAGAGAGCAGCTTTAGAACAATTAAAGAGAGAAGACCCTCAATATGCAGAGGAAATAGAAGGGGTTAGAGTTAGACTTCAAAAACTACCCGAAGATCTTACGGTCTCTCTTAGAAGGCTTGGAGCAAAAAACATAAACAAACTCGTTAGAGTTGAAGGTATAGTTGTTAGAGCTAGCCCCGTAAGACCCGTCGTCGTGAAAGCTGCTTTCAAATGTAAAAGTTGCGAACACGTACAGTATGTACTTCAAACTGGCATGGTTATGAAAATGCCCAGCCTTTGCGAGTCTTGTAAGAGAAAAGGACCGTTTGAATTTCTCCAATCAGAGTCAACATTCATAGACTATCAAGAACTGAGAATCCAGGAAAAGCCTGAAGAACTACCGCCTGGACAATTACCAAGGTGGATAGATATACGCGTATACGAAGAGCTTGTGGATACGGCTAGACCCGGTGACACCGTTATCATAACGGGAGTTGTTAGAGCCGTTCAGGACGTTCTTCCAACAATTGGGAGAACGAGAGTTTTCAACATAACCCTTGAGGTTAACAACATCGAAATTTACGGTAAAGACCCTGAAACCGTTGAAATATCTCCTGAAGAAGAGAGGCTTATACTTGAACTTGCCAAACAAAAAGACATACATGAGAAGATTAAACAGTCCATAGCTCCGTCCATTTACGGTTATGACGAAATCAAAGAAGCCATAATGTACCTTCTATTCGGAGGTGTTACAAAAATCTCACAAGACGGTATGAGGATTAGAGGAGATATAAACATACTTTTAATAGGAGATCCTGGCACAGGTAAAAGCCAGATTTTAAGATACGTACAGAGGATAAGCCCTAGAGGACTTTATACACACGGTAGGGGGACAACGGCCGCAGGTTTAACAGCCGCTGTACTCAAAGAAAGAAGTGGGGGAATGGTTTTAGAAGCAGGAGCACTCGTTTTAGCAGATCGAGGAGTCTGCGCTATAGATGAGATAGATAAGATGAGGAATGAGGATCGCGTGGCCATGCATGAAGCCATGGAGCAACAATCGATATCAGTAGCGAAGGGAGGTATAGTGGCTACTTTAAACGCTAGAACGGCAATACTAGCAGCTGCAAACCCCGCTCTTGGACGTTATGACCCGAATAGAACCGTAGCTGAGAATATAAACCTACCCATTACCCTTCTCTCAAGATTCGACCTCATATTCATTTTAAGAGATCAGCCCAATAGAGAATACGATAGTAGGCTGACAGAGCACATACTCAAACTTCATAGCGAAGAGGGAGGGGCCGTTAAAACACCCATAGATCCAAACTTCCTTAGAAAGTACATAAGCTACAGTAAACGTATTAAGCCTAGAATTACTCAAGAGGCTATGGAGGTTATAAGAGACTTCTACCTTAAAATGCGTAGCGCTAGCGAATTTGCCGAAGCGCCGATAGCGATAACAGCTAGACAGCTTGAATCAATAATTAGACTTGCCGAAGCTAGAGCTAGAGTAGCCTTAAGAGAGGAAGTTACAGCTGAAGATGCTAAAAGAGCTATTTTACTTATGAGCAAAAGCCTAGAGCAAGTGGGTATGGATATTTCAACTGGGAAGATAGACATAGATATAATCATGACGGGTAAACCTAAGAGTTTAAGGGATAAGCTTCAAGTGGTCATAGGAGCCATCGTAACCCTATCCAAGCAGACAGGTATGGCTGAGGAGGAGGCCGTTTATAAAGTTCTAGAAGAAGAATATGGCATAAGCCGAAGTGAAGCGGCAAACCTCATACAGCAACTCCGTAAAGATGGAACAATATACGCTCCAAAAGACGGTTTTCTAAAGAAGACTTAATCTAGCTTAAGACCTCTATGAAAATAGAAGAGCTACCGATACATGGATCCATCAAGAAGATTTTTCTAGAAGAGGGCATCTACGAGTTATACCCTCCACAGGAAGATGCCTTTAGGAAAACAAAGGTTTTAAACGGTGGAAACCTTTTAATGGCTAGCCCAACTGCTAGCGGTAAGACACTCGTTGCAGAAGTATGCACGCTCAAACACATAATCGAATTGAACGGTAAAGTTCTATATACAACACCTTTAAAAGCCTTGGCGTCTGAAAAATACGAGAGGTTTAAACGCTATGAGAAGCTTACGAAATCCAACGGAGATAAAATTCGAGTCGCCGTATCAACGGGAGATTATGATAGTAGCGATCCATGGCTTGGCAAATACGACCTCATAGTTACGACATATGAAAAATTTGACAGTCTTCTACGGCATGGGGCATCATGGGTGAAGGAGCTCAGCCTACTAGTTGTTGATGAAATCCACTATCTCGGGCAAGGTGATAGAGGACCAACTTTAGAAGTTGTTTTAACGAGGTTTAGAAGATTCAATAGTAGAGGACAGATATTGGCGTTGAGCGCAACTGTTAGAAACGTTGAGGAGATAGCTGAATGGCTTAATGCAGAATACGTGACAACGGACTGGAGGCCTGTGAAGTTGAGGGAGGGTGTTTACGTTGATGGTAGAGTTATATTCAACGATGGAACGACCATGGAGATAGAGGAACGTGGCAGTCCAATTGAAAGTATAACATATGACACTATTAAAAGTGGTGGGCAAATCCTAATATTCACAGATACTAGGAGAAACGCTGTTGCACTCGCTAAAAAACTTACAAAAACCGTTAAACCACTCCTAGATGAGCGGACTAAGAGAAACTTGAGGAAAACGGTCAACGACATATTAAGCAATGAGGCCATTACAAGCATCGACGAATCTCTAGCAAGCTTCGTTGAATGCGGTGTAGCATTCCACCACGCTGGTTTAATTCACGATCGAAGAGCCATAATCGAAGAAGCCTTTAGGAAAGGATATATCAAAGCCTTAACAGCCACACCTACACTTGCAGCGGGGGTTAATCTACCAGCTAGACGGGTTGCTTTAACAAGCTATGAGAGATATGAGCCTGGTTATGGAAGATACCCGATAAGTGTTATGGAGTATAAGCAAATGGTTGGAAGAGCCGGTAGACCCAACTATGACCCAATAGGTGAGTCGATATTGATAGCTAAGAATGACGAAGAAGCGGATTTCATAATGGAACATTACATATATGCTAAACCGGAGCGCATATGGTCTAATTTAGGAGCTGAACCATATCTTAGATCCCACGTATTATCCGTTATCGCTACGGATGCTGCACGTAGTGAAAGAAAAGTCTTAGAATTCTTCTCCAAAACCCTCTATGCGCATCAGATGGGTATGGAGCCGATAGTTAAACCAATAAGTGAAGTTCTGAAAAGCCTTGAAGAACACGGATTTATAAAAACCATAAGAAATAGGATTGAGGCCACTTCCCTAGGTAGGAGAGTGTCGGAGCTCTACATAGACCCTTTATCAGCCGCTATAATGGTTGATGGATTTGAAAACAGAAAATCAGATGAAATAACGGACTTTGCACTTTTACATCTCATAGCACATACCCCCGATGTTACGCCAAAACTTTACCCAAGACGAGGGGAAGATGAGAGGCTTACAGCGGTATTGGAGCTTCATAGAGGTGAGCTTCTAATAGACGTGTCAGATATGTACATGAGTGCTGTTGAATTTGAAGCGTTACTGGGAGAAATTAAAACAGCCCTCGTTTTATACGATTGGATAAATGAGCAGCCTGAAAACGTACTACTTGAAAAATACGGCGTAGAGCCTGGCGATCTCTACAGAATAGTTTCAACTGCAGAATGGCTTCTCTACGCAGCACAAGAACTCTCAAAACTCATGACTCTTGAAAGATTATCTTTAAAGATACACGCGTTAAGGGAGAGGGTTAAATTCGGTGTTAGAGAGGAGCTCCTACCATTAGTATCTCTTGAGGGTATTGGAAGAGTTAGAGCTAGAGCTTTATATGATGCAGGCTATAGAACTCTAGATGATCTTAGGAGAGCTTCCATAGAAGAGCTTATGCGTATTCCAACAATAGGAGGAAGGATTTCCAAGAAGATTAAAGAACAAGTCGGAGGGCTTGTGTCGGAAAAGTCTTTGAAAGCCGCTGAAGAAGCTGGCTCTCAAAAGATGCTCACGGACTACTCTCAACGCTAGAAGCCTTAGCCTGTATTTTAACAAGGTTTGTAACGTATCCCGCTAGTAGATTCCTTAGTTTTTTAGAAGAGACATTTACGAGCTCTTCAACGAGCTTCTTGTTGGCTTCATAGTCAGTGGTAAATTTACCTCCGTATTTCTCTAAGAGCATTTTAGCCACTCTCTTTATATTGGCGTGTCTGACTTTGCCCATATAATGGGCAAAGTATAGATTAAAAGCGCCTAAAATATTTTTCTCTCCATTCTGAAAAAGGGAGTATACTAATCTTGGTTTTTTAGAGTTTAAAAGCCGAAAAAAGTTAAATAGTAACGTGTTATTTAAAAATCTGGGTGATCTAAACGACTGATTCCGATTTACAACTCGCTCCCATGCACCGTTTACTTAAGAAAGCTGGTGCTGAAAGGGTTAGTGAAACAGCAGCTGAAGAACTTAGAAGAATATTAGAAGAAGTTGCATTGAGAATCGGTAGGGAAGCCTGTATTTTAGCTGGACATGCTGGACGTAAAACTGTGAGAGCTGAAGACATTAGGCTTGCTACTAAGAGAGTGGTGATGGGATAGGAAGAGAACATATAGATCCGCCTTTGAGAATCTCCGCGTAAAGAGAGATTTGAATACCTTTTAGAGAAAAGTTTTTGAGTTACTTTTTCTATTTGAAAAAACGCTTAGAAAAACCGTCTTTTAAGAGGTGATGACCTTATGAGTAAGGTAACAACTATGCCAGTTTTGATTCTAAAAGAGGGGACGACTAGACAGAGGGGTAGGGAGGCGCAGAGACAGAACATAGCAGCAGCTAAGATAATAGCGGAGGTTGTCAGAGCGACTTTAGGACCTAGAGGTATGGATAAGATGCTCGTAGATACAATAGGAGATATAACGATAACAAACGACGGTGCTAAGATACTAGATGAAATAGATATTCAACACCCAGCTGGAAAGGTTTTAGTAAACGTAGCTAAGACTCAGGATAAGGAGGTTGGTGACGGTACAACGTCCGTAGTTGTTTTAGCTGGCGCACTGCTTAAAAAAGCTGAGGAGCTTATGGCTAAAAACATCCATCCAGCCACTATAACAGCAGGTTATAAGAAGGCTTTGGAAAAAGCCATAGAGGTCTTAGATAAAGTGGCTGTTCCAGTCAACATAGAGGATGAAGCGTTTCTTAGAGATGTAGCTTCAACATCTATGCGGAGCAAATCCGTCAAATTCTTCAGAGACTACTTAGCAGATTTAGCCGTTAAGGCTGTAAAAAGCATAGTTGAAGAAAGAGACGGAAAGCTCGTAGCCGATATCGACAATATTCAAGTCATAAAGAAGCCTGGAAAAAGCATAAGTGAAACACAGCTTATAAAAGGTCTCATAATAGATAAAGAGGTTGTTCACCCAGGCATGCCTAAGAGGGTGAAAGACGCCAAAATAGCTCTATTAGCATGCCCACTTGAAATAGAGAAGACTGAGATAAGCGCTGAGATTAGAATAAGAGACCCGGAGCAGATGAAGGCGTTTATGGAAGAAGAGACGAATATGCTTAGAGACATGGTTAAAAAGGTTAAGGATGCTGGAGCAAACGTCGTATTCTGTCAGAAGGGTATAGATGATACTGCTCAGTTCTTCTTAGCAAAGGAGGGTATACTGGCTGTAAGAAGGGTTAAGAAGTCGGATATGGAGAAGCTTGAAAGAGCTACTGGAGCTAGAATAGTAACAAACCTTGAAGATATAAGGCCTGAAGATATCGGATATGCAGAACTTGTCGAGGAGAGGAAAATAGGTGAAGATAGAATGGTTTTCGTTGAAGGTTGCAAGAATCCAAGAAGCGTAGCGATCTTAATTAGAGGCGGGTTGGAGAGGGTCGTGGATGAGGTTGAGAGAAGCCTTCATGATGCACTATGCGTAGTAGCAGATGTTATCAAAGAGCCGAAGATAGTCTACGGCGGCGGTGCTATAGAGGCGGAGGTAGCTAAAGAAATACGTAGGTATGCTGCAAAAGTCGGCGGTAGAGAACAGCTAGCTATAGAGGCTTTCGCCGAAGCGTTGGAGGTAATTCCGCAGACGCTTGCAGAGAATGGAGGACATGACCCAGTAGATGTACTTGTCGCTCTAAGAGCCGCTCACGATAAAACAGATGGCGTAGTCTACGGCGTCAACGTTTTCACAGGTAAAATAGACGATATGGCGGCGTCCAGAGTTTTCGAGCCATACCTGGTTAAGAGACACTGCATAGCTTCAGCTGTTGAAGCAGCTATAACGATACTTAGGATAGACGATGTCGTTGTTGCAGCTAAACCTCCACCTTCTAAGAAGGAAGAGAAGGGCTACGGTGAGGAATACTAAAACCTCTAATCCAAAATTTTTTTATTACAATTCTCACGGTTTACTATCCATTCACAATATTTTTACCGCTAAAATTACACGGCATTTTACGTTATCTAACGTATAAGAGAATTGGAGAATTTCTACATATTATCGGTTCCCATAGATGGAGACAGCAATCTCATTACGATAAGCTAGTAGAAAATACTACATTTTTAATCGGAGCCTTTCTCAATAAACTAGGATAAAATTTAATTTTATCCTTTACTATCCTTTCTTTTGAAGCATAGATTGTATTCCCCCTTTAGTGCTCCGGTGGTGTAGCCAGGTCAAGCATAGGAGGCTCTCACCCTCCCGACGCGGGTTCAAATCCCGCCCGGAGCATTAGACATCATTAAACCGGAGCACTTTCCACATACATTGATCGGACTGAAACGTTTAGTTTTTATGTGTTAAGCGTAATCTACAGAGTTTAAAGTGTGAAAGACCAGCAAAGTTAATATGCGTATACGGAAAATTTCAATAAGTCTTAGTTGACAGAAAAAAGTGGAAGAGTTGAATCTTCCAAAAAGATTTTAGCAATTGTCACGTTATCTCATGCCATGCAACACCTATTCGTAGGTTTATCGATACTATTCCCCATAATGATATCGGAGCTTAATTTAAGCTACTCTTCTTTTGGACTGGTCATAGGGATTTCCTCCTTCATTGGAGGAATGTTGCAAATAGTCTTCAGCATATCGAGTAGAGCTGTAGCGAGACACATCTTACTAGCGTTAGGCGACTTCCTGATATCTGTAGGTGGGCTTTTAACTGGTCTAGCTAGAGGTTTTATAGATTTCCTACTGGCTAGGAACATATTCTCAATAGGTGTTGCACCACAACATCCAATGGGAGCTACCATACTATCTGATGAATACGATGAGAAAACTCTTGGAAAGTCAATAGGGCTTTTCTTCGGATTAGCTTACATAGGTAACATAGTTGGACCTGTTGCAGCAACCCTGCTTTCAACATACATAGGATGGAGGGGGGCTTTCCTAGTCTTTTCCCTTCCACCAGCTATTATAGGATTTTTGTTGTTATTGTTTTTGAGGAGTAGGAGGCCTAAGCATGCCGTGGACATGAAACCGTCTATAAAATCCGACACCATATCACTCCTCCATGAAAAGTCGATTATCCTCATACTAATAGCCTTAGCCATAAATTCTGGAGGAACCGATTTAACCATCATGACGACATATATGCCAATTTTTCTAGCAGACGGTGTAGGAGCGGATGCCTATGAAAGGGGAATCATATATACAATCGGATTATTGGGAGGAGTAATAGGTCCAGTACTACTTGGAAAGTACTCAGCTAAAATCGGTTATTTGAAAGGAGCTGTTATATCAACGTCAATATCATCCATTTTAACCTATCTTTTAATCGTTTATAGAACTTCAAACCTTGTAATAGCCATTCACCTATTCTGCTTATTCTTCATGAGCTTTTCCATAGCTACACTCACTCAATCTTATCTATTAAGCGTCACTAAGGGATATGCAAAGGATCTAGCCGTCGGCGTTTACTTCACTACAAACTTCATCTTCACTTCAATATGGACGAGCACCATGGGGTTTCTACTAGACTATTTCTCCTCTTTCACGCCAGTGTTAGCGATTATGGGAACGCTTGGATTAGCATCGTCATGCATTCTAATAACATCTAGAAAGTTCAGCGTTAAGAATGAGTGATGTACATTTTTGTTCAATAAAGTTTAAAAGAAGCCTATTGAGCATCTTTTCCGTCTATGACGCGGGGATGTAAAGTCCTTTTAAACGAAGAAGGCATACCTAAGGAGTGGTATAATATACTGCCAGATCTACCTGAACCATTACCTCCACCCATAAATCCAGCGACTAGAGAACCCGTTAAACCTGAAGAGCTTGAAGTGATATTTGCTAAGGAACTTATAAGGCAGGAGGTCTCTCAAGACCGCTGGATACAGATACCTGAAGAAGTCAGAGACGTCTATAGGCTCTGGAGGCCGACGCCACTATATAGGGCTTATCGACTTGAAAGACTGCTTAAAACACCAGCTAAAATCTACTTTAAGTATGAGGGAGTAAGTCCTCCAGGAAGCCATAAATCGAACACGGCTGTAGCTCAAGCCTATTATAATCTTAAGGAGGGCATTGAGAGACTTACAACGGAAACTGGAGCCGGACAATGGGGTTCGGCTTTAGCATTTGCATGTATGACCTTCGGTATGAAGTCAACCGTGTACATGGTTAGAGTCAGCTACGACCAGAAACCATATAGGAGGATTTTAATGGAAGTATGGGGTGCTGAGGTTTTACCGAGTCCAAGTACACGAACGGAATTTGGCAGAAAATTACTTGAGAAAGACCCTGATAACCCGGGTAGTCTAGGTATAGCCATAAGCGAGGCTATAGAGGACGCTGTAAAAAACCCAAAGACTAAGTACACTCTTGGAAGTGTTTTAACGCACGTCCTGATACACCAGACGGTAATAGGTTTAGAAGCTAAGAAGCAGTTTGAGCTTATTGACGATTACCCAGATGTTATAATAGGGTGTATAGGTGGTGGAAGTAGCTTTTCAGGTCTAATGTGGCCATTCTACTACGATAAAGTTTCAGGAAAAGCTCCAAAAGATACAGAGTACATAGCGGTTGAACCAACGGCATGCCCTTCTATAACTCAAGGATACTATACGTATGATCACGGAGACGCAGCGAGACTCACACCCTTAATAAAAATGTACACTTTAGGCCATAGTTTCATACCGCCACCAATACATGCTGGAGGGTTGAGATATCATGGTAAAGCCCCTACACTATGCCTATTAGCTAAAAATGGTTTAGTGAAGACCAGAGCTTACGATCAAGTAAAAGTCTTCGAGGCAGCCACCATGTTCGCAAGATCTGAGGGAATTATACCGGCTCCCGAGCCAAGCCATGCCATTAAAGCAGTAGTGGATGAAGCATTGAAATGTAAGGAAACAGGTGAGGAGAAAACTATATTGTTCCTATTATGCGGCCATGGTCTTTTAGATTTAAAGGCTTTTGACGATTATATAAGAGGAAAACTCAGTCCATACTATTATCCGAGAGAGAAGGTCATAGAGGCTTTGAGGGAGCTTAAAACGTTATATCCATGGATTAACGGAGAATTGGATAAAGCAATTAGACAAGACTAGACGACTATTTCAACCCAGCTTCCTCCAATTTTTCTAAAGTTTTCATGATCTTCACAGCGAGAAGCTTGGCTATCTTCTTCTGCGTTTCTACCGTCGAGCCACCTATGTGTGGTGTTAGTATTGTGTTTTCTATTTTTCTTAGTGGGTGGTTTTTTGGTAGTGGTTCTTCTGTGTATACGTCTAGTGCTGCTCCTGCTATCCATTTTTCTTTTAAAGCTTTTATTAGAGCGTTTTCATCTACTATGGCTCCTCTAGCTGTGTTTATTAGGAAGGCTGTAGGCTTCATGAGTTTGAGTTCACGTTCACCTATTAAACCTTTAGTCTCAGAAGTTAGAGAAGCATGAATAGAGATAAAATCAGACTCTAAGAGAAGATCATCCAAACTATCCTTAAGCTCAACACCAAGATTAACAGCCTTACCCCTATCAACATAAGGATCATACGCCAACACACGCATCCCGAATATTCTGGCAAATTTAGCTACTCGACTACCTATTCTCCCAAGTCCAATTATACCCAGAGTTTTACCCGCTAGTTCAATTCCAAGTTTAGAGTTTTTACACCATTCTCCATTATGCATAGATCTGTCGAATGATGTTACCCACCTCGCCAATGCTATCATTAAGCCCATTGTAAGTTCAGCTACAGCCTCGGTAGAGGCACTTGGTACAGATATAATCTTTATCCCACGTTTAATAGCATAATCTACGTCTATATTATCTAATCCAACACCCGCTCTAGCTATAATTTTAAGGTTTTTAGCATTGTCTATCACGGTTTTGTCTATCTTATGACTACTCCGTATGACTATGACGTCTGCATCTTTAACCACATCCATTAAACTTTGACAGCTCTCACAATACGCCTTGACTACGTAAGCCTTACCATTTATAATATTAAAGAATTCATCGTCTAGAGGATCCATCACGACTATTTTGTAATTGCCAGCCATCACCTGTTTCCTCCGCAGTAGGATTGGAAGTAAGACTAGGACATCTATACGATGAGCATTATTTTTAAGTATTGCTGGATTAAAGTGTACATTCAGCAACGTTTACACAGTAATTTCCACTAGAGTCTATTTAACCCGCCTTTACAAGGCCTACCACAAGGAGGCCTATAGGTTTTTGATAGCTCAAGATAGCTCTCGTAAAAGGCTTCAAAGCCATCGAGGTAGAAGCTTAAAGTTCAACAGAAGACAGAGAGGCTAGAGCGAGACTATTTTAATTCTCAACCCGCTTTTAAGGCAGTTTAAAAGATACGTACCCCCTTAAACGCTGCCCCTGAGCTGGGCTTCTAAAGGGAGAGCCTTCGTTATCAGGCATATTTCGAAGGATGAAGACGGCGTTAAACCACTACGAGCTTTAAGCCTACGGATAAATCAGTGGATAGTCGACTTATAAAAAAGGTAAAGTTTAACTTAACTTTAGAATATTCTTTCTAGGGTAAGGAGATGGCTAAAATCCTTAAATGCCCAAAATGCCATTACCAATTTAGCTTATCATACGCTAGAGTTACTTCCTGCTCTGGATGTCGATACAGCGTTTTTGGAGAATGCGGGTACGTGAAGTGTCCAAAGTGTGGTCATGAGTTTCAAGTCGAATCAAAACAATATTCTGCTTTCCTACAGTAAACGGCTGATGGATTAAACATCATTACTATTTAGACTCACTATCCCGAAAACGCTGTCGGAGATATTTTTAAGCGTATGCAACGCGGAGTCCTCTGAGAACAGTTTTATAAGCTTTAGGTTTAACAAGTTAGTGGATAATATGCATGAGTGGGCGCTAGCCGAAGCTATAGTAGAAGCTACATGTGGTTTACTTTCTGAGAGAAACGCTAGGAAAATATCTTTCCTAAAAGTTGTTATTGGAAGTCTTCAGTCTGTTGATAGAGAGGTCTTACGTTTTGCATTAACTGAACTTTTCAAGAGTAAGGGTGTTAAAGTAGAAAGGCTCAGATTAGATGAAGAAGAGGCTCTTCTTAAGTGTAGATCATGTCTAAAGGTTTGGCGGCTTACAGACTTAAATCTACCCGATGATGTTAGAGAAGCTATTCACTTCATCCCTGAGGTTATCCATTCCTACGTGAAATGCCCAAACTGTAACTCCCAAGATTTAGAAATAGTTAGCGGAAGGGGGGTATATATAGCATCTATGGAGTTGTAAAGTATGGATTTGAAGAATCCAGTGATACTGAAGAGGCTCAAAAATATCGAAAGAATAATAGCTATAGTAAGTGGGAAGGGCGGTGTTGGTAAGACTTTAATAGCGTCGACTATGGCTTTAACCACGGCTAAAATTGGTTTTCCATCTGGACTATTAGACATGGATTTTGCAAATTCATCGTGTCATCTCGTACTAGGGGTGGATGTTTTAAGGGAGAAGCCTATTGAAGATATGGGTATTGTACCGGTGAAGATCCACGGTGTGGAATTTATGAGTATAGCCTTCTACACCCACGGCGAAGCTCTACCACTTAGAGGGGTAGAGGTTGACAATGTGTTTAAAGAGCTTTTAATGATCACTAAGTGGGGTAAATTGAAGATGCTTATAATAGATACGCCCCCAGGTTTTGGAGATATCACTTTGAATATTGCCACCTATCTACCTAAAGTTGAATTTGTAGCTGTGACCACTTCAAACCTCTTAAGTCTAGAATCCTTAAAGAGACTTGCTAAAACCTATTTGAAGGAAAGAATTTTAGGGGTAATCGTAAACATGTCCCATAAGTCTATAGGACCGTCGATTGAAAAGATGGGTTTTAAAGTTTTAGCTGAGATGCCCTACTACAATGACCTTGAGGAATACGTAGGAGATGTAGATAAACTTATGAAGACAGAATTCGCGGAGAAAGTGAAAGAAGCCGTCTTAAAAATTCTAGGTTAGAGTGCTAAAGCCTGCTATAACAGCTTGACCTAAAGATATCCCTCCATCACCGGGCGGCACTTGAACATTAACATAAGCTTTAAGCCCTTCATTCTCCACAACTTCCCTTATAGATTCGAATAACACGGTATTAACCGCAGCACCTCCAGAAACTAAAACCCTATACACATTTCTACCCTTTGAAGCTGCAACCGCCACCTCGCCGAGGGAGAAGCCCAATGCTCTTTGAATACTATAGGCGAGAAGCTCACGAGGCTTATCAAGTTTACAGATTAACTCTTCAAAAATCTTATGGGTTTCTACAACAAGTTTAGAGGAGGAAATCTTGGGTGTAGGTAATTCTACACAGGTTTGCACTTTCGAGGAGGCTTCAAGCTTCATAGCGGGCTCACCTTCGTACGTTCTCCTAAAGCAAATCCCCAGCAGTGATGAAGCGGCGTCTAAAACCCTTCCCATACTTGATGTTACAGGAAGGCCGCCTTTTTCCAGAAGTAGTAGAGTCGCTTCGAGTTCTTCAACCCCATAGGGGAGACCCTTATGTAAACTCCTACCGACTATGAAATGTTCAACCTCCTCCCTACTCATAAATTTCGACAGAATAGATATCAACATCCTAACAGGATACTCCGCGGCTCTATCTCCACCCGGCATCGGTATCTGCTCTAAATGCCCAAATCTGACAAAAGAACCATATTTAACGATTAAAACTTCACCGCCCCATACTGTCCCATCATTTCCATATCCTGCACCGTCGATTGTTATGGCAACTTCTTCAGAATCGCTATTGGCTTTGAGCTCGGCCATCAACGATGCCGCATGAGCATGATGATGTTGCACTTCTAGAAGTTCACAACCATATGTTTTAATCCATTTACCAGCCAGTATTCTATTCAAATACTTGGGATGCATATCTACAGCCAATAAAGCCTTAGATGGATCTATACCATAATTTTTAATGAGAAACGTTAACGCTTTATCTAATTCCATCAACGATGATACATTATCCATATCGCCAATAAATTGGGTCGGTATAGCTACATCTTTAAACGCTAGGCAACCAGTATTCTGGTAATGGGCGCCGAAAGCTATCACTGGTCTTGAAATATTAAAGGGAAGTTTAATCCAAGTAGGAGCATAGCCTCTGCTTCTACGTATTATTGTGTAGAATCGCCCAGTTTTCCTTAAAACACTATCATCAACCCTATTGATTATCCTCCGATTATGCATTAGAAAGTAGTCAACAATATTGTTAAGCCTAAGCTTCGCCTCATCGTTGTCTATGCACATGGGTTCACCGCCTTCATTACCACTAGTCATTATTAGGAATCCGTCTCTGACATTGGACAATATTAAGTAGTGTAGAGCAGTATATGGAAGCATAACGCCTTGCATCGATAAACCAGGCGCTACATATCTTGATACTGGACTATCCTCCCTTTCAGGAAGAAGAAGTATCGGCCTCCTAGGAGACTCTAGAAGACGTGCATCTTCATCTGAGAGACTAACTATTCTAGATGCTATCTCAAGGTTTAAAGCCATGAGAGCGAAAGGCTTCTCATACCTACACTTCCTCCTCCTAAGTTCTAAAACCACTTGATCATCCGTGGCTAAGCATGCTATATGGAAGCCGCCTAACCCTTTAACAGCAACTATGAATCCTTCATCTATAAGTTTAGAAGCTTCAAGTATAGGATTTTCAACATTCATAAATCCATTTCTGTCTTCAAGCCAAACTCTTGGCCCACATACTGGACAGCAGTTCCCTTGAGCGTGGAAGCGTCTTACAACATCTGGATTTTCATATTCTTCTAAACAGCTAGAGCACATTGGAAAATCTCTCATACTAGTGTTCCCTCTATCGTATGGTATTTTCTCCATCATTGAAAATCTAGGTCCACACCAGGCACAGCTGTTGAAGGGGTACATAAAACGCCTGTCTCCCGCATTTAAAACCTCCAATAAGCAGTTGGAGCATATCCCTATGTCCGGTGGAATCATCGAGTATGCTTCACGCTTACTTCCACTCTCTTCTATAGAAAAATCTTCAAAGCTTTTAGGCTCAATACCGTCTACTTTCATATCGTAGATATCGGCTGGAGGAGGTTTATCGGTTTTAAGTCTTCTGAGAAACTCCTCAATAACGTTTGGCGAACCCTCTACGACTATTTCTACTTCGCTTCCACCGAGGTTTCTAACGTATCCTCTAAGGTTAAGCTGTTTAGCTAGTCTATAGACGAATGGTCTGAAGCCGACACCTTGAACAATACCCGTGACAGTTATTTTAACGCTCTTCATATTAGCATATCCTCGGAACTATTTCACCAGTTGGCGGCTCTAATACTCTCAACCCACCTATCTCACTCCTAATTATAACTAAACCTTGAAACTCTTCACTTCTCCGGACTTCTCCTATAATAGCGGCATCGTTGAAACCTAAGCTTTTAATGAATTCTAAGACTTCTTCTGCAACATCTCCATCGACCGCTAAAACTGCTACACCTTCTGAGGCTAAGTGTAGCGGTTCAACTCCAAGCATTTCAGAATACTTTCTAACAGGCTCTCTAAGCGGGATCTTAGATTCATCAACGTATATTAAGTTGCCGCTTAATTTAGCCCAGTTGTTGAGAAGCATAGATAAGCCTCCTCTAGTTGGATCGCCAGAGGCTTTTATAGCATTTGGGAAATGCGTCATTAAAGGCTTAAAAAGACCTGTAAGAGGTTTAACGTCGCTTTTGAGCACATCGGTATTTAATCCGTGTTGAAGCGCCATTATAGTTGCACCATGCTCTCCTAAGAAACCAGATACAAGTATTCGATTACCCGGTTGAATGTTCAAATCAACTATCGGTCTTTCAGATATTCCTATTCCAGTCGTCGATATAATTATCTTATCTATGTAGCCTCTAGGCATTACTTTAAAATCACCCCCTATTAGGGCAATATTCTCAGCCGCTAGCGTTTCAACCATGGAGTCGATTATACGTCTCAACATATCTATGGGGAAGCCTTCTTCGACAACTATCGTATCCAGCATTGCTATCGGGAAACCGCCCATAACCAGTACGTCGTTTATGGAACCGCATACGGCAAGTTTACCTATGTCTCCGCCTGGGAAGAATATGGGCGATACCGTGTACGAGTCAGTTGAAACCACTAAGAATTTACCATTTCCAATAGGGATTAAAGCACCATCATCAGGATGATCTATTCCAAGACCTCCCTTGACTCTTTTAAGTCCGTCTTTAACCTTGCTGAAGATCATGTCTTCCAAAAGTTCGGCTGTTTCCCTCCCACCAGCTCCATGAGCCAAAGTAATCTTACTCATGGTTGATACCCCCCGATATTTCAGACATGAGTTCTCTGTAATATTGCTTAACGTCTTCCTCGTTTAAACCATCTTCTCTAGCAAGTTGGATGGTCATATCCATGTACGCCTCTAAAACCTTTAACGCCTCCTCTTTATCTATCTTTGAAATGGCTATCCCAGCATGCACTATAACGTAGTCGCCAACCTTTAAATCTTCAACAGCAACTAGAACTTCCCTTTCAATACCCCCTCCGAAGTCTACGAGTGCTTTAAACTTCTCCAATTTTAAAACTCTAGCAGGGACACCCCAGCACATGATTAAACACCTAACTCTTCAGGTTGAGATGGCCTCCAAATCTAGCCCATATGGAACATGTTCCTTCAGAAGACACCATGCATGGCCCTAATGGCCTAGATGGATTACATACCTTTAAAAAGAACTTACAGTCTATGGGCTTAGCTAAACCCAGAATCACCTCTGTACACTTACACCCGCTAAAGCTATCATCAGTCCAAGAAGTTTTACTAGGCTTATCTAAACTAAACACTTTAAACGCATCGTAATGCGAATACACATCTTTAATCTCTAAACCACTCTTGTCTATAAACCCTATCCCCCTCCATGGAGAATCGACTACATCGAAAGCCGCGTCGATGGCTTTTAAAGATTCAATATTCCCATCCCAAGAAACGACTCTACTGTATTCAATCCTCGCTCCGACCTCATTTTTCCATATCATTCTCAGAAGCTCCAGTATTGAAAGAAGCAGATCTAACGGTTCGAAGCCAGAGATTACAGCCGGTATGCCAAGTCTTTTAGAAAGCTCATCCCAAGGTTTGGCACCTGTTATAGCGGATACGTGCCCCGGAGCTATTATACCGTCAACTGGAGGCATGGATCTTTTCTTAGCCTCCATTATAGCATACTCGGCCGCGGGGGGAGTTAGCCTAAGAGCGGATAGAATAAGCATGTTTTTAGGAATAAGATTGTTGATTAATGGAATGGCATATCCCGGGGCCGTAGTTTCAAAACCTATGGCTAGGAAGACGGACTCCCCCCTATGGTTGGACGCTTCTTTCAAAGCGTCTAAAAAACTGTAAACGACTACAACATCTCCTCCCGATGCTCTAGATTCAGCTAGACTTCTAACGCCTCTAACAGGTTCAACTGCGGGAAGTTTAAATGCATCTCCAAACGTATAGACTCTAACGCCTTCAAGCGATAGTTTAATTGCATTTTCCACTAGGAAAGATGGCGTTATACATACTGGACAACCCGGTCCAGCTACGAGTTCGATATTCTCTGGCAGAAGACTCCTTATACCATAGTGAACCGTCGTCCACTCATGGGTTCCACAGAAATTCATAAATTTAAATTTGAAAGATCTTCCGTGAATTTTTGCAAACTTATCTACGTATTTATATATGAGCATCTTGACTTCTCCGGCAAGCCTCCTATCGCGTCTATAGATACTTTCGATACCCACGTTAAATTTCCCTGGGATATTAGAGTTTGTTAACGTTTTGGAAAACTCCATGATAGCTTTGATTTTATGTGGACACGCCATTATATAACAGTTACTTTAAACATTAGAGTCGATGGTACGGAGACATAACGGAAGAGGGTTGGAGAAGCTGCTTCTATTTAGTGTAAATTTTATCAACTTCTAGTGTATACTCTGTTT
>CAYWZZ010000018.1:0-43322 GCA_964463005.1 uncultured Candidatus Bathyarchaeia archaeon | reverse complement strand
CTATGATGGGAATGGATAATAAGACGATATTTAAGGTTTCATTAGTCGTGGGAATTTTAGCGCCACTACTGGCGCAGTTAGGCTACATATGGGGACTGTACACTTTTGGAGCTACAAAACTCCCGTCGAGCTTATGGGGCGGTGTATGGTATAGGGCGGATCCTCAAGGTATTGTGAATAGACCTGTTAGAGGAGAGTGGATACCACACTTCTTAGGCGGCATTCTACTCGCCGGTGCATTAAGTTATCTTCACGCTAAATTCCTATGGTTCCCATTAGACCCCATAGGATTCCTAATAATCACAGATGGGCATGCTTTGATAGAAGGATTGTGGACGACTGTAACGGCGGCTTGGGCTATTAAACTCATAATTCTCAGAGTTGGTGGAAGCAAGTTCTACGAAGAAGTCGGCGTACCTGTTGCAATAGGCTTCATCGTCGGAGCGGTATTGGTGTCTTTCATAGGTGGACTACTAATGGTCGTAAGGTTCTTCGT
Organism: uncultured Candidatus Bathyarchaeia archaeon; assembly: GCA_964463005.1. Taxonomy (GTDB): domain Archaea; phylum Thermoproteota; class CALKCG01; order B24; family B24; genus DTBU01. The sequence goes on along the minus strand of CAYWZZ010000018.1, from coordinate 42,826 downwards.
ACCATTTTAAAACTTCCATTTTTATTTTTCCAAAACTCTACATTAAGCTGTATAAAATTGCCTGTTTTCCCAATTTTCCAATCAAAAGCCTCGCACAACCTCAGTCTTGGTTTAAATGAGAAAAATGAGGGGGTGTTTAGAACGCTCTTAGAGTGTTTACGCAAGCCTCTTTGCTTCTCTAAACCTAGTCTTACAGTTTGGACACTCGTATAGGGTTATGTGAACTTTAGGTCCCTTCTTCTGTTTAGGCTGAATATCCCACTCTTTCACTGGCTTAGCTACCTCAGCACCACACTTTGGACACTTAGCCATTTTCCATCACTCCGTGAGAAAATGGATACCTATGGTATATATAAGGTTTTCCATATCAAATCATGAATTTCATGGATTTTGAAAGCGCCCAAGAAGTTCTCTTGAAAACACCAAACTTGTAAAAATGCATACTTTAAACTGATTCGATTTGACTTAAAATTGTAAAAGCTGATAGTCAAAGGAGCTCTTCTATCATCGATATTATCCTTTCACATCCATCGTACTTTCTCAGCTCTTTCGAAACCTCTATACTCCTCTCTATAAACCCACCATTCATTATAGATTTAATAGCGTTTAAGAGCGCCTCTTTGGTAAGCTTCTCTTGCTCTAAAGTTAATCCTAAACCCATTTCCTCGATTCTAGACGCATTGCCCATCTGCTCAGTATGGTTTGGAGTAGGTATGAGAATCATCGGTTTACCGTAAAACATACTCTGCGTAATCGTTCCATGTCCAGCTCTTGAAACGAGTAAATCACAGGCTTTAAGATATTCAAACCTATTATCCAGCCACTCATAGACCGTTAAAGAGCCGAGTCTAATAGGGTTTTGAAGCTCAGTGGGGTTTGCTTTGGACATGACGATGTTATACCCATTGATTTCAGCAAATATTGACGTTAAAAGTTCAACCAAGTATTTACGTTCTTTAAAAGAGCCGCTTATGGGCGCGAATATCAAAGGTTCGTCTGGATCATAGCCTAACTTTTCTTTAAGCTTCCTTTGGGAGGGTAATTCCTCAGGCTTCACCGGGATTATGGGACCCACTAGGAAGACTTTTTTAGAGTAGGCTGGTGGGATTTCAAGATTCCCCAGTGAAACTGTGTAGGGCATTGGATAGTCAGGTATGAGGACATAGTCGCTTATGGTCCATATTCTACCGATTAAAGCTAACGCTCCGACATCTACAAGCCGACATAGCCTTAGGAAACGCCTCCTCCTAGGTATGATTATCTTAAACTGATTGAGAATCGTTATGCATGAAATTCTCAAAATCTTAGAAGCCAGTATAGTTGAAACCCTACTATCTGAGACTACAACCTTTGGTTGGAAGTATCCGATAGCCATCAATTCGAAAGCTATTTGCCTAAGAACTTTTATTGAAGCTATGAACGGCCCAGGGTTTACAGTACTCTGCCTGAAATCTACCCCTCCATCCGTCTTGACGGCGAATCCTATGGAAGGCGCCTTCCTATAATTGAACTGTTTCTTCTTGATATAGTTTAAGCCATTACCATAAGATGAGAAAATCACCTCTACACCTTTCTCCTTGAGTTTCTCAGCTATGGGTATGCATCTCCCAGCGTGACCTAAACCTATCCCGCAAACTCCAAAGTATACGCTCATAACTACTACCTTAAAACCCTACGTTTAACTTGACCTCTAGGCTCCTCCTCTTCAAAGATTTCAGCTTGAAACTTGTAAACTTTAGTATCCTTTAAAAGCCAGCTATCTGGTGTTAAACCAGCCTTCATACAAGCATTGCTTAAAAACTCCTCTTCATCCCAACCCCATTCAACTGGTACTTGCGGAAGCAGGAGTCCCTTATAGAAACCTCTTTCAACGATCAAACCATCTACACCTATCCGAATAACCTTAGGCAACTCCCTAGGATTACTGACTACTATAAGCTCCGGCTTTGTTAAAACACTAACCTCAACTACTATATTATCCATTTCCTTCAAGGTCACGGGTGGAAACCTCGGGTCTCCCACAGCAGCCTCTATAGCACTTTCAATAGTTGCTTCAACTAGAGGATTAGTCGGATATGGAAAACCTATACAACCCCTAAGCTCCTTAACCCCTCTAACCAAACTATTCAACGTCACAAAAACTCCACGTTTAACCTTCAAGCTTTCAGGAGTTTCCACAGGCGGCTTTATTTTAACGCGTTTCATAAGGTATTCTTCAATACTCCTCCTCGCAAGTCTAACTAGAAAAGCCCCCTCATCATCCGTTAAATTAAGACCCATGCCGACCTCCAGCATTAATAATTTAAACTGTGAAACTCTTATAGGAGTTTCTATCGTTTACAGAAATTCCCCACGCTTTAAGCGATTCCCCATAAACCCTCTCTTTCTTATTTTCTGCCGTATCTCAAAACGTTATGTAGTATAGGGATTCCCCCGTTTACCCCCATACATCTTCCATGTAGAGAATCCCATAGTTTTCCATCATTTACACCTACAGTATATAGGACATGGTCCATATGAGACCTGGTTATGAAGTTTTCATATAGTTGATGGCTCTTCTAAAAACCCCTCATATGTTAAGCCTCAGCTCTTAGGCTTGGCGTAGAAGCACTCTTGTTATGCATTCCTCAGCTAGGTACATGTTCAGTTAGCGTGAAGTTCCCACCTTCAACCCTAACCTTAACGGAAGTTAACACTATAGACCTACACTTACCATCATCTGTAAAACCCTCGTATATGCCCGTATTAGGCTAGACGATTATAGAAACGGATGAATGCTTCTTACTGGCCATCTCAAAAAATAAAAGTGAGGAGCCGCCCGCCTAGCCTTTTTTAGCGTTTCAGTATCTATCGTTGGAGATTATATGACGCTTAGTGTTGCTAAGAACCCCTTAGGTGAATTACGTAATGGAGGGAAACTAGAAGACTATCGTTAATTTTTGGCAACTCATAACTACACTATGGACAATGGAGAGGCCTCACTTAGCTGAGATTAGTTTAAAATATGGCTTAAGATATTTTAGTCCCGGGTGATTTTAATTGGAGCTTGCCATCTTAGGCGGTAGACCTGCAGTTACGGTGAGTGTGAGAGAGAAGTGGAGTAGACCTATAGAGGAGGAGAAGAGGCTTATTTGGGAACTCCTTGAAAAGGGTGAAATATCCGGTTCCGGTGCAGGCTTACCTTTAGAATTTGAGGAGGAGTTTAAGGAGTTTGTTGGATGCGAATACTGTTTAACAGTCAGTCATGGTCATACAGCGTTGGCAAGCGCATACTACGCCGTTGGTGTTGGTCTTGGAGATGAGGTCATAACGCCTGCCTGTAAAAGTTGATGGGGAAAAATCGGGAAGGTAAACTCTAATTAGGAATTTCTATTAAACTATGCTTGTTGAGAAGTCTTAGACTGCGGAACTGTAAAATCTTCTATAGAGGCTCTATAATCGACGATGTTGAAATTCTCATCGAGGATGGTAAAATCTCACGCTTAACCAAGTTAAGGATAGATAGACCAGTTGATACTGTAATAGACCTTAAAGGTTTACTGGTCATACCCGGCCTTATAGATGTTCATACGCATTTGAGAGGACTTAACCTTGCATACAAGGAGGACTATGATACTGGAACGTTGGCGGCTGCCTTTGGAGGGTTTTCAACGGTTTTAGATATGCCTAATACGGAGCCGGCTACTGAAAACGTTGAAACTTTTAAGCTTAAGGTTGAAGCAGCTAAGCCTAAAGTGTATGTAAATGTAGGGTTTTACAGCTTCATACCGGAGAAGTTGGGCGAAATCCGTAAACTCGCCGCTGAAGGCGTCTTCGGTTTTAAAGTATTCATGCATAGAGTCATGCCTGGATATAAGTTCACCAGTTTAGAAGACTTGAAGGAGCCATTTAAGATCATCGGCGAAGCAGGCCTACCCATACTTGTCCACGCTGAGAAGAGAGAAGTATATGAAGCTGTGAAGCGTGAACGCCCCGACGGCGGCTTAGAAGCGTTTGAAGAAGCCCTCTCCGAGTACTCTGAAAATGAATCTGTAAATGAGCTTACAATTATGCTTAGGAGAGTTAAACAGGTGAAGTTGCATTTTTGCCATATAAGCTCCCACATCTCCCTCAAGCATATAGCTGAGGCTAAAGCTGAGGGCTTACCTATCTCATGCGAAGTTACACCCCACCATCTATTGCTTTCAAAAAGAAGCTATGAAAAACTTGGAATATACGGCCTCGTCGATCCACCTTTAAGATCTGAAGCCTGCGTTGAAGGACTATGGGCTGGTATTAGACAGAGCACTGTAGACTGCATAGCATCAGACCACGCCCCTCATACTCTCGAAGAGAAAACTACCGGAAGTATTTGGGACGTTAAAACGGGTTTTCCAGGCTTGGAGACGCTTCTGCCGCTTATGCTCGACTGTGTCAACAGAGGCTGGTTAAGCCTATCTAAACTGATCAAACTTACCTCTCAAAATCCGGCTAAAATATTTAGAATAGCAGGTAGAGGGTTTATAGAAGTCGGTTATTGGGCAGATTTAACGGTAGTCGACTTAAATGAAGAGTTCATACTAGACCCTTCGACGTTCAAGTCTAAGGCTAAACACAGCCCATTTAAGGGGTGGAGGGGAAGAGGAGTTGTTAAAGGTGTCTTCGTTAATGGTGAGCCTGTTGTTTTAAACGGTGAAGTTTTAAGTAGACCGGGGGTTGGCAAACTACTTAAACCGGGGGTTTAAGATTGAATGAAGTTTTCGTAGTAGACCTAATGCTCGGGCGAACCGCTAGATGGCTTAGAATACTTGGTTTAAATGTCTTATACGATCCATCTTGGACCGACGAAGACCTGATTAAAACAGCTTTAGAGATGAACGCTGTGATACTTACGAAAGATAAAGCCCTCGTTTCCAGGGCTTTAAGCATTGGGTTAAACGCAATAGAAGTTGTCGGTAAAACAGAAGCTGAGAGAATAAGCTTTCTGTTGAAGACACTTGGATTAAAACCAGTTATAGATCCATCGAAGAGTAGATGTCCAGTTTGCAACAACCCTATAAGAGAAGCGTCTAAAGAAGAAGTCGCAGGCTTAGTACCGGAAGGCGTTCTACGTAGACATTCAAAGTTTTGGATATGCGTAAATTGTGGGAAAGTTTATTGGCTCGGCTCTCACTTCAGAAATATGCGTAAATTCTTAGACTCTATAGTACATTCCAACCTCAAGGGAAAGAACGTATAGTTGAAGACGGATAACTTAACTGATAAAGGCTTCTCTACATTGATTCTTCAGTGTATGAGACGTTCACGTATCTAATACCTCTCATACTCGAATAAGTGGAGGCGTGATATAGTTTAAATAATGCTTTTTTGTTTTCTATTATGATTTATGGATTCTCTTAAGCGTGAGTTTTTGGAGTTGCTTGAAAAGGATTTGGAGTTCCACTATGCTGTAGCAGGTTATCTAGGGCTATCTGAGGTTTTAAAGAGGCTTGATGCAATAGCTGAAGAGCAGAAGAGTCTTAGAATGGAGCAGGTGAGTCTTAGGGAGGAGCAGGTTAAGCTTAGGGAGGACTTTAACAAAATGCTTGTCTTGATCGATAGGATAGATGGTAGACTTAGTAGGGTTGAGAGGACTCTTGAGAAGCTTACCATAGACGTTGAAGATGAAGCTAAATCTTTCCTCAAGCATAGGCTTAGAGAGTTGGGCATAAGTGTAGAGTTGACTTCTCTCATACTTCCAGGTTTAGAGTTGAATGTATACGGTGCTTCAGAAGACGTATGTGTAATAGGTGAAGCTACTGTTAGAGCGGGAGTCGGTATATTGGAAGAGCTTATAGGTAAGTTTGAAAGGCTTAGGAGAGAGTATCCGGATAAGCTTAAGAGGAGAATTATACTCGTAATATACGCATCTCTACCGACGGTGGAGCTTATAGAAGAAGCTAAAAAGAGGGGGTATGGCTTTTAAAGGCAACTGAGGAATTCTACAGACCTGAGAAGCTTTTCATCGAAAACTGAAAACCTCAACCCATAATTTTAGCGGTCCGTGTCGATTTCTCTACAACCATACTCCTAGAAGTTGGAAGTTCAACCACGTTGCTGATTCGAGCCTTCATAAAATCCTATGGTAGTTCAGCAAGCGATCATCTTAAATGGTTACGCATTAGAACAAGTCTTGAGAAAGTTAAACTTTTCGGCTTTAAACCATATTATTGGTGATAATGTTTCTAGTTAGACTGTTTTCAATTCTCATAGTTTTACTGACTACCTTAAGCTCTATGCAGTATTACCCAGTGGAAGGGACACGGCAATTTGATTTAAACTCCGGTCTTCAAGTTTATGCCACGTCTTCCAGGGAAGGTTATGTAGAGCCTTCGCTTAAGCTTGAGAAGGCCGACGACGTTTACGTTCCGATTCAAAACGGTATAGTTTATCCTTCATTTGAACTCCAAAAGTCTAGGCAGTACGTGGACCTTGGAGGGGAGTGGAGGGTCTATTTCGACCCCTATGACTCCCACGACTTGACTCTAATGCGCCGATCCACGGATGTTTTAAAGGAGCTTACTAAAAATGGCTTTCACCTATTGGTCTACGATGATTCGAATTGGGAGGTTATGCAAATACCATCCCCCTTCAATCTTATAGGTAGCAGGTACGAACACTACCAAGGTGTGGTATGGTATCGGCGGTTTTTTAGAGTCCCTCAATCTTCGAAAAGGAAATTCGTTAAACTAGTTTTTCAAGGCGTTAACTATTTTACAGACGTATGGGTGAATGAATTTTACGTAGGTTATCATGAGGGTGGGTTTACGCCGTTCGTATTCGATATATCGTCTTACTTAAACTACTCCGGTGATAATCTCATAGTAGTTCGAGTTGATAACATACCTTGGGGTATCTCCAAAGCGATCGTCCCATACGCCGTCTGCGATTGGAAGAATTACGGTGGGATCTATAGGGAAGTCTACCTTGAAATAGCTGAACCTGTCCATATAGATCGGGTAGATGTGATTTCTAAGAAGCTTGACGAGCTGGTTGATTTAGAAGTGAGGATCGTCGTTTCAAATCACGATGTGGTAGCCCATAAAGCTTCCCTAACATTGGAAATTTACGGTGCCCTTATAGTAGGTGAAAATATTATGGTCATGTCGCCAGTAGAAGTTATGGACTTGAACAATCGAATCCTTCCAACAACTCTGATCGACGAGGTTGAAGTTGAACCTGGAGAGTTTCGTGTAGTTAAAGCGATTTTGCGGGATTTAGATATTCGTAGATGGAGTCCCAGTAATCCTATTCTCTACATTGCCAAAGTAGTCCTTTACGTAGAGGGCTTCTTCGTAGAAGACTTCTATGTACAATTTGGTGTTAGAGATGTTAGAGTAAATGCTATCGATCTGCTTTTAAATGGTGAGCCGGTCTTTTTAAAAGGCTTAGCCAGACATGAGGAATACCCTGACACTGGGAGAACGGTTACAGTTGAGAAAATATATCAAGACCTCCAGGTAATCAAGGAGATGGGTGCTAACTGGATTAGAACCTCCCACCATCCCAATCACCCATATATCTACATCCTAACGGACCGCTTGGGCCTCTTAGTCTGGGAGGAGGTTCCAGTCTACTGGTTTGACGATGAAGGGTTTTCTATACAGATCGTTAGGGGTATAGCGCGTCAGATGTTGTTGGAAATGGTCTTCAGGGACTATAATAGAGCTTCAATTATAATATGGGGTTTAGCGAATGAATGTAGTGGATATGAGTGGCGTGTCAAATTCTTAAACGAACTGGTTCAGTTGGTTAAGAAAGTTGATCCATCGAGGTTGGTAGCTCAAGCAACTATATGGAATCCATACGATGATTCTTGGGAAAAATCCGGATGCGATTTAATAGCTGTGAACGAGTATTTTGGAGTATTCTACAGCTCTCTTTCAGAGTTGAGTCGAAGGCTTGACGATCTGCATGAGAGGTTTCCAAACGTACCGATCCTCATAACTGAGTTTGGGCTCTGGTCTGATGGCGATGAAGAGAGGCAGGCGGAGTACTTTCGGAAGTCTTGGGATATTCTTAATAGTAAGCCTTATATAGCGGGCGTCTGTTGGTGGACGGTTTTCGACTACTATGGTAGGGTATTCAACACGTTTGGTGCGTTAGACTGGGGTAGGTCTCATAGGAAGCTTGTATTCTTCCAGATTCAAAAAGCCTACACTAGTCAGAGAGTAATACGGGTGGACTCTCAACGGTTCCTATGGAGAAGCCTAGATAGGTTCTTCCCGTTCATGGCATTGATTTCCGCAACCTTGCTTATAACCTGTGGCCTTTTGACGCTATCCCCTGATAAGCTGAGGTTTAAAGGAATATACGTAAAGCTGACACTAGCCGGATTAATCGGGTTGTACTTTTTAGTAGCGATCATCTACATACTCTTAGGGGTGTTTGCAAGATACATCGGTGGGACTTGGATACCTGAATTTGAAATGCTTGGATTAATCATGATAACGATTGGAATATTAACGGTGGCCGTAGGTTTTACAATCCTCTACCTGTATGTGAAGTATACAGGGTCAGGTTAAATACGGAATTACACGGCATATCGAAACCTTAACTATGCGGTCTTTGATAAATGTATGAACTCCTCTTAACCAGCTCACCGAGAAGGAAGTGGAAGCCCTCTGCCTCAATCATAGGCTTAAATTGTTCAAGTCTCTACGTAGCTTCTTATGTGGTCGCTAGGCCATATAGTCTGAAGTGCTCGAGCCTATCCGTCACGGGATCAACTCTTAGTCCCCAACCCTCCCAAGGTCGTTGCACCAAGCAAGGGCTCGGGCGAGCCCATTATCGCTACTGGGAGAACACCGCGTCTATCCAGAAGCTTCAGGTAGACAACTGTTATTCAAGTCTCAACTTTCACCTTACCGGCTAAGATCAGCTTGGTCTTCCCTACGGGAAAAGGAGATTGCCTCCTAAGCTGGTTGACGGTTACACCAGCTTTTAAAGGTGAGCGAACCGCAAAAATTTCCAATATATAGGTTGGGATTTAGCTTAATGTTAAAGCGGGTCTTCGAAAACCATATATCTAGGTGGGAGGTGAATCCTTTAAGACCTACTTTGAGGTTGTTAAATGTAGGCGTCATTGGCGTTGGAAGTAGGGCTAGAAGCCACATATCTGTGCTTTTAAAGCTTAGAGACAGGTATAAGTTAGTTGCCGTGTGCGATGTTGATGTAGCCCGTGTAAGAAGTATTGCCGACGAGTTGGGAGTTAAGGCTTACGACGATCTAGAGAAGATGCTTAGCGGAGAGAAGCTCGATGCCTGCTTAATAGCTGTTCAAGCTGAGGGGCATCATGTTGTAGCGGATGCTCTGGCTCAGAAGGGGGTGCACATCCTTACTGAGACGCCAGTCGCCATAACCGTTGCGTGTGCCGATCGTATGTTTAAAGTTGCGAAGGAAAACGACGTTTTTCTAGAGGTTTCGGAGAACGTTCCAAGATGGCCTCAAGAACGTTTAAAGCAGAAGATCGTAGCATGCGGGGTCTTAGGCGAGGTGGAGAGCTTCTACCTCTCATACGTGTCAGGCTCCTACCACGGTATTGCCGCTGTGAGAAGCATACTTAAAACCGAGGTGAAGAGTTTAGTGGGTGTTTTCCCAACTGTAGACTCAGTCCTCGAAAGGGCTGAAATAGACCTTCTCAACGGTGTGAGCGGTGTTTACGAGTTTAACCGTAACCGGGGAAACTACTGGGAGATTGTGGGGACGGAGGCATCTCTTAGAGGTGGTGAACTGTGTTTTAAGAATGGCCGGAGCTTAAAAATCTCCATTGAGACGGCTGAAGTCGACGGTGTTTTAAGAGTAATCGGAGCGAGGGTTTCCACACAACCTGAGCTGTTTTTCCAGACGCCTTTAAATAACTATCCGCTGATCGATTACGATGAAGTCGCTGTGGCTGATGCGTGGATAAGCCTATACGATGCCATAGTCTACGGTAAGCCTCTCAACTACGGGTTTGAAAACGCTAGGAGAGATTTAGAGGTTTTAATGGCAGTTAGGGATTCAGCATTACAGAATGGTGTTGAAGTTCAGCTTCCTCTAAGGGGAGTTACTAAGTATGAGGAGATGATTCATGAGGAGTTTACCAAGGTCTACGGGTTAGACCCGTTGGAGTTAAGCCCAAGGCATTTGAAGGTTAGATATGTGCTTCCGAAGCGTTTGTGGGAATTGATGTACTATGGCCGTGTTCTTCAACAGTAGAGTGTATGCTGGCTATAGTTTTTAGATGCTTGATTTTTCTCAGCTTGATTCTAGACAGTCTTTACATATGAACTTTCCGTTTTTAAAGGTCAATAGGTCGCTCCACTGTCCGCATATTTCACAATACCCGACGGCTACTTCTTCATAACCCGGTACTACTGAAAGCCCTTCAATACGGGCTTTTTCGTAGATTATCTCTATAAGTTCAGGCATGATTGCGGTTACGTCTCTTGAGGATACAACACCCACGAGCTTACCCTTGTACATTACGCCTAGTCTTTTGACGTGGTAGTGGCTCATCAGCTTTGCGACATCTGTTATATCCGTGTCCGGGTCTACCGTTATCAACGGTTGGCTCATGATTTCTCTAGCCTTAACAGTACTTGGGTTTAAGTTTTTAGCTATTACACGTTTAATTATATCCATGTCTGTTATTATCCCTAAGGGTTTGCCTTCATCGTCTGTTATGATGACGCTTCCTATATCATGCAAATCCATAATCTTAGCAATATCCACCACTTTATCATCTGCTTTAGCTGTTATGGCTGGGCTTGACATTATAGATTTAACTCTCACCTTTAAATGCACTCTTTCACCCATAAGTTTAATCCTCCAAAACTCCCCCGCTTCCAGGTATGAGCCTATAGATACAATCTATAGGTAGTTCTATTCGTTTTAAAACCTTTCCTAACTTGCTCTTAAGTTTTTCAACGACTTCTTCAGCCAGTCTACGCTTATCGATATTGCCCGGTCTTATAGAAACATAGACGTCAAACAGTTTTTTAGCACTCTCTTCAGAGCACGGTAAAACGGTTATACCATCTTCTTCAATTTTGACGCCTATGCAAAGTTTTAGGGGTATTTTGCGAACGTAATTTCTACTGCCTCTTACCATGAAAGCTCCACGTTTAATGTATTCTCCGGAAGGCGGGCTCTTAGATAATTGAGTAGGCTTTACGTAGAATACGTCTAAGTTTGCTAATCCATCGTTCCAGGCTCTACTGTAACATGCCGTAAGGACTGAAGCCTCCCAAATAGCTTCAGGAGTTGGCTCCCTACCGTTTGTTTTAAGTAGTACAAACGGCGACCCTGCGTAGTCTGCGTGAAAGACTACGTCTTCAGGCTCCATATACTTGTTCAGTAATAACTCGTTGGTAGATGCATCTTTACCACCGACTATCAGAAAGCCGTCTCCTGTAAAGGTGTACCTGAACTGCTCATACCATGCCCCCGACCTCTTGACGCATAAAACCTCCCCTTCACTGGCTTTAACATGCTTTCTAATCGTGCTCATAGCTTTCTCAACTCTTCTAGCCTTCGCTTCAGCCTCCTTAGCCAGTTTGAAAAATCTCGAAGCGTTTTCAGCGATGCTGAGCTCCGTGTCTATTTTAAAGCGGACTCCGAAGCCGTCTAATTCAGCAAATCTACCGCTCGTATCGATACCTACTAGGTTTAACCCCTCCTGAGCCAGCTCACATCTGAAGGCATCTTCAGCCTCTTTAATACTTTGACTTTGAGCGAGTTCTCTGAATTTGAGAAGCGCCGCTTGTAGATTGTGAAGCCTATTCATCAGAAGCATACCTATAGACCTATAGGTTTTAGCTTCTTCAACAAGTTTGGAGAGCGCTTTCATCTGTTGCTCTAAGGCTATTCTATGCCTTTCAGCCTCAGCTTTAAGCTTCTCTTCCTCCTCCAAAGTTTTCTCATACTCGTAGAGTTTTGAAAAATATACATCAACTGCTTCCGTGAAAGACCCGTAAAATTTAACCTTCAAACTTCGATATATCGTTAAAGGTATTGGTGAAAAGTCCACTATAAGGCCTTTTTCATCCATATAGATGGCTGGTTTAACGGGTTTTCCAAAGACTTCATCTAGAAAAACTCTCAATTCCCTATATATCTTCTCGATAGACTCTATATCCAGCTCTTTTGGAGACATGGATGGAGTTAAACCAGCTCTTACAATAACCTCCTCAGAGTAAGGGGATGGGAGGCCAACAGTCTTGGAGAGAGCGGATTGAAGGCTTTTGAAGTCGGCCTTCTTAATCTCTAAGAGCTTTTCAACACCAACTTCCCTTGGATCCGCTAAAGTTGAGGGATATTGGTAGGTTGACCCAAGCTTTATGGTTCTCACTTTTGAAGACGTCCTACGTAGAACCGCTTTAACTGTGTGTCCTTCATCTAGAAGGGCTAGGTTTCCAGTACCGAATAGCTCAGCCACAAGCCTATACTTTCCCCGTGCACCTTCAAACGAAATTTCTACGATTTTCTCTAAACCGCGCTGTGAAATCTTCGATATCTTCAACCCAGATAGGTGTTTTCTCAGAAGCATTGCAAACTGATGTGGTTTTATAGGCTTAACCCTCTCAAACGTTGTTAAGTATATGCCTCTACCAGCGTCTATTACAAGCTCTCTGGATACTCCACCACCTTTAAGCTTTAAGATTAAGACTTTATCTACCAAGTATACGCTGTCAACGTATAGCCCTTCCACTAGACCTTTGATCTCCGATACTATTACGGCTATATCGATGCCGTTCATGCCGCTTCTAGGCATCGATTAATGCTAACCTAAAGTAGCGTTTAAACATTCTCATAAATGAGAATGACTGGAAAAGCTCACCATATTATTCGGCTCTGGGGGGAAGTCGTTTATAGACACTGTTAGGTGTTATGAGCGTTTTTTGAAGCTTTGAAAAATATGGAGAACAACTTCAATCACACAGCTATATTTAGAACTTAGAATAATGTTCTTTAGGAGGAGAGTAAAGATATAAGTTGGAAAATAAAAAGTAATGCTTAAAGGTTTCCATATTCTAGAGGGGGAAACATGTATGAGCCTTAAATATGTGTATTGGATACGCTTCGGTTTAGCTTTAACTATAGCTTTGTTATCGGGTTTCCTAAAAATATGGGGTTTTGGAGGACTATTACTCGCTATAACGGTATACGTATTGACTCAATACGCTTTCAGGAGAGTAGTCGATGAAAAGGTAGACTCTAAGAAGCTTCTCCTTGAGGGAATGGGTACGTATTTTCTCGTATGGTTAACTACATGGACTATTCTATACAATTTCCTTAAATAGGTTTATTGAAAACAATATTAACTCTTATCCATATATTTTAGAGCAATTTCCAAAAAATCTATCCAACAGTTAAAAAAGCCTTTATCGTAATCGTCTATCATTGGACTTCCAAGTTTTAGAATCTCCTTAAACTTTAAAGATCTACTCTTAATGAGATCTCTATCTAAGTATTGCTTAATATTGGAATCGTCATCTTTTATAGTTGAGGCAATCCCCTTCATAGCATTCAAACAGCCTAGTTCATACTCTGAAAGATTGAGCCCTTCCAGCTTCTCGATTAAAGACTTAGCTTTAACATAATCCCCTTTAAGCACGTATTCGAAGAACTCTCTTACAGTCGCCTCATTCATAAGCTACTCCTCCTTCACTTCTTCCTCGGTATCTTCAACACCATTTTCTGTGATTTTAAACACGGCCTCTCCTTCTGGAAGGTATGGACTTGAAACTAATCTAGCTATTCTAACATTTCCTTTAGCGGACTTTTTAAGGTATATTCTCGTGTGGCTTGTATGCCCTACTATATGACCTCCAACGGCCTGAATAGGCTCTCCAAAGAATACGTCGGGTTTAGCCATGACCTGATTCGTAACAACAGCTACTAGGTTGAAGGCTCTGGCTAGTCTGAAGAGTTTATGCATGTGTTTATTAAGCTTCTGTTGCCTTTCAGCCAACATCTCTCTTCCAAGGTACTCGCTTCTAAAGTGCGCCGTAAGGGAATCTATGATTATGAGTTTAACATTGTTATCTTTAACCAGTTTGTCGCATTTATCCAGTAGAAGCATTTGATGGTCTGAATTGAAGGCCTCAGCGTATATTATTCTTTTTACAACTTTCTCCGGATCAAGTCCTCTAAACCTAGCCATTTGAACAATCCTCTCAGGGCTGAAGGTATGCTCAGTATCTATGTAAAGTGCAGAGCCTTCAAGCCCTCCTTTTTCATAGGGGAGCTGAACATTTACACATAACTGGTGGCATATTTGGCTCTTACCACTACCATATGCGCCGAAGAATTCCGTGATCGTCTGCGTCTCCAGCCCTCCTCCAATAAGCGCGTCAAGGACTTTACTTCCCGTGGTAAGCCTCCTAACGTTAACTCTTTCTTTGAGTAGGAGATCTGCCGTGACGAATTGTACAGATATGGAGTCTCTAGCCAATGCTATGATCTTAGCCGCCTGTTTCTCACCCAACCCGGCTAACATGAGCTCTTTAATCGTAGCTGTAGCTAGCGATTCAATTGTATGGTAGCCTAATTCTCTAAGCTTAGAAGCTGTAGAAGGCCCTATTCCAGGAATGTCTTCGATATTTTCGAAGTGTTTTCTAGGTATTTCCTCTTCGGAATTCATTTCTTCTCTAAGATAAATTTTGAAAAATCCTATATTTAAATGATACACACCGATGAGATAAGTGTTTAGAATTAAAGTATTGAATTTAAACATGAAAGTTTAAGCTTAAGCCTCAATACTCTATAAAGAGAGTTGGAACCTGAAGAAGTCTTCCTAGAAGTTGCGATTAAACTCATAGATAAGGCTGTTAAAACGATGCCTGGAGACGTAGAGAAGGCTTTAATTGAAGCATACAAGACCGAAACGTCTGAAGTTGGGGTGAAGATACTCGAAGCTATCGTTGAAAACATTAGAATAGCTAAAGAGGAGGGTAAACTCGTATGCCAAGATACTGGTATACCCTTATTCATCGTTGAGGAGGGGTTAGATGCGCCTTGGAGGATAGACTATTATAAGGTTTTTACTGAAGCCGTATCAAAGGCTACTAAAACAGTCCCTCTTAGACCAAACATAGTCCATCCGTTGACGAGATTGAATAGTGGAGATAACACGGGAGCTGGAGTACCAGTATTACACGTTATAAAGACTAAGGGAGGTAATGTTAAAGTCTCCTTTATGCCGAAAGGCGCGGGTTCTGAAAACGTAAGTAGTCTTCACATGCTTACACCCATTAAGACCGTAGAAGCTATAAAAAATGTTGTCTTAACTAGGGTTGTGGAGGCCGGTGGCATGCCATGTCCACCCACCATATTAGGAATCGGTTTAGGCGGTACGGCTGAAGAAGCTATGCTTATGGCTAAGAAAGCATTACTTAGACCCATAGGCGATGAAAATAAAAACCCTGAGATCGCTAAGTTAGAGTCTGAACTATTTGAAGCTGTTAATAAAACGGGTGTGGGTCCAATGGGGCTCGGCGGGAGGTGGACGTGTTTAGACGTTAAGATCGAATACTCATACTGCCATACTGCAAGCCTTCCCCTGGCTATAAACTTCCAATGTTGGGCTGCTAGAAGGGCCTCAGCGGTGATCGAACCTGACGGCACCTATAAAATCTTGTAGGTGGTGTTTATGATTTTAGACATTATCGTACCAGTAGAAGACATTTCCAATCTTAAGATAGGTGACGTAGCTTACATAACGGGTCTAGTAGCTACTATGAGAGATCAGACTACTAAGAGGCTTATCACGTACTTTCAGAGTAAAACAGAGATTCCCTTTAATCTTCAAGGCATACCGATTTTCCATTGTGGACCAGTCGTCAAATATACCGATACAGGCTGGAGAGTAGAATCTTTAGGCCCAACTACAAGCGCTAGAATGGAAGATTTGCTAGAGCCTTTCTTAAAAGCTTCAGGTGCTAAGATAATCATAGGTAAGGGAGGATTCTCTGAAAAATCCACCGATATTTTTAGGCGGTTTAAAGCCGTATACTGTAGCCTTCCTGGAGGAGTTTCAGCACTACTATCAAAGTCTGTCAGAAAAGTTTCAGCCGTTTACTGGCTAGATCTTGGCCTTCCAGAAGCATTATGGCTTTTAGAAGTCTACAGGTTGGGTCCAATGTTTGTCACCATAGATTCGTACGGCGGTAACATCTACAGTATGGTTAGAGAGAAAGCTTTAAAGAAGGTCTCCGAGATCGTTGGGGAGGCTGTTTAGAAATAGATAAATTCAACACATTTTCATACATTGACTGTGGGAAAATTGCCTCTTCATTTTCTCGATATTCATACGCATGTAGGTTGCTACGGAGACTTAGCCAACGTAAACTCTCCGTGGGGTAAAGTGACTGTTGAAGCCCTCACGAGTTATCTTGAATCCTATGAAAAGGCGAGTGCCGTGCTCCTACCAGTCTATAGTTGGAATAGTGGGTTTACGATGCCTACGGAATACGTATTAGACATTTCTAGGAAATATCCAAGCAAGCTCATACCATTCTGCGTAGTAGAAGTGAGAGAAGCATGTCTAAGTGAGAGAATAGTGCGCTACGTAGACATGGGATGTAGGGGTTTTGGAGAACATACGTCTAAAATACCAGTGGATCACGATTGCAACCTTAAACTTTACAAGATTTGTGGAAGACTTGAAATACCCATACTTATGCACGTGGCGGCTTCTAACTCTGACGCCTACGGCATACTAGACACTCCTGATCTGAGGGGATTTGAGAAGATAGCTAAACAGTATAGTAACGTTAATTTCATTATGCATGGTCCAGGTTGGTGGAGGTGCATGTCTGAAGACTTTAACCTAGAAGAATCATACCCTAAAGGTTTGATAGAACGACCTGGTAGAACCATCTACATTCTCGAAAACTATGAAAACGTTTACGGTGATTTATCCGCCTTCTCAGGTTATAATGCGTTAAACAGAGACTTGACTTTCGCCAAACTTTTCCTTGAAAGATTAAACCGTAAACTCTTATATGGTACGGATATGGAGTGGTTCTTCAACCCGGAAAATTCCCACTTAAAACTCTTAAAAGAGTTAAGCTTACCTACAGAAGTGCTGGATAACATATTGTATAAAAACGCTGAGAAGCTCATTAGAAGCTAGAGTACTCTGAGAAGTATGGGATAACTTTTTCAGCGTACATTTTCAACCCCTCAACCGTAGCCTCCAGCGGCATGAAATGTAGTACAAAGTGGCTTACACCAATCTCAACGTACCGAGATATTACATCGATACAATGGTCTGGTGAGCCTATTGTCGCTCCATAATGTACCGTTATCCCACCTGGAAGTTGGACGGAAGTATCGTACTCAGCTACCTTCTCAGCGGAATCCCCAAACCATCTTTCAACAGACCTTCTAGCATTTTCTAAGGCTTTATCTGACGTAACGTCTATGCTCGTATACATCTCCATAGCAATCGTTAAACCCCTACCCTTCATATTAAATGCGTCAATCCTATACTTTAAATCTTCAAGCCTTAATGGTGGAGCTAACCACCCATCTGGGCTTATGCGCATAAATCCCTCCAACGCCTTTAATCCAACTCCACCAAACCATATTGGAGGATTGGGTTTTTGTAGAGGCTTGGGTTTAACTTCGCAACCATCGATATTGTAGTATTTACCTTTAAAGTACACTTTATCCATAGTCCAACACCTTTTAATTATTTCAGTGGCCTCTATGCTTTCCTCAAGCCTTTCTTTAAGAGGCCGCCAGACATATCCATAGCTCTTAAACTCATCTTTGCGCCACCCAGCTCCTAAGCCGAATAAAAGCCTCCCGTTAGATATCACGTCTAACGTAGCAGCCATTTTAGCCGTTAAAGCAGGGTTCCTAAATAGTAGGCATAGCACGGAAAAGCCTATCTTAACGCTTCTCGTCGCTTGAGCTAGAGCGGTTATGGTTGTAAAGCTTTCAAGCATATCTATACTAGGCTCACCTATCCTCTCAACAGAGTCAAACCCTAGTAAATGATCAGGAGCCCATATAGATTCAAACCCCAACTTATCAGCTATCAAAGCTGATTCTAAACAGAAATTCCAAAGCTCT
This sequence comes from uncultured Candidatus Bathyarchaeia archaeon, assembly GCA_964463005.1. Lineage (GTDB taxonomy): Archaea > Thermoproteota > CALKCG01 > B24 > B24 > DTBU01. Next base: position 24,739 of record CAYWZZ010000018.1, on the reverse strand, counting down.
CTTCCAGTTTTAACCCTACTAAACGTTGGAAGATATACACCGAACTTAACATCCATGGAATATCTCAGAAAATTAGAGCTTTAAGTTCTTATAAGCTTTTTAAATCGGTTTTAGAAAATGCATAGCCAATGAGAGTTCTATTGTTCAAGGTAGTATACGTTTTTTCACATTCAAACGTAGAGGTGAGAGTATAAGATGCTTGACAAAGTGCTTAGGATTCTAGATTGACATACAAGTAGGCATTGACATGGCTTTATGAACGTAAAGATTTTAAACGTTGAACTACTATACTTTTGTAAGTTTGAGCCGGATATACTTGGAAAAGGGTGTCTGGAGTTCTTGAAAATCGCTTTTCTAGGCGGAACACATGCTATAGGCAAGTCTGCAATAGCTGTTAAAGCCGGAGAGGTTACGGCTATCTTAGACTATGGTGTAGCTGTAAATGGCGTTCCAAGTTTTCCAATGCACATTTCTCCTAAAACCGTAGATTTTGTAATTGTAACGCATGCCCATCTGGATCATAGTGGAGCTGTACCGTTATTCCATGTGAGTAGACCAATGCCACTTTACGCGACCGCCCCCACTATAGATTTGATGAAGCTTCTAATTAAAGACTTTATCAGACTTTCAGGATACTACCTTCCTTATGAGTATTTAGACATAAATACAATGTTTGAGTATTCTAGGGCTCTAAAGTATGGGGAGAAATTTTCAATCAAAAACCTCCAGTTTACGCTTTTAAACGCCGGACATATTCTCGGCTCGGCTCAAGTCCTCATAAAGGCGGAGGGTAAGAGAATCCTTTATACGGGTGATATAAACGATGTGGATACATGCCTCTTAGAGAAAATCTCTAAATGTCAAGATCCTTTAGATGCCGTTATAATCGAGAGTACGTACGCTGATGAGGACCATCCGGAGAGAGCTGAGCTTGAGAAAGAGTTCGTAGAAAACGTCACAAATGTTGTTGAGGGTGGAGGTAGTGTTTTAATTCCAGCGTTTAGTGTTGGAAGGTCTCAAGAAATTCTCACGGTTCTTTATAAATGGAATTTCCCATACCCTGTAGCTGTGGATGGTATGGCGGTCGATGCTACGCAAACCTTCCTTAAGTATGTGGATTGGCTTAGAGACCCCGAATTATTCAAGAAGGCAGTTGAGAAGGCTAATTGGGTTTCAGGATGGAGGGATAGAAGGCTCTTGCTTAAGAAACGCTGTGTAATAATAGCGCCGGCCGGTATGCTTAAAGGTGGAACCGCCGTATTTTACGCTGAGAAGCTCGCTAAATCCAGCAATAATGCGATATATCTCGTCAGTTATCAGATACCTGGTACACCTGGAAGTGAACTTCTTGAAAAGGGCAGGTTTGTTATAGGAGGTAAGGTTAGGAAGGTTAAAGCAGAAGTTAAGAGATTCGATTTCTCTTCACACATAGGTATGAGTGGGCTGAAGAAGTTTCTGAGTGAACTTGAAGGTAGCCCTGTGATCTATGCAGTTCACGGAGAAGCTGAGAAGTGTCAAACGCTTTGTAAATACGCTAGAGATTTAGGTTTTGAAGCTCAAGCACCTAAAATAGGAGATGTGTATGAAGTTTAAAGATGAAGTTTCCCTTACAGCCTTAGACGACGTAGAATTGAACTTTCTAATGAAGCTCTCCTTAGAGTTGATGGAAATCCTCCCCCTCATTAAATTCAGAGTTTCAACTGAACGCCTCAGCATTCCCATGGACTCCTATAACGTTCACAGAAAACAGTACAACTCTAACGTAATCATGATGTACTACTCTAGACTCATTAAGCGTAGGACTCTGCTCGTCACTCGAGCGGATCTTTATGTGCCAAACCTCAACTTCATATTCGGACAGGCTGAAAGCCCGGGTTTACTTGCAATAATATCCTTAGCTAGGCTAGATCCGCGTTTTTATGGAGAAGATTTCAATGAAAGGTTTTTCATGGATAGGGCCGTTAAGGAAGCTGTTCATGAGATATGCCATACTTATGGTCTGCGTCACTGTTCCAACCCTAAATGCGTTATGCATTTTTCAAACAGTATATTGGATACGGACTTTAAATCTAAGCTTCCATGCGGTTCGTGTATGAGAAGACTTGAAGTAGTTTTAGAGCAACTTATATAGTTGAAGTAGTTAGTTGTAATCGAATGTCGTTGAATAAAAAGATGGTAATGGATGTTCTTAGAGAGGTTTACGATCCAGAATATCCCATTTCCGTCATAGAGATGAATATAGTGGATGAAGATTCTATTGAAATACTGGACTGCGGTAAGATTCGAGTAATGTTTAGACCGACTACACCGTTCTGTCCAATGGGTGGTTTGATAGGCGTTTTAATGAAGTATGCTTTAGAGAAGGCTTTAAATGTTAAAGCTGAGGTTTTAGTCAAACCTGGAACGCACATAAGTGAGGAGGCAATTAATGCTACAATCAATGATAAAAACCAGTATGAGGCCGTTCTCAAGCAACTTTCAGATTTGAGCTTGCTTAAGAGATGCGTTAAAGTTAAATGATAGATCCCACTCTCTAAAAAAGGGGGTTTAAAATGAGGGTTAAAATAGATAGAGATGCTTGTATAGGTTGCGGTCTATGTGCTTCGCTATGCCCAGAGGTTTTCCAACTAGATGACGAGGGGAAATCCATAGTCGTCAATCCAGATGGGTGCGATGGGTGTAATTGTAGGGAAGTCGCTGAACAGTGCCCAGCGGCTGCAATAATCATAGAGGAGTGAAGACCCCTCCTCCATTTTTTCCATAAATTTTATCAATACCTAAGCCGTCTTAATTTATAGGATGACGTTGGAAGTTAAGATAAGAGAGAAACAACTTGTAGCAAAGTATGCCAGTTCTTTGATAAGAGATGGAGAGGTTGTTGGACTTGGTAGTGGGACAACAGCGGCTATGTTCGTTAGGGAATTGGCTAAGAGAATTAAAAATGAGGGGCTCAAAGTTATAGCGGTTCCTTCAAGTATACCGATAAAACTTCTAGCTTTAAGTTTAAATATGCAAGTGGCATCTTTAGACGAGTATCCGGTTGTAGACGTAGATGTAGATGGCGCTGATGAAGTTGATAGAAGGCTTAATTTACTTAAAGGAGGCTCCTATGGCGTTTTCACAAACGAGAAGATACTCGCATCGTCATCAAAAAAGTTTTTCATAATAGTTGATCATAGCAAGCTCGTTAAAAGGCTCCACACGAAGTTCCCAATACCCATCGAGGTTTTAAGAGAAGCTAGAGAACTTGTTTTTAGAAAAATTTCTAAGCTTGGAGGAGAAGCTAAGCTAAGGGCTTATAGGATAAACGGTGAGGAAGTTCCTCTAGTAACTGAACGTGGAAATTTCATAGTGGAAGTATGGTTTAGAAGTATCGATGGAAGTTTTAAAGAACTCGACCAGGAGCTTAAAGAAATACCCGGCGTCGTTGAAACAGGCCTTTTCTTAGACATGGTGGATACCGTATACGTAGGCGTTGGTGAGAAAGTTGAAGTATTTAACCGTGGTGAAGAAATACCTGAACAGTTGATAGAGATGAAGTAAAGAATTGTTTCAGGTAGGTTTTATAATGAAATTCTCTGTTGTAGGACATACGACTATAGACCTAATACATGTAGTTGCTCATCCAGTCCGCCCAACCCCCGGCGGTTCCGCTGTATACTCCTCTATGACAGCTTTAAGGCTCAACTGCGAAGCCATACCCGTGTCAAAAGTCGGATATGACTTTCCCGATGAATTCATGGTTTGGCTTTCAAAATCTGGTCTAAATACAAGCTTCTACATTAGAGATTTAAATTCTAAAACCACGCGGTTTAAGCTCATATACGGAACTAACGGTAGGACTTTGAAGCTTTTAAGCCTATGCAACCCTATTGCTCCACGAGAACTTGAAAACCTCCCAAAGGTTGAACTGGCCCATGTCGGTTCCGTAGCGGGTGAAGTTGGACTGGAGACTTTAAAGGCGTTAAGAGTTAAATCTCATTTAATATCGATAGATGCTCAAGGTTTTATAAGGAGATTTAAAGAGAATGGAGAGGTCTACGAAGATGGACATTTAAACCATGAAATACTTTCAAATGCGGACATCGTCAAGTTAAGTATGAAAGAGGCTAAAGCTTTAACGGGGGTTAATGAAATCATGGAAATGCTTAAGAGACTTAGAAAGTTGTGTAATGGTATAATACTCTTAACACTTGGAGAGGCAGGTTCCCTCTGTATGGTTGATCGTAAAGTTCTGCAAGCTCCATCCTATAAGCCTCCTAAAGTCGTAGACCCAACTGGAGCTGGTGATAGCTTTACGGCTGGCTTCACCGTTGAATTTTTCCGTAGTGGCGATTTAAAATGGAGTTTAGCAGTAGCTTCAGCAGCTTCATCCTTCGTCACTGAAGGTTACGGTCCTTCAAGGTTCGGCTTAAAGGATGAAGTCTATGAAAGGGCTGGAACATTGGTTGACAAGATTAAAGAGGTAGCTTTTTAGAGGTTAGCCTATTGAAGACTTCCTCTCGAATTGCTTCAAGTATATCTCTCTAACCTTATCGATTGTATCGACTTCTTCGACGTTTTTATCCCACCTTATTTTAGCTATTCTGGCAAACCGAAGCGCAAAGCCGGAGGGATATTTCTGGCTCTTCTGTATTTCATTGTAGATGACTTCAACTACTATTCTAGGCTTCACCCAAACTCTACGCCCTTCTCTTTTAACAACATCGTTTTCAAGAATTTTTGTAAGGTTTTCAAATTCAGCGTCGGTTAAACCCTTGAAGGTCTTACCTATCACTGTGAATCTCCCTGTTGCAGGGTCTAAGGCGGCTAAAAAGTAGTCACTTATCCATTTATACCTACGCCCATATCCATATTCTCCTCCAACTATAACCAGGTCTAAAGCATCCAGAGCCCCCTTAACCTTCAACCATTCTCTACCGCGTATACCCGGACGGTATACGCTACTTAGCTTCTTAGCCACAACCCCTTCATGTCCAGCTTCTAAAGCCCTCCTATAGAAGTCTTCCGCCTCTTTCAAGTTTTGAGTTATTAAACAGTCTACTATGGGTATTGACTCTACACACTGAATCAAGTAATTCCTTCTCCTAATGTACGGTTCATCTATCATTAGAGAACCCCCAGCTACCAATATATCAAACAAGTATAGTTTAATAGGAAGCCTCCTAGCTTCTTCTTCAATTCCCCTAAGGCGTTTAAATCTATGCATGAGCTCTTGAAATGGGAGGGGTTTTCCGTTGGAGTCTACGGCTATAACCTCACCTTCAACTACGCAGTTCTTCAGCTTACGCTCTTCCTCGACAATATTTACAATCTCAGGCAAGCTGAAGGTTACGTCTCTAAGCCCTCTTGAGAAGACTTTAACCTTTCCATTAAATGAGTGAATTTGAACCCTTGCACCATCAATCTTATATTCAAATGCCGTTTTATCTTTAAACTCATCTATAACTTCTTTAATACTATAGGCCATGCCTGCAAGCATGGGTTTTATAGGGTTGAATGGAACATACTTCATGTTCAGAATGCCGTTAAGACCATGTTTTTTAGCCAGTACTGCAGTCTCAGCTAAATCTCCACTAAGCATTAAAGCCCTTTCTAAAGCTGTGTATGGGATGTGAAAAGCTTCGGATAGAGCCTTAGCAATGATCCCCTCCTTAATACCTATCCTAAGATCACCTAAAGTTATTCTAACTAGGTATTTGGCCTCTAACGGAGAGACTTTGCTAAACAAGCCTTTTAAGATTTTAAGCTTTTTATACTTAGAGCCTGAGCCCTCGGCTTTAGATATTTCCCGAAGTAGTGAATTTAACTCCTCAAGTGTAAGAGGCTTTGTTAACAGTAGAGTTTGGCGGCTGAAGTTTCTGGATTCTAAGATCGATTTAACGGTGCTTCCGATATCACCAGTCTCGTTGAAAGCCTTATACAAATCTGCATCTGCCAGCTTATACAGGTCTTTTAACGCCTCCAAAAGCGTAGCCCAACTTACATTTAAAGTTTCTTGAAAGTTTGTTGTAGAGAGTTTAATAGCTATTCTAAGGTCTTCCGGGCTTAACCCCTTTAAATACCCGGCTATGGATTCTATGATTTCATTTCTAGAGCTAAGCTTCTCCACAGTTTCATAAATTTCACATAGTCTTAGGAAAGAGTCTTTCAAACTTCATACTTATGTCTGAGTTTTTCTGTTAAAGATTATCCAACACTCTCGTGTAAATTCCTTCCATGCAAGCCTCTATTTTTCAAAGACAAGTGGCAGATTTATTTAAGACATAATCATAATATAGCTAGTGCTATGATTAAGCTAACGGTGAAGGGAAATTGGTGGATATCTTAGAATTTCTTTCTAAGAAGCCCTTTGCTGTCGTCGCTCATAGAGGAGCTTCAGGCTATGAACCTGAGAATACGATTAGAGCCTTTAAGAAGGCTATAGAAATGAAGGCTGACGCCGTGGAATTTGATGTTAGACTTTCTAAGGATAACGTTCCCGTGGTCATACACGATGAAACCTTAAATAGAACTACAGATGGAACTGGTAGAGTTGATAGTTACACTTCTGAACAGCTTAAAAATTTTAATGCTGGTAGGGGTGAAAGAATTCCACTCCTTTCAGAAGCTTTAGATTTAGTGTATGGGCGGATATGCGTACTGCTAGAACTTAAGGAAATTCGTGCATCCAGGTATGCCTTAAACCTAGTGGAGAGTAAAGACATGTTAAACCAGGTCATGTTCGTGTCGTTCCACGAAGACGCATTGAAAGCCGTTGCTGAGGCTAACCCTAATACGTATAGAGGTTTAATATATGCAAAGCCTGGAGACTATATTCTTATAGCTAAACGTATTGGCTGTATAGCCGTCATGCCTTATTACAAGCTTGCAACTCTTAAAACAGTTGAATTCGCCCATAAACTTAAGCTCAAGGTCAATGTTTGGACTGTAGATGATTTAGAAGTTGCTAGAAAACTTGTAAAGATGGGTGTGGATTCTATAACGACGAATAAACCTGATTTAATCGTAAAGCTCAGAGAAGCTATGTAAGTTGGAGAAACCGTTATATAGCTAATCTTAAGGTAAAAATCTATTGTATTGTTATGTCTAAAGGAGAAACGTTCGAAAAATGGTCGGCGAGCATATGTCCAGTATGCTTTAGAAAAATACCAATGCGAATCTACGAAGAGAACAATGTCATATACTTGGAGAAGACATGCCCAGAACATGGTAAATTTGAAGACGTTTACTGGGGCGACGCTGAATACTATAAATGGTTTGAGAAGAAGTGGAACATCGCTAGGTATATCGGTAATGGCCTTGAAAAACCCCATTCTCAGGTAAATAAGGGTTGCCCTTTCGACTGTGGACTATGCCCTCAACATAAAACTCACATAATCCTAGGTATAATAGACGTTACGAATAGATGTAATATGGCTTGCCCGGTATGCTTTGCCTATGCTGGCGCCGTGAACTACGTCTACGAGCCTAAATATGAGCAGATAGTCGATATGATTAAGCTTTTCAGATCAAATAGTCCATGGGCGGCAAATGCCCTACAATTTAGCGGAGGAGAGCCTACACTTAGAAACGACCTTCCAGAATTGATCAGAGAGGCTAAGATGGCTGGAATTAGACACGTAGAAGTTAATACAAATGGAATTAGACTCGCTGAAGATTTAGACTATTATAAGAGGTTGTTAGATGCCGGTATGAATACGATCTACCTTCAGTTTGATGGATTGAGAGAGGAAATATACCTTAAACTTAGGGGTAGGGGTGGGCTTATTGATATCAAAAATAGAGTTATTGAAAATGCTAGGAGACTTGGACATAAATCCATAGTATTGGTTGTTACACTAGCTAAAAACGTTAACGACGGTGATCTGGGAGACATCATAAGGTATGCTGTTAACAATAGAGATGTTATAAGATGTGTAAACATACAGCCGATATCTATGGCTGGTAGAGCTAAGAGAGAGGAAATGAGGAATATGAGAATAACAATACCCGATGCTATAAAACTCATTGAAGAACAGACTGGCGGAGCAATCTCAAGGTGGAGCTGGAGACCCGTAAACTGGCCTCTTCCCATCGCTAAGGGAATGGAGATAATAAAGAATAGAACTTATCCAGAATTCACCCTACATCCACACTGCGGTGTAGCTACGTTCATAGTTGTTGGAGAGGATGGAACTTTCACGCCGATAACTGAGCTTGTAGATGTTGATAATTTCGCCGATATATTCTGGGAAATATATTACTTGGGTATTAGAGGTCATAGTAGAAGGGCTAAACTAGAAACACTCAAACTCCTCCCGATGGTGAAGAATGAGCTTATTAGGAAGCTTCTTAAAGATATTGTAACTAAGGGAAGCTATGAAGCTCTAGGAAAATTGATGTACAACATTATTATGATCGGGATCATGCACTTCCAAGATGTATGGAATATCGATTTAGATAGAGTGAATAGATGCGGCATACACTACGCTACCCCAGATGGAAGAATAATCTCATTCTGCACCTTCAATTCAATTCATAGAGTACTAGTTGAAGAAAAATTCAAACAACCAGTAGAGGATTGGCTTAAGAAGACGGGGAAGAAACTTGCCGATTACGCTTAACGGAGTTTGCAATTTAAGCGTTTAAAAATCTAATTGTGTTAGCATGGTTTAGGATTCATAAAAGGCGCTTTATCTTATAAATCATTATCGCTTGCCAATAAGACGTAAAATAAGTAAACATTTGTTTATCGATTTTCAACTGAAGCTAATGTGAATTGCTTTTACTGGTTTTCACTCTTAAGGTCTTCCAGTCTTATGCCTAATTCTTTAGCTTTTTTAAGTATTTCTGTAAGTTGAGCTTTCAACTTCTCCCTTTCCTCCACTTCAGCCTCTCGCCCTATGAAAGAAATTTTGAAGCTTTCTAGAGGCTTCATCTCCATCACCTCAACCATCACGGATCTTGGTTTAAATTCATTGTTTGGACTCGTTTCGTATTCTAAAGTTATTCTCGTCGGTTTTTCTGAAGTACCTCGTCTATTCATTTCTTCGACAAGCCTTCTTGAAAGCTCAAGCCACGCGTCTCTGTTTTTCTTTTTAACTTCGTCTGGTACGTTCTTTGCGTAGAATGATAAGTAGAACCATCTCTTTAGTTTAAATACCGCTCCTCTACCTGTTGGTGAAATCTTAAACCTCTGCTGTTTTACGCTCATAGTAAAACCTAACATAGTATATATGGCATGTATATTAATATTTATCTTCTAATTTCAACGTTCTTGCACGTTCACCATTGGGCTGGAGCGAAGTTTCTTAAAAGAGCGTAAAGAAGCGAAATAGTAAAAGGAGGTGGTTTGAGAGTAGAGAGCTTATTAAAGCTCTGAGAACACTGCCGTGATTCAACATCCAAAACTTACTCATGTAGATAGGCTTTGAGGATAATTGAAGTTTTATTCAGCTAGTTGAGAAGGTAGTGAAATGATGGAAATTGTAAGCTTTTTAAAGTAAATTCGCTTTATTATTACGACTCTGATACGTTATAAAAGGTGATCTCATGGTTGAGAAAGAATTGAGAGTTAGTAAGATCAAAGATGGGACAGTCATAGACCACATAACTGCTGGATACGCTTTAGCTGTCCTCAGGATTATAGGGTTGACTGGCAGAGAAGGCAACATAATAAGCATTCTTATGAATGTTCCAAGCCAGAAACTCGGTAGAAAAGACATAGTGAAAATTGAGAACCGTGAACTTAGAGAAGATGAAGTTCATAAAATAGCCTTAATAGCTCCAAATGCCACCATAAACATCATAAGGAACTATGAAGTTATCGAAAAGAATAAAGTTAAGCTTCCAAAAGTAATAAAAGGAGTCATTAAATGTGCAAATTCAACTTGCATTACAAATAGCGGGGAACCTGTTCAGCCTACGTTTATCGTTGAAAGTGTAGAACCTTTAAGACTTAGATGTCACTACTGTAGGATAATTATGACCAGAGAGGACGTAATAGAGCAGTTTTAAACTAGCTTAGTGTTGAGTTAAAGGTTCAAAATCTTTAACGCTGTAAACTCTCCTCAAAGGTATATTTGCCCTTTTTTCAGGGGGCCATCTGTACATCGGTTTAACTAGAGAAGGAGTTCTACCGTATTGAACCACCGTAGTTGTATTGTGGCATTTTGGACATCTATCCCAGTAACCTTCAAAAACTTTTAAACAACGTCTACAATATGTTATAAACGTCGAATACGTGAAGCATCTAAGTTGCTTATGCTCAGACAATATGTATAATGTCATCTTGAAGAGCGTTTCACGGTCGACTTCGTTTGAATTTATCTCTATTACTGGAAGTGTTCCGTAGTTCATAATAGACCCCACTTTCTCCTCTATTTCAAGTCTCTTGGAAAGCGGAATATCGTATTCAAGGGGCACTATGCATACATCGGTGTAGTATGGTTCCTTCCTAAAGCCTTGGCTGTTTAAGATCGATTTACCGTAGTTATTGAGGTCTAGGTTTATAAGCCTCGACGCAGCTTCTTCTCCGCACAGACTTGTTAATCCTATTTTATCTCTACCTGCATCTAACCATGAACGTATACGTCTTAATGTTTTGATCATAACAGCTTGCGACGATGCATTCGAAAGATCCGCACCAGTATGTATGATGGTGGCTTCGTTGAGTCCAATCAATCCAAGGGCTGAGAAGATTGCTTTAAATCTTATATATGGATCATCTGGTTGCGAAATCGTCGGTAGCAGTCCCTCCTTAATACGACTCTCTAAAGCCTCCTTCCTGATACGTATAGCCTCAATAGCCTTATCAACTGTTTTCTGTAAATTTTCCCAAAGACGTTCATCATTTCCTCTAGATATTTGAGCAAGTCTAGGCATGTTTATGGAAACGTCCGCAATCATTGGTACTGCTAGAGTTTCCATCTCCCAATCTGAGGAAGCTTCAAACCTAAATCCATAACTTGAAAAACTGACATTATCGTTTACATCGGTTAAATTGGCTACTATTATGGGTATACCAAGCCTAATAGCGTCGTGTATGTTATTCATTAGTTCAACCCACTCGTCTCTTAGAGAAGCCTCTCTAACCTTGACTATTAAATTGAGATTATGTAACGGAGCTTTTGAAAACTCTTTTTTCAAGACATCTATGAAGGCTTGTGCAAGCGTTAAAGCCTCATCTTGATAATCTCCATAAACTTCCCCACCCGACGGAGCTTTAAGGTTTTCAATAGCCTGATTTAAACCGATTTCCAATCCAAAGCTTACGTTTAAGTTTGAAGAGACTCGTAGAGATTCTATAAATATTTGAAGAGCACGTTTGATCTCCACAAGCCTTCTACCTCTGACTAAAGGTGCCAAGAAGATGTTGAACATGTCAAATCCTTGATCTACATTCACCTCAAAACTGCTGTTGTAAGCGGCAATTCTAAGCCTATTTAAAGCCGACGTTAACGTCGCTGGGTATTTACTCGGCAGATTTGGAAACTTGCCTGCTAAGATCAACCGGATATCATGCTGAATTATATCAGGTCTAAGGATCCAAGACCCTAAAAGTTCTAAATGTATGTCTCCGCTTAAATATGCGTCGGCAACGTCTCTCGGCAGGACGTTCAGAAGAGTGTATTCTCTCAAAACTGCTTCACCAGCTATTCCTCTAACGTCTTCAACGTGCATCTTCATAGCACTAGCCTTCTCAAAGGTTTTGAGAACGTCGTAAACTGGAAGGCCGAGCCTCGTAAGTCTATGCCTATACTCTTCAAGCCCCTTCTCTATGAGGACTGCGTTAACGATCTCACGTATGAGTGGTGCTGTTAAATATTTAACTTGCAAATTCATAAGCCTCCTCTCAACTTCAAGCGATATGGATTCTGCCAAGTCTAAGGGAACCTGTGCCTCTTTGACTAGGCTACTGACTATTCTAAATCTATCGAATTCTTCTATAGCCATTCTTGAGCTTCTGACGAGAAGTTTACCCATCTTCTTCAGAAGATATTCATTAAGCTCTTGAGCAAATTCTAAAACTCTAACCCCAAGGTCTGTAAGCCGATAAGTCTTTCCATCATCTGCCTTTTCAATAAGCCTAGCTTTTATAAGGCTTCTAAGATGATATGCAAATTTGCCAGCATGCTTGGTGGGTTCTAGACCGAGTTTATCCATAATTTCACTATATGTTAAGGCGCGGTTAAGCCGGAGTAACCTTAAAACTTCAAACCTAATTGGTGAGGAAAGAACTTGAAAAACTTGATTTGAAAACCCCTTCCTAGCTCTATTCAAAATCCTCTCCTCTTAACAGTTAACATTTTAACTATGCTTGAGAGAGTTTAAATAAATTTAGGCGGTGTCTGCCTTGAATATAGTGCTTAAAATAGGCGGCTCTGTCGTAGCTTCTCCGTTAAATCCGCAACTTATACTAGAGTACTCTAAGGTTTTAGAGAGGATTTCTATGGAAGGCTTTAAAGTGCTCGTTGTAACTGGGGGAGGTGGACTAGCGAGAATGCTTATAGATTGCGCAAAAGCCATAAGCATGACTCAAGAAAGCCAGGATAGGGTAGCTATACAAGCTTCACGGGTTATCGCTCAACTATTAGCCGAAGCGCTTAAACCAACAACCCCTACTATCATTCCCAGAAGAATATCCGAGGCCTCTAAACTGCTTAAAAGGTATAACATTGTAGTTATGGGCGGTATTAGACCCGGCATTACTACGGATACGGTAGCTGCTCTCGCAACCGTTAAATTAGGCTTCGATACACTTATCAAAGCTACTGATAGAGATGGCATTTACAACAAGGACCCTTCAAAGTATCCTGATGCATCTAAAATCGACAGTTTAAGTTTTGGAGAACTTGAAAACATGTTTGGGCGTATACGCTATAAGGCTGGTTTGAGAACCATAATAGACCCAAAGGCGGCCAGACTAATAGCTAGACATAAGATTAAAACCATAGTATTGAACGGCTTTAAACCGGATAATATTGAACTAGCCATTAGAGGAGTTAAAATCGGAACGTTAATATACGGTTGAGTTTAATACTCTTTCTTTCAAAGAGACTGCATGGCTCTTTTAATTCTCTCATAGGTCTCCTTTAAGGATACAGGCATAACTTTTGTATTTGCTGTTACAGGCATGAAGTTCGTATCGCCAAGCCATCTCGGGACTACGTGGATGTGTATATGACCTTCTACACCTGCTCCAGCAACTTTGCCAATATTTACACCTATGTTAAAACCGTCTGGCTTAAACGCTTTTTTAACGGCCTTGATCGACTCCCTTAAAAGTTTGAAAATTTCCACAGCCTCTTCTTCTGAGAGATCTTCTATACTGGCAATGTGCCTGTATGGAGCTATCATAAGGTGCCCAGTGTTATACGGATAACGGTTAAGCATTATAAAGCTTCTCTGCCCCCTTAAGATTATCAAGTTTTCCTCGTCTTTGTTCTCGCTGGCTTTCTCACAGAATATACAGGTTTCTCCAGGTTTCTCTACATAGCTGGCTCTCCAAGGAGCCCAGAGTATTTTCAAATTCATCTACTCCCGAAAATTTGTACGTTAAAGGTTCTAAAAAGCTTAAACTTCAGAGCTTACTATCATAAACCTTGTGGATTATAAAGAGCTCTTTGCTAAGTTTTTCCCCTATAAATCTTACAGGGCTGGGCAGCTTAAAGCCATACGTTTCTTATTTGAAGCTTTTAGAAACGGTAGGATTGCTCTTCTCTCAAGCCCATGTGGGACGGGAAAAAGCGTATCTGTTTTAACAGCTTATATGGCTGTTAGAAGCCTCGGATTGTCTAAGAGGCTACTTGTTCTGACGAGGACTAGGAATCAGCTTGAAATCTACTGTAGAGAGGCTAGAAGAATATCTCAATTTTCATCGGAGAAGGTTATGGTAGTTCCATTAACAGGCCGAAAACACATGTGCCCCAAGGTTTCTTTCGAAAACATTAAAGATGTACCATACGGAGACTTCCTAAGATATTGTAAAAGCCTTAGAAGTCGATCTCTAAATGAGAAATGTACATTTTATGAGACTACTTTCTCCGGTAGACGCCCTTCATGGAGTGCTTTAAAAGCCCTAGATAAACTTGAAATGTTTGGCGTTTCAACCCCACATGAAGTTTTCAAATTGTGTGCAGACTTGGGATTATGTCCATACGAGGTTTCTAAGCTACTCTTAAAAAAGGCGGATGTTATTGTCGGAAGTTACAACTACCTTTTCATGGATGCAGTTAGGGAGAGTATTTTCACCAAAGCGTTCATACACCTCGAGAATATTATATGCGTTGTAGACGAGGCACATTCACTACCAAACTACTTGACAGAGCTTACTACGGAAACCATTTCAACTGTCTCTCTGGAAAGGGCCTCTAGAGAATGTGAACGTTATAGTTCAAACGCCGCAGAATATTTAAGAAGCCTTTTAACCGCTGTTAAAAGGCTTGGTCAGGAGCTTCAAGTTCAACCGGATGAAGTCAAACTTCTGGAAGGCTCTTATCTTGAGGATGTGTTAAGCGATTCTCTGAATGTTAGCCGTTATAATGGACTCTCAGAGCTTGCTAGATTTATTCAAGAGGAGGGTGAAGCTATAAGATCTATGAAGATTTCTGAGGGTTTACCGCCAATCTCTTACACCTCTAGAGTCGGCATATTCTTAGAGCATCTCATTGAATCCGAGCACCCCAACTTCGTAAAGTATATTGAGGGTTTTACTTTTAGAGACGGTTCTCTAAACTATAGGATTGGTTTAAGACTTTTAGACCCATCTCTCATAGCATCTGTGCTGAACGACGTTTACGCAGTCACACTTATGTCTGGGACGCTCTGGGATATGGACTATTATGTTGAAGTCTTAGACTTGGATAAAAATCGCGTTGATAGACTTGAACTCCCATATCCATTTCCAGAGGAAAATAGGGCAATCTTCGTAGATGCAACTGTGACTACGAAATTTACTAAGAGATGTGAAGAAGAGTGGGTGAAGATCGCTGAGCATATTAAGATTCTTAGGAGAGCTATTGAAGGCGCTATGGCCTTCTTCTTCCCCTCTTATGAAGTGATGAACGCTGTTAAACAGTATTGCGGAGACCTTGAAACTCCAGTCATATACGAAGATGAGGATACGTCTTTTGAAGACGTTTACGGGTTTCTGAAGGCTAATAGCAATCCAACCGTTATGGCTGTTGCAAGGGGAAAGGTTAGTGAAGGTGTGGACTTCTCAGATGAAGTCGGATCTCTATTATCGTCGGTCGTGATAGTTGGCTTACCCTATCCTAAGAAAACCGAGCTTCAAGACGCATTAACCAAATACTTTGTCGAAAAATTTGGTGAGAAAGGTTATGAGTATGCAAATTTAAATCCATGTGTAAATGCTTTAGCTCAAGCCGCTGGACGCTTAATAAGGAGGCCAGAGGATAAGGGGATGATAGTAATCATGGATAGTAGAACTACTGGACGCATAGCTGAAAAACTTCCTGAAGATTGGCGTAGAAATATGCGAGTCTTCAGAAAGATTGAGAATTTGGTCAAAGCTGTTAAGAGCTTTCAGGACTTCTAGAAATTAGAGAGTTAATAGTGTGTATGAAGTCTTCAACAACATCTTCCGGAAGCTCAGCACCGCAGGCCTTGCTATGACCTCCCCCTTTACCTCCGAAGGTTTTTGCCACCTTTCTTACTATAGCACCCAAGTTTATCATAGGGTCTCTAGTCCTTAAACTCACCTCAGCAACACCATCTTTCAAAGCTACAGCACATCCGACACTTGCTCCCGACGTGTATATAGAATATATGGCCGCTTTACCTAAGAACCCTTTATGCGGTAGATTCATAACAACCGCGACGTTTCCTACTCTACGAGTATATTCTTCAACATAACTGTACACTTCATACTCCAGCTTTAACGCTTCAACGGCATAATCAACTAGTTTAGGTATTTGGCTCGGTTTAATTCCTTTAACTAAATCTTCAATTACAGCCTTTTTGAAGACCTCATCATGCTTCACTATCAACGCTTCACTCAATATTCCTGATTCAAGGTATAGCACTCTCTTATCGATCATATTTATTAGCTCTGAAGCAGGAGGCGTATCTTCAGTGTAATCCGCTATCGCTCCATAAGTGGCTAACACTGCCGCCCACTTTTGCATATGCCCCTCCATTTTTCCACTGTAAACTGTGTAAGCTATCTGAGAAGCGCACATATCCTCCCTATGGTAGATTTTAACACCGGATCTAAGCTCCCTTGGAAAGTCCACTGGTAGTAGATGGTGGTCTATGTAGACTGCTTCGAAATCCTGAGATATTCTTCTAAGCTCACCCTCTACTAGGGGCCATTCACCCTCATTCAAGGCTATATCGCATATGACGAGTTCATCTGGAACATTAAACTTCTTCAAATCTGATAAAAGTCTAGATGGGTTTGTAAAGTAGACTTCTGCACGCGGATATACCATTTTAACTATAGCCGCTGAGCAAACGCCGTCACAATCTCCATGCGTTAATATGATCACAAAAACCACCTAAGGAAGTCTCTGTTTCTAAAACATGAAGAGGAATTATGTAAAGCTTACACAGTTAAATCGCGCATATGTTTTCTGGAAACTTCTCTAGAGTTAAGACTGTTTCTTTAGAGCCAAGCTACAGTTAGTAAATCCTAATGTGGAGACGAATTATTCTACTCACCTATAAGATCATAACTTTAGTTGAATACAGCCAACAATTCGACTATAAGAGTAAGAATAGTGCAAAATAGATGCCTCCAAGTTCAATCTTTCAGGTTCAGTTTAAGCTGAGCGGGAAAATTGATGCAAAGCCGCCAAGTTAACTATGGACATATAACTTGCAAAGGTGATACGATTAATATAAGACTTCAAGTTTTTTTTAGAAGTCTATACGATTCAAAATAGACTGCTGGAAAGCCATCCTATATTTTGTAGGCTTTAACTCTTTAAAGGTTTCAAAACAACCTTCGATTATACGCTTGATAAAATATTACTTAAAAACATATTTAATATCCTAGATGCTTTGTTCGATTAAATTTTACTTGGATCTTTATCCGTCCTTGATAAAAACCGTGAGAGGGATACGTTTATCTATGTAAGCTTTCTACTTTAAAGTAGTTAACCTATAGTATAGGTTGGTGTTTAATGTGAAAGTTAAATTAAATGCCAAACTAATATTATGTACGTTAATTTTAACTGTTTTCCTAATCTTTCCCGCGTATGTTAAGTTGGTTCAAGCAGCTCCGGCGGCCCGTGGGCGAATATTATACGTCTATGATATAGATGAAGATGGAAATACATCTATATTAATCAACTTAATATATAGTGGTTTAACCTATGGCTCCTCATGGATAACGGTACCATCATATTTGAACTGGAGCTATGTCGTATCAGACGCCATTTTAAGTAATGTAGAGGTTAAAAGCATTTTCCGATATGGGTCTAAAGACCCATTTTGGGAAAACTTCACCTTCAGTTTCACCTCGGCATCCAAATTCATAAATTTAACTATAAGCTATACTGTTCCACTTTACACTTTCATATTCGAACCCAATGGACTATTCTACTCATCACACATAGAATACGCCTACGATTTAGAGGGAACGGCTGAGATAATACTTCCACCTAATTCAACAGTAGCTTCAGACGACGTAAACATAATAGTTGATTCCACTATTAGAAAGCCATCGAATCTTCTAATAATGCGTTTTCCAAAGAACCGTGTCCTAGTAAGCTGTTCCACGGAGTCAAACAGTCGTATCATGATATACTTTACGTTGAAAAATACCCTTCTTAAAGAAGAAGAGTATAGGCTAGGAATCTTCAATTTCCACGCACCTGCAAGATATATGGAATATGCTAGAAGAATTCTAGACCTTTACAACAAAAGCCTGCCGATTTTCCTAGACGTCTTCGATGTAAACGTTACCAATATAAATGTGACATTCTTCCTTCCAAGTAAAAACGAGCTCTTATCAGGCTTAGGTGGATATGTCCCCTTTACCGGAGGACAACCTGGGGATATACATCTAAACATATTCTATATGAGGACGATAAGCGGCTCCATAGAGTTGATAGCTTTGCATGAGTTAACTCATCACATGGTCTGGTACGCTGGAGTAGGACCTACGAGACTATGGGTTCATGAAGGTATGGCTGAGTACTTCAGTATGGAAATCGGATGGATATTAGGTTATAGGGAGGCCGTTTCCATGCATAGGAGTGAAGTTGAGAGAGTTCTCAATACTATAGGCGATAAGTATGGGTTTGTACAATCATGGTCAATGGGCTCAACACCGTCCAACGTGATTGCGTACTACGCAGCATCTTACAAAATCTTTAAGACGCTCGGCGATAAATATGGGGGGCTTGAATATTATAAGAGGTTCTTTAGGATAGTTAAACGTATGGGTTCTATCAATGACGATTCATCGATAATAACAGCCCTTGGACAAGCGGCCAATAATACTATAGAAGTTCTTGAGACGTTTAGGAGGTGGGGTTTCACAGGCATATCGTCAATTGAAGAGATTGCTGTCATTATGGAAAAAGCTAGGAAGACCGTAGAAGATTTAAGCATTCTTCTACAGCCTTTCAAACTTATAGCTCAAATTCTGGTCTCTATAGCTTTAGAAGCCTACAATAAGGGATACTATTCAAGAGCCCTACTGTATGCGAATGGCGCTGTAATGATTGCTACAAATGCACTGATACTGTGTTTAATTACCTATGGGCTTGTGGCATTTCTCATGGCTAGGTTAGCGTATAAGCGGATGGTTAAACCCAAGCCAGTTAAGCCTGAATTGCTTTTCTGCCCATATTGTGGAGCACGACTACCTAGAGGAGCATTATACTGCCCATACTGTGGTCAACGTATCCAATATTAGTACCGGGTTTAAACGATTTTAGGGCATAAAGCATTCACCGGGCATGTATCGCATTTGGCCTTTTTAGGCCTGCAGAATTCTCTACCGAGTTTTATCAGAAGGATATGCGCTTCAAAATAGCGGTTTTCAGGAAAAACTTCTAAGAGACGTCTCCTAAGATTTTCATAGCCATTTTTATCGCTTCTAAGACCCATTCTCTTTGAAACCCTGAATATGTGTGTATCTATTGGAAACGTAGGTTTACCGTAGCTAAATAGTAGCACGATATCTGCAGTTTTCTCGCCAACACCCGGCAGATCCATAAGCTTCCTTCTAGCCTCATCTACGCTAAGCTTTGCGATTTCCTCGAAAAACTTTGGTTTCTCCTTTAAAATACTTGATAGCTCAATTATAGTCCTAGCCCTATTCCATTGAAGCCCCGCAACCTTTATCGCTTCCGCCACTTCCACAAGGGGTGCTGGAGCTAAAGCCTCAGGCGTAATGCTGAATCTTCTGCTTAGACGGCTATAGGCTTCATGTGCTTTAACGTCTTTAGTATGTTGAGATAGTATAGTGGCTATAAGGATTTCAAAGGGCTTTCTTTCAATTGGCTTAACGGGGCCGAAGAAACCTATGAGGGCGTTCAAAACGTTTAAACCCCAGCTTTTATCCACTAGTCAGTGTTAAAATTGTAAAGCCAATATAAAACTAACTCTCCCACGGTTTTACTCTACATGAAAGTGTTAATGTTACCTATATTGGAATATCCCATATATGTAACGATTGTTTAAACTCTGTTAAAAATACTTATTGAAGTTTTCAGCAGCCTATCATATAGATGAGAGCACCTATAGTGGTTGTTAAAGGTTTATCAATAGCCTCAGTATGGGAGCGCGCTGTTCTAGAGGTTTGGAGAAGTGGTGTTGAAGTTCAGACGGAGTATGGTGAGAAGGCTAGAGAAGCGACTCTTTTAATGGTTGTCGAAGACCCGTTTAGAGAACCTAGAGTCCATAGGGGAGACGTCTTAGCGGTAGTCGGGTTGAAGAGTTACATGGAAGAGGTTTTAAACGGCTCTAAGGATAGGCTTGTTGAAGAAGGTAAGCTTCCATACACCTATCACGAGAGGCTTTTTAAATATGGTGCCGATAGCTTCAACCAGATTGAATACGTTATTAGGAAGCTTAAAAACGTCCCCTATACACGTAGAGCTCAAGCCATAACGTGGATACCAGTTAAAGACGTGAATCTAGATTCCCCGCCATGCCTTCAAAGATTGTGGTTTAAGATATATGATGGTAGACTTATCATGCAGAGTGAGTGGAGAAGCCGCGACCTATTTAGAGCAGCTCACATGAATATGCTGGCTTTGACAGAACTTATGAAAAGTGTAGCATTAGCCGTAGGTGTTGAACCCGGCTCCTATGTTGATTTTTCGAATTCAGCTCACATATATGAGAAATCCTACGGCGACGTTAAAAGCTTCCTCAACGTTTGCGAGAAACGTGGCTTAGATAAATCCGTAGAAGTATACGTAGTCTAAGACTAAACATACCAGTATAATGTTCCCGGCCTCCTTCATGTAAATCCTCATATTGTTTTGCCGTAACATTTAAACACACCACCATATGGGCTTGTATGATCGAAAAGAAAATGTGTTAAACAGTTGTCAAGATAACCTATAATACGGTTTTAAGTAAATGTGTGAACCCGTAAAGTGTATGAATCTGCTGATAGGGAAGACTTTAATATGGAGTATACGTTTAGATTTAATCGATCCTTAGATGAAGGCAGATATAGTTTTTAAAGCCGTCCTCACGAGTAAGGTTCTTACGCAGGATCCAGTTGAAGGGGAATGTGTTAAATTGGATTTCTCAGAATATAAGCCCATCCCTCCTCCAATAATAACTTCAACTGATGAAACTGGTATCGTTAGAGAGGTTGCTCCGATAATTCAGCAGGTAATTCAAAGTATGCCTTTTGCTCAGAAGGGCATGGTTAGAACGCCTAGGTTTACGCTTTGGTTGACTAAGACCGAATGGGATTCACTTGAGTTTAAGCCCGATATAGGCGATGAAGTTACGGTTGTAATAAGACGCGGGGAAGTTTCAATCGGCTTTAAGTAGATGCTTCTGTTAGTTCAAGTGTGTTCCCAATGGTATTGTCGAAGCATACGTATACTCTATTCCGCTTTTGAATCCAACTGTTAGAGTTTAAATCTCCCTCACACCTATCTAATTCTCCAATGGTCTCTGAAACCTTAGCTTTATACCATCCACTTCTATATTGACCTTTAACCAGTTGAACCTTTCCTACTTTGAAGGCGCATTTAAAGCTTACCGTTAAGTTTCTACATGGAAACATATTCTCCACAAGTATTCTTAAAAACCCACTCTTCCTGTCTACGTGTATATCTAACGTTTTCGAAGCAACATAGTATGAAGCTATTTCACTAAGCTTCATCCACATAATTTTATCGCCGAGTAGATTGTTCAACCTTTTTAAGACCTCCCCTATAACATCCAAGCCGTGCTCAGCTCCATTAGACCATAAACTGTTCCAATGAGTATGGAAAACTACGTAGCTTCTGGAGTTGACCAATTCCACAAGTCTTCCCTTTCTTCCATCGCTAGTTATATAGTAGTCTGCATATTTTAACAAAGTCGTTCTACACCATGCTCTCCTACTTTCAGGAGTCATTGTTTCCCATATCATATCATCGTTGCCGCTTACAATACTTACAACAGCCTCTCCTTCGTATTTATCGAGGTATGCAAGTCTCGGATAAACTACCTGTGAGTTTCGATCGACCTTTAGAAAATACCATGCAAGTTTAAACCCGTTTAACGGCGTTTAAAACGGCTTTTGCATATCTAGATTCTACATCTATTCCAAAGGCTCCCGGAGAAGTTACACCGTTTGTTTCAAAACCTACGTTTTTCAGAGTCTCAAAAGCTTTAGCTATGTAGTCTGTTAGAGTTTCAATGGTCTGACTACTAGCCCAAGTCTGCTCGTGCATCGGCAAGAGTTTACCTGTTTTAAGGTCTATGGCGTTTGTATGAGTTAACATTTCAGGTGTTATGTCAAATATAGGTGCTACTTTTTCTCTAACCTTTTCAATCCACCAATTTACACCTTCCTTAGGATACCCATCAATCCCGCTGTCTATATACCCTTGACCAGCCGGGTTTGGAATTACGCTGAATTTACCTTTAACGGGTTGCTCTTCTATAAGCTTTATGAAGTCTTCTAGAAATTCGTTCGGTATCGTTTTAAACTCTTCATAGTACTCTGGGTAGTTTGGGTTTAGAAATTTTCTAAGATAGTATAGGTGGTTTACGTAGGGCGCCGGATCGTCTATTATAAGCGCTATGGGGGCTTTTAACCTCGGCATTTCGACTTTAAAGTCCAGCATAAAAGTCATCTCTTAAGGAGGGATTCGGCGTTTCTGTAGAATATCTCCTCCATCTGCTCTCTGGAAACACCTAACTGTGGAAGTACCGTTAGCCAGAAGTGTATGTATTTTTGAAATTCATCTGGTTGCGAATCTGAACCGAAGAGGAGTTTAGATGTTTTAACATCGAAGAATAGACGGTTTCTAAGAGTTAGGGCAATGTAAAACGTATGTCCTCCAGATAGATCAAAGTATACGTTTGGATTATGGAATGATACCACTGTAGCTTCTTCGCACCATGGATGACCTAAATGCGCCCCGATTATTTTAAGCTTTGGAAAACTTCTAGCTATAGTCTCTAGGTAGACTGGACGCATATTTCTAGATGAAACTCTTCTAACCTTATCGCTTTCACTTCTAGCCACTATACCAGTGTGGAATAACGCAATCATACCGTATTGTTCCGCCCGTTCATAATATGGAAAGTATTCGTCTACGTCGTACGGCTTTGGAGGGCCTATAAACTTGAGCCCCGTAAACCCTCTACTATATAGGTCGTCTACTACTTGAACCTGATCTCTTCCCAAGTCTACGTAGCCAAACCCTTCGA
Organism: uncultured Candidatus Bathyarchaeia archaeon; assembly: GCA_964463005.1. Taxonomy (GTDB): domain Archaea; phylum Thermoproteota; class CALKCG01; order B24; family B24; genus DTBU01. The sequence continues at coordinate 1,888 of CAYWZZ010000018.1, read as the reverse complement.
TTAAATCAGGGTGCTCTTTAAACGCTCTTTCGACAACATTATTGCCCATTTTCCCAAACCCCTCTGGGAGACCGCACATGAAGCTTTTTACAATCCCTGCTTTTTCACACGCTTCAACAAACCCTCTAAGGTTTCCGTCAGCTGGAGGATGTACATGTGCATCTACAATCTTCAGAATAACCACCAAAGCTTACTATTCACCGTTAAGACTTAAGCTTTAAGTTTCCAGCGACAATAAATTCATTCTGTATGAAAGCTGATAAACTTGTAGCAGTTGTGGACTGCGGCTCTACAAACGTTAGAGCCGTTGCTGTAGACTCGAATGGCGTTTTTACAGCTCAGTCTTCACTACCGAATAAACCTTCACCTCAACCGGGTGGAATGGGATGGCTCATATGGAATATGAATGAATTGTGGGATAGAATCCGCGCAGTCCTTAAAAGCGTACTTTCTAAAGTTGGCAAAGTTGACGCTGTAATCGTTACAACCTGGGGGGCTGATGGTGCTCCGGTTAAAAGGAATGGCGAATTAACCTATCCACCTATATGCTGGCAGTGTCCTAGAACAATTCCAATCGCTGAGCGTTTGCCATCAATTATGGATCCCTGGGAGATATATAGGATAACAGGATACCAGATAATATCCTTCAATACGCTTTTAAAGCTTATCTGGCTTAGAGAGAATGAGCCTAAGGCTTTAAATGAAGCTTATACTTGGCTTATGATGCCTGGTTTAATAACACATAGGCTTACAGGAGCATTCCACATAGAACCTACAAGCGCTTCAACCATGATGGCTATGAATTTAGCCAAAAGAGATTGGTCCCCTGAGATGCTTAAACTAGCTGGTTTAGATGTAGGCTTCTTCCCAGAATGGTTTGAACCGGGTGATGTAGTAGGCTACGTCACGGCTAAAGCCTCAGAAGAAACTGGTTTAACTGAAGGTACTCCAGTTGTAGTGGGCGGCCATGATACCCAATTCGCGATACTAGGTGCTGGCGTTAAGTATGGTGAAGCAGTACTGTCAAGTGGAACTTGGGAGATACTAGCCGTTAGAAGTAGCGTTTTCAACCCATCTAAGACTGGGTTTAAATGGGGTGTTATCATAGAAGCAGACGTTGAACCGGGTCTATGGAACCCCCAGCTCTTAATGATAGCCTCAGCCGTCTTAGAATGGGTGAGAGAGAGGTTTTATCCTGAGCTTTCAGAAGGCTACTATGAGACGCTGATTAAAGACGCCTCTAATGTACAGCCTGGCTCAGGTGGGCTACTCTTCATACCAAGCTTCGTTAAAGATTCTGGACCGACTAGGAAGTTTAAGACTGAGGGTACGCTACTCGGTTTAACGCTCGGCTCTTCTAGAGCTCAAGTGTATCGTGCCGCATTGGAGGGGTTGAGTTGTCAGCTTAAGCTTGCCGTAAACGCTCTAATAGAGTCTACGGGCTTTCATATAAACGCCATTAGAGTCGTAGGTGGAGGGTCTAAAAACAGGCTTTGGAATCAGCTGAGAGCAGATATAACGGGAATTCCCATATCCGTAAACACCATAAAGGAGGCTACAGTATTCGGAGCGGCCTTAACCGCCTTTAAAGGGATAGGCGTCTACAGTAGTTTTAAAGAAGCCCTATCGGCAGTACGTGTAAGCGAAACATATATGCCGAGCCAAAATAGGGAGATATACATAAACTTATATGAACAGTACGTTAAAGCCTTGAGTATTTTGAAAGACTACTACAAGTAGAGCTTACCCGGATAAGAGGCAAATTTACACACCACTTAAATTTCAGTCTTTCAACTTACAGTGTTCTTAGATGAACTCGAGAGAACGTGTTTTAGCCGTTATAAATCATGAGGTTCCTGATCGTATTCCAACTGACATATGGGCTACT
>CAYWZZ010000017.1:0-44218 GCA_964463005.1 uncultured Candidatus Bathyarchaeia archaeon | reverse complement strand
GTACACCGTCTATTAACCTCCAAGCCCAAGTCATACCGTTAACGATCACGTCTACTTCCTTCTCTCTACTGAGCCGGGCTACCACGAGCTTATCAGATGAATTGACATCTCCTCTGATGAATATCATGTACGCTGGTATTAGACTGGCCATTTTAACCGGATGTTGATCTATGTCGAAGTATCCTCTAATTATCTTCGAATCCCAATTGCTATAACTTCCATAGTCGAAGAAGATCCCATCCCAATCTTGAAGGGCGGCATACGCTGCTAACGTTACAACAGCCTCAGCATCGTACATGTTCGGTGCAGGGTGATTGTACTCCGTTACAAAGTGGGGCTTACCATAAACCCTTCTAAGAGCGATATCGGGTATGGTACTGCCCTCTGGGTGATTCACCATAGGCTCATTTACTACATACCAGTTTTCAGGATCCCATGGTATACCGGGGAAAATGGGGTGGCTCCAGTAGTTGTGGGTGTCTACGGCGTCGAGTTGAGCTTGTATGTTTATAATGCTACAACTAGTTATAGTTCCTAACTAGCGATTTGACTTTAAGTTCATTCTTAAGGTACGTGTACATACTTTTGAAGTATTCTTCTTCCAGTTTCCATAGAAATTCAACCCAATCTCTTCTTACAGTCAAAGGTTCGCTTTTAAATCTACTGAATTAAGACTATTTCCAACGAATGCTCCTCAAGCCTACTTCTTCCAGCAACACCCCAAGCTTTTTCAAGGTTTTCAGTTGAACCGTATTTTCCCAATAGGTAATTATTCCACTTATACCTCAACCGATTTTTGAATATCGGTGGCAGTTTATCTAACACTCCTCCAAGCCAACCCTGTAAAAGACCCTGCTCGTTAACTATCTCTACTATCGCTACGCTCGGTTCCTCAGCGTAAGTGGTCATAGTGTATGGGTTGTAATGGGTTAAGAGGTTTTTGCATATTCTCTATGGAGTTGCATAATTTCATCGACGAAGAAGCCTAGAACCTGCTGATCCTTCCAAGATATGGACTCTACTTCTACTGGTAAACCGTCGGCGCTTGATAGTTGTCTGGAGACTAGAAGGTTCAAGTCTACGTATATACCGTTTTCCTTTAACATCGCTATGAAGTAGTCAAGCCTATCCAATGCTTGACTGTTTAAAATCCTAGTTCCACCAGTAGATTTATCGAATATGTTGAAGTTCTCCCATGGAGCATCCATGTGGTGGAATCGGACGATATTCACACCGAATTTTGCAAGTCTAGCTGATATCTTCTCAGCGTCTTCTCTATCTGGGAAAGCTGCTCTACCGCATATGTTGACTCCGAGAAACTTTATACGTTTTGTTCCAGCGTATAAATGCCCATCTTCTCCAACGTATACATAACCAAACAGCCCAGCTGGCTTATCGAGAAAACCGCTTAGGTTTGTAATGGAGTCTACGGAGTCGTCCCATGGAAGGTAGAATCCGAAAAGTCTCCCCTCACCCTTTTTAGAGAAAAACGAGTAGTAGAGACCGGTCAAGCAAACCACCACCAGTAAAACCGCGATTAATACTTTAAACTTATCCATAATGAATCTTCAGAAAGATTTCTACTGAGAGTAACGTTTAAGAATTTTCTAGTCTAAATTTCGACTACCGTGATGAGGTAGATGGATAGGGTTGATAGAGTCTACAGGGCTTTAAGTCTTGAAGAGCCCGATAGATTGCCCAAAGGTGAGCTTCAAATACACGATGAACTCGTATCCGCCCTTTTAAATGAACCCTTAAAGGATTGGTTTAAGGCGCATATCAAGGTGAGAAATCTATTAAAGATTGACCTAGTAAACGTTGGGCTTGAAGGTGGACCTAGAGTAGAGGTAATTGGCAGGACTGAGAAAGGCTATCCAATATATAGGGACTATTTTGGCAATGAATGGGTTGAAAGTGGGAAGACGAAGACCTACCTAAAACATGGTCTATCTCAACCTGAAGATTTCAGAGACTTCAAAATGCCGGGTATATCGCTGTATAAAGCCGACAGCGTCAAATTGTGGTCTGAAAAGACAGACTTCTGCGTTTTCGCTCAAGTGGGCGGAGCCTTCGATTCAGTATATCCATTGATGGGCTTAAAGAACTATGTGAAAGCGATGTATAAGTATCCGCATCTACTTAGAAGAGTGATCGAAGAAGTCTTTAGATTCGAGTTGGAAGTCATAAAACTGTATGCTGAATCAGGTGCACACGTGATACTTTTAGGTGATGATCTAGCCTACGATAAGGGTCCATTCATATCTCTAAACCATCTACGGGAATTCGTCTTTCCATATCTAGCTAAAGAAGTTGAATTGGCACACAGACTCGGCCTACCAGTGATATTCCACTGTGATGGAAATGTAACACCGCTGATGGAAGATATCGTGAAAGCTGGGTTCGATGGATTGCACAGTCTACAACCCAACGCTGGTGTAGATATAGTTTCTATAAAGAAAAGGTGGGGCGATACTATATGTTTAATGGGCAACTTAGACTTAGACTACCTACTTCCTTTAGGGAGGCCTGAAGATGTTAAAGCGGAAGTCGAGAGGCTGATAAGGGAGGTAGCTCCAGGAGGAGGATATATACTGAGTACGACAAACGTATTGACTAGATACGTGCCTCCCGAGAATGCGCTAGCTATGTATATGACGGCTGAGAAATACGGGAAATATCCTTACCGTCAATAAGAGGAGGGGGATATAATCTTTAGTTTGAAAAGACGTGTTTACGTTCACGTTTTACTGCGGCTACACGTATAAGATAGGAAAAGTAAAAATACTTTATCGCTTTAAGTTAAGTGTGTGTTCCCTATGAAGCTAGCTATTCAGGAAAATTTAGCTCCAGGTAGAACGTTGATCGAGAAGCTTGAGAAAATAGAGGCATATGGTTTTGAGGGTTTGGAGGTATGGGGAAGCGATTTACCTCAGAGGCTTAAAGAGGTTAAAGATGCGTTAAGTACTTCAAAAGTTAAGCTCTCAACGGTCTGTGCAGGTTATGGTGGAGACTTATTGGGTGCTGATCGGAGAACGCGGGAAATAGCTATTGAGGGGTTGAAGGAGAGGCTTAAGATTTGTGCTGAACTCGGAGGAGTTGGCGTTATAACCGTTCCGACGTTTGGTGGACCTAAAATTTCAGACTTATATCCCTGGTATCCAAATGTTAGAGATGTTGAAAGGCAGATCTTGATAGAAGAGTGTAAAATTTTAGGTGATTACGCTGAAGAAGTCGGCTCCTACGTTTTATTGGAGCCTTTAAACAGGTATGAAACCCACTTCATCAATAGGCTTCAACAGGCGGTTGACGTATGTAAAGCCTCAGGGAAAGAACACGTGAAAATAATGGCTGACTTCTTCCACATGAATATCGAAGAGGCGGATATCCCTAAGAGCATAGAAGAAGCGGCTGGGTATATACTGCATGTACATCTAGCGGATAGCAACCGTCTACTACCCGGATATGGACATACTGACTTTAAATCGTGTTTCGCCGCGTTGAAAAAGATCGACTATAGGAACTTTATGGCGCTTGAATGCGGTATTCCAGGAGACCCGGAGAAGGAGCTACCGAAGTGTGTAGAATACTTAAGAAGTCTAATTTAACACGCTTAGTGGGAACGGACTTATAGTTAAGCGTCTATCCGATTATTGGAAATGGGCGCCTCATGGGTTAAATCTAAACTTTCTTTTTTCCCTACCCATATGGTTTAAAGCAACGCGATATTAAGTGTTAACTGGAGAAACTAAGTTTATTAGTATTTCTGGATATTCTTCTAGTTGATAGGATTGAGTTGGAAGGCTGAAGCTAAAGAATATGTTTGCAATATACTCGTCAGACTTGGAGCTTTAAAGTTTGGAGTATTCAAACTTACGAGTGGTAAAGTAAGCCCATACTATATCGATTTACGGCTCATACCAAGCCACGTTGAAGCATTTAAAAAAATATGCGACATATACGTGCAGATGCTCGTGGAAGATATAGGCTTAAATAGCTTCGATAGGATAGCTGGCATACCCACGGCTGGTATACCGTTTGCTTCTGTCATTGCCTTCAGAGTTGAAAAGCCATTCTTATACGTTAGGGAAGAAGCTAAGGCTCATGGTATGGGGAGGAACATAGAAGGTGTGTTGAATTCCGGAGATAGGGTGGTATTTATAGACGACCTCATAACGACTGGTAGAAGTATTCTGAGGGCAGCTTCCATCGTTAGGGCTGAAGGTGGTATCGTAGATAGGGCACTTGTCCTGATAGATAGGGAGGAGGGTGGAAGAGAAGCTTTAGCTAAATCGGGTATACAGCTCTTCAGCCTCCTAACAATAAGAGAAGCATCGAAAATCCTCTACCAGCTGGGCATATTGGATGAAGAACAGTATAAGACAATACTGAAACAGGTTAAACGAAGCAGTTAAAAGTCGAACTGCTTAAAGGTGTACCCAGATTGATCGATCTTAGAAAACGAGTCTTAATCAAAGACGCTAAAGGAGATGTAGTGATTGCGGGATTCGTACATGAAGTTAGAGAGCTGAAAAACATAATCTTTCTCATATTGAGAGATGCATCGGGATTCATACAAGTTACGGCTAAAAGAGGCTCAGTACCTGATAGCCTATTTGAACTGCTTAGGAAGATTAAACGTGAAAGCGTCATAGCAGTTGAAGGTAATGCATTTCAAAGTAATATTGCCAAACTAGGCCTAGAGATTGAACCCAGAAATGTTGAGATCTTATGTGAAGCCGTAGAGCAACCGGCTATAGAATTCTACAAGACGGACTTGATAAAAACTGGTTTAGATAAGAGGCTTAGATATAGATTCCTAGACCTTAGAAATCCGAAGGTTGCATCGATATTCAAGGTTCAAAGCACTATTTGCGAAGCCTTGGATAACTTTTTCAGGGAGAGAGGTTTTAGAGAAGTCCATACATCTAAACTCGTAGCTCAGGCCACTGAGTCCGGCGCCAACGTCTTCCCCGTAGACTACTTTGGAAGAAAAGTCTTCCTTGCCCAAAGCCCCCAATTCTATAAGCAGATGCTTATGGCAGCTGGCTTTGAAAAGGTATTTGAAGTCGGCCCTGTTTTTAGAGCTGAAAAACATCACACACCTAGACACTTATGTGAGTACATAAGCATAGATTTTGAAATGAGCTTTATAGAGAGCGATGAAGACGTCATGAGGGTTGTTGAGGAGATGGCTAGCACCGTCTGTCAAACCGTTTCACTAAAGTGTAGGGAAGAGCTTGAAATTTTAAACGTTGAAGTAGAGCTTATTAAAACACCGATACCGAGAATACCTATGCGTGAAGCTTACAGACTATTGGAGGCTGAGGGCTTTAAACCAGAGTATATGGAGGATTTAAACCCTGAGGGGGAGAGGAGACTTTCAAATATCGTAGAAAGAGAATACGGCTATAAGCAATTCTTCCTAACTGAATTCCCCTGGAAGCCTAGACCCTTCTACACGATGAGGATTGAAGAAGAACCGGAATGGACTAGATCATTTGACCTCATATGGAGCGGTCTAGAGGTGACAACTGGAGGTCAGAGGGAACATAGATACCATAAACTGCTTGAACAGTGTATTGAGAAGGGCTTAAACCCTGAAGACTTAAGCTTTTACTTAGAGTTTTTCAAATGCGGAATGCCGCCTCACGGAGGTTCGGGAACCGGGCTTGAAAGGTTAACATCAGTGATACTAAAAATCGAGAATATAAGGGAGGCCACATTGATACCCAGAGATCCTGAGAGAGTAATACCTTAAGATAGCCCTCTAACGGATACTTTTTCTACGTACTTTGAAGCTATTTCAGCCAACTGAAGCATAAAGCTTTTACTGGGAGGTTTAACTTCTTTAAATGCAGGGTCGATAGGGTCTCTAGGATTGTAAGCTTGCAAAACGTATTTTCTCGCTCCTCTTATGGCTTTACAGATACGTTCAACGTCAACTTCTCCATGCAAATTTGGTACGATTGTAGTTCTAAACTCATAATCGATGTTTGAAGACATTAGGAGGTTTATACTCTCCACAACCTTATCAACGATATCCTCAGACTGTATACCTGTAGATCTCCTATAACTCTCAAAGTCAAGGGGGGCTTTAATGTCTAAGGCGATGAAGTCTACGAGACCATTTAAAATCAAACGTCTAAGAATCCCCGGGTTTGAACCGTTGGAGTCTAATTTAACCTTTAAACCAAGCATTTTAACCTTTGAACAGAATTCATCTAAATCTGGTTGAAGCGTTGGCTCTCCACCAGTTATACATAAGCCATCTAGAAAACTTCTATTTTTCCTTAGAAAGTCTATGACGTATTCTTCTGAAATACTGGGTAGTGAATCCGGATTCAATACTAGGCTTCTATTAAAACAGAATGGGCATCTGAAGTTGCATCCTGGGGTCCAGATGACGGAGACTATATGTCCATCCCAGTCTACGAAACTTACATCGATAAACCCTTTAACGATCACATGAAACCTCCTAAAATAAAAATGAACTAGGTTATTGAAACCCTGTACCTTTCAAAGAACTCATGCCTCTTAGCTCTATTCCACCCCTTGACTTCTTGATAGTATCCAGTAACCCTAGACCACCATCTAACCCTTGTTGAGCCGCACTCCGGACAATGGTAGTTCAACCCTCCTGAAACTCTGTTACAATCTTCACATATCGTTAAATCTTTAGTGTATGCAAAGTATCCTATTTGAGTCTGCATGGCAATACGTTTAGTGAACCTATAGAGAGCCTCCGGGTCCGATGAAGCCTCACCTAACCAAATGTGAAACATATTTCCTCCACTTAGAATAGGGAAGAACTTATTCTCTATCCTCATCCTCTCTAATAGAGGTATTCTAGCACCTACGTAAACGTGAGTGCCATTACTGTAGTAGATTGGCACGTCCCGTTCACCTATAGCCAAGAGCCTCTCAGTAGCCTCTAAGTCGCCTTTAACCACTTTCCTAGCCGCCTCTCTAAACTCTGGATCTATTAAATCACAGACCGCCAATCTCTGAGCACAAGATTCAGCTGGCGTACGGGCTAGTGCAAATTTAAAGCCGCTCTTCTCCTCAAGCTCTTTAAGATAATTCTTCATCTCAAGTATAACTCTAACAGCTACTTTAACTGCTTCATCGGATTCGTGAAGCTGATACCCAGTATGATACTGAACCATTTCATTCACCCCAACTATCCCTATAGTCCATACAAGCTCTTCGAAGTTTACAGGCGGCGGCCCCCGTTCGCCAGTAACGGGGTCCCTAGGCCTCTGCGTTGCAAACGGTATCCTGTTGTTTTCAATCATCAGTTTCATCCATTGATACTTAGTCTTAAACACTTCTACACAGAGCTCCATAAGCTTCCTCACCTCTTCATAGAGTCTTACGTCTTCACCTCTAGATTTATACGCAGCCCGTGGAAGATTTATCGTAACGACTTGCCATGAACCCATACTGAAATGCTTGCCACCTACGAAATACAACTTCTCCTCAAACTCAGGATCACTATCAGGTGTATCAACAAAATTGTACGCACAGCAGTTATGTACAACTATCCCAAGGGAATTGGAGAAGTGATTTCCTTCAACCTCCACTGGATCGTAAACAACTCCGCTGAACTTTTCCCTATAGACCTTTTTAACCTTTAAGAATACGAGGGGATCCTCCAGTAGGGGAATTTCCTTCATAAAGTGTTCGATGGCATTTTTAGACGTTAGCCTGCATACATAAATTCTTCTATCATCCATACCGTACTTGTGTTCATAATAGCTAAGCGGTAAACCTACTAAGCCTGATAGGAGGGCTATCTTTTGACATGTTCTCTTAGAGGCTAGTCTAAGTTGTAGGCTATGGGTCTCATGGCCAGATTGGTTTCTGCCAACCGATAAACCGCCACCACTCTTGAAGATGGCTTTTAGAAAAGCCCATATAGCTTCATCCGGAAACTGAAATACGATATCTGGAACATCCTTATCCGTGGGGTGATGCCCGGTCTTAAGTTGCTCCGTTAAAAACCTGTAGAGTTGTATACTACCTACTTGAACTACTAAAGCTGTCTTAAACTCGTAAATGTGAGGGCTGATGTGGAATAATTTCTCCAAAAGCTTTTTAACGTGTTCAGCCAGTCTTCTCTCATGTTTCCTAAAGGAAAACCTTACAATTCCTCCTCTTCGAAGCCTTCTAGCATTTCCCTCAGCTAAGTACAGCCCTAAAAGTTCGGCGAATTCTCTTGTTATAGGTATTCTCTTCGGAAGCCTATACTTAGCCCTGACTGATAATATAGATTCGTCTACTTCTAACTCTTCAACTATATCCCTTGGAAACCTCAAAATGACGGGAACCTTATCTCCCGGCTTGACTTCACACGCTGGAACTATAGTTGGTCTTACACTTTTAAGTACTGGTATTGGATGATCCTCTGTAACCCTTATCCTCCTCCCACCTTCAAGCTGTATTACGCATAGATCCCCGACGTAAGGCTTAGTCAGTATAGACTTTGGAGTTGAAAAGCTCACCTTAAACGAGTTTAGAGAGCAAGATAATACTTCATCTTCTGGCTCAATATCACTAATCTTTAAAACTCCAATAGATTGCCCCCTCTTGACTACGATAAGCTCATCCTCAGGTAGACATTGATAGCATGAAACGCCTTTACCATAACCTCTATAGTCTGGTATCATGTTATCGAAGTATGGTGTGCCAAATTTTGCAACGACCTTGTGAGCTAGAAGCCATTCTTCATCATATTCAGAGTTGAAGAGTTCAGGTACTATACCATTCTCAAGTTTTGGAAAGTTGAAGGGTTTACCCCAGTAATCTCCTTGAAGTGCCACTTCGTTTAATGCTCTATAGAGTTTTCTGACTTCATCCTCGTATTCGCCGTATTTGTCAGGCCCAATCCTACCCCTGGCTACTATTGGAACATCCTCCCACAGCTTTGGAACACCAGGAGTTATTTGAATATTTGAGAAGACGGGTTGACCTCCTCTAGCTACGTAGATTTGTGTAAGCTCGTAAAACATCATCTGCATGAGCTGTTTAACGCTATTGTAGCTTAAACCGCGTACATATGGAGCGAGGAAGACTAGATAGTTGTAGAAGCCCTCTCCGCCAGAAAAGTTTGTCTGAGCCGCCGCTAAAACTTTAACTGAGTGTAAGACAGCAACCTCAGCCCTTTGAGCAGCCCTAGCTACTGAAGTTTTAATGCCCATACCGTCAGGCATAAAACCATAGTAGAAGAAGTATCTAAGATCCCAATCTTGGCAAAACGGTCTTGTTCCAAAATATTCTAGGTCATGTATATGGATTTCCCCCTTTAAATGGGCATCTGCAAGGTCTATCGGCATTAAGAGTAAGTATTCCTCTTTAGAGGTTTTATCAGCTTTCTTCTTATGAGATGTTTCTGCGTTAGGTTGAAGGTTAGCATTCTCCTTAGCCTCAAATCCTCTTCCAATATCTATCTCATAGGCATCGTAGACGGGTGTTCCCACACGGGTATAGATGTTACGGTATATTCTGTATAGAGGGTTGATTGAACCCTTCTCAAGTAAAACGGTGTTGACTATCTCTCTTATCAAAGGCCCAGAGACGAATTTCAAATCCATACTTCTTATTTTCTCCTCAACTTCTAAAGCTATGGATTCAGCTTCCTCCTCCGTCATCGGTCTGACGTTGAAGAACATTGTTGCAAGTTTCGTCTCCTTAAGTAGAGAGTTTACAATGTTCCGCCTATTCCAAGGTATAAAATGCCCGCTAGAAGACCTAACCATTGGAAGAGGTTTATCAGCTTTAGCCATCTCCTTCAGCCTCCAGTATATCGACTATAAGCTTCTCATTCAATTTACTTCCGTTAAAAAGCTCTTTAAATGTTAGTATACGCTTACCGATCTTTAAAATAGGAGCCGACATGGTGAACACATCCATCATTATAAGCTCTGTCTGAACGTCTAGGTCTAACAAGCTCTTCTCCTCGTATGCTATTCCAAGCTTCTCTAGGAAGTTCTTCAAAAGCTTACAATTTGGACAATTGGGAGTTGTATAAATGGTCGGCTTCAAGTCGAATCGCTTCTTCTATGAAGAAATACAAAAATATATACTTTTTTATTTACTTTTTTGTACTTAAGACGTCTTAGCCCGCCAGTTCTTAAACATGAATTTGACAAATAAGACCATTAGATCTAGCGCCGCGTATGACGTTAACAAGTCTTCTATAAGTTAGCTTCTACTTTCAACTCCTTCTCAGGGTATTTGCGTTAAACCAGCTCTTTCCATAAGCTTATCTCTAGCCTTTAAAAACTCTTCAATTAATTCTTCAACTTTAACTGTTTTAATCTCCCGCTCCTCTACGATTATCCTACCATCTACAATGACTGTTTCAACGTCGCTACTTTTAACCGCATAGACCAAGTGGCTAGCCTCACTGTACATGGGTATTGCATGTGGAGTCTGCACATCAACCAATATTATATCAGCCTTCTTCCCAGGCTCTATAGAGCCTAATTCATAATGCCAATTTAATGCCTTAGCACCATCTACCGTAGCCATCTGTAAAACTTTCCAAGCATTCATGATAGACGGGTTCATGCTTACACCTTTATGTATCAACGCCGCAAATTTCATGGTTTCAAACATATCGGAGCTGTTATTTGAACATACACTATCCGTTCCAAGGCCAACGTTTACGCCCGCTTCCAAAAGTTTGGGCACGGGGCTTATACCAGAGCCGAGTTTGAGATTTGAAACTGGATTATGGGCAACTTTAACATCTCTGGAAGCGAGAATAGCTATATCCTTGTCTGAAAGGTGGACACAGTGAGCAGCTAACATTAATCCGCTTAAAACTCCAAGCCTGTCGAGATATTCTACAATTCCTCCGTCAAACTCTACTTTGAATATATGCTTGATCTTATCGGCTTCATCTAGAGTTTCAGCTAAATGTGTATGCAATATAATTGGGCCTCTATCTCTGTACTTCTCATTAAGCTCTAGCGTTAAATTCCAAAGTTCAACCATATAATCGGGGTCCACTGTATAGGGGGCATGTGGGTCTATGCTAACTCTTATTCTACCGTTATCCGCTCCATGCCATGCTTCAACCAACGACTTTATAAGTCCTAAATCTTCATCTTTACGCCAAGAAAAGCATACATGTCCGACAACTCCTCTAATGCCAACTTCAGCTATCGCTTTAGCTTCATTAAAATCCGGTGCATAGTGATACATGGTATTTACCGTTGTACATCCTCCAAGCACGGATTCAACTGCCGTGAGTTTTGCACCAAGATATATATCTTCGCTCGTCATATGCATTTCTATCGGCCATATTTTCTTCTCAAGCCATTCTTTAAGAGGCATATCGTCGGCATATCCTCTAAGTAGGCTCATAGCTAGATGGTGGTGTGTATTGATAAGCCCAGGTAGAACTATTTTACCTTTAGCATTTAACTTCTCATAACCTCTTGGGTTTCTGCGTTTGACATCGTCGCATTTGCCGACTTCAACTATTCTATCTTCTTCAATCAGTACGGCTCCATCTTTCACTACGCCCTTCTCGCTCATCGTAACTACAGTTCCACCACATATTAAAAGCTCCAAATCGTACCCTCCCTACATACTGGAAAATCGCTTCTTTGACGAAATAAGGGTTACGAGGGGTATTAGAGCAAACACGTTTATGATAGAGCCTATTATAAACGGCATATTATATCCCAAAGTGTTCCATATGATTCCTCCAAGAGAAGAACCTACGATGAAGACCAAATTCGTTAGAGCATCTAAATATCCTATGATGGATGCAGAGTCGATCGCTTTCTTAAATTGAACGATTATGGTTCTTCTAGCAGGCATATCTAAGGCTCCTACGACTCCGAGTATAAACGCTGAAAATATGGCTTCACTCCACGTTTTCGATAAACAGTAGAAAATCCACGAAACGGATGAAAGAATTATATGCATTGATAACACGTTTATTCCTCCAAACCTATCTGTAAATTCACCCGATGGTATTTGCGCCACTAAAAGACCTGCGTTCCACATAGCCATTACTACACCTATACTCTGCTCATTTAGGTTCAGAGCCTCCTTAGCATAAAGTTGAACTAATGGATTTATTATGGAAAAACCTAGACTGTGAAAAACTAAGGCAATTGAAAGCTTCCTAATGTTTCCATCTGAAAATATCAATTTTGCATTTTCAAAAGATCTTATGAAAGTTCGTCTGACCACTTTAAAATTGGTATTGCTAAGGTAGCCGTATGTAAAGGTTATAGATATAGCTGAGAGGGCCGTTAAAACACCAGCTAGTGTAAAAATCGTTGAAAAGCCTAAAGACGCTACTATATAACCTGAAAGCGCAGAGCCAACTACACTTGCCATTGTAGTCGCTAAATAAAATATCGATAATGATAAACCTAAACTTCTACCAGTATCCGCTATAATCGCTTCACCTACAGGTGTCTTCAAACCTCCTAGAATATTATAAAGAACGACTAAGACGATTATAAATGCTGAACTTTTTACAAGAGCTAGAGTTAAAAGTATGATCGCTGAGAAACTGAAGCCTATAATAAGCGCCCTTTCTCTACCCATGGTCTCTGAAAACGAGGCTAATGTTAAGTAGGATATACTTGTCGCTAAATTTAAAATTGAAAATATGAAGCCTATCTGCCAGACTTCAAATCCAAATTTTCTAAGATAAATTGGAAATAGAGAGTACCATAACGAGAACCCTAGACTTGAAGAGGTGAAAGCCAAGTATACGGCAGTAAGCCTATTTCTATTCACGGGCATTTATAGTCGCTTTTGCTTTCTGAAAAGTGTTTTCCCTTTTAAGATTAACGTGCAATCGACTTCTGCTCGGAGAAAAGAAGTTAGATGTCTATTGAGTCTAATCTTCTACTCATAAGATAGGCATCTTCACCGTTTAGATAGTATCCTTTGATTATACGAATAATTTCAAAGTTCAGAGTTCTATACAAGTTTATGGCTGGTATGTTTGAAACACGGACTTCAAGATAACATTCTTCAGCATTATAGCTTTTAAGCCCCTTCAAAGAATTGATCATGAGGCTTCTTCCAACACCTTTACGCCTATACTCCGGTAAAACTGCTATGGAGATTATATGGCCTTTCTTAACCACGCTTATCGGTTTATGATTGGATAACCCCCTCTCAACTCTAGACATGACATAACCTATAATTCTACCGTTAGCCTCAGCGACATAGAAAGCTTTGGGGAAATTTTCATAGTGGCTCATATAGAACGACGGTGTATAGTTTTCAGGCAAACACGTCAGATTTATGTGTATAACCGCATCCAGATCTTGAGGTTTAAAATTCCTAAGAGTAAAGTTTAAACTCAACGCGTCTTCACTTTTAGATGCAAAATCTAATTTACCCTTTTAAGGTTTTCTGAGAATTTTCATAGAAGGTTTAAATGTCCATAGCATATTGGATTTAACAAACATGCTTACTAAAAGTTTAATTTTGCAATGTTATTAATGAGAGGATTTATGGCGATGGTGCTCCCTAAATAACCCCCTTATTCTTCAAGTATAAACGGTAAATGTCTTCGAAGACCCTAACGTCTGTTAGTGTGTCTTCACCTGATGAACGGAACGGCTCTCCACTCAATATGCAGTGTATGAAGTGCTCCGCCTCCCGCTTATAGGACCAAGTCCACATCGGTTTAGGTATAGGGCGTATAAACTCTTGAACTCCACCAGCCTTATATACCTCTACTTCAGCCGGAGTATTCTTCAGTAGTAGCGGAGGAGCCCAAGTCTTTATCCAGCCATGCTGGAAATATATTTCAGTTACTTCATCCCAGCGGTAGTGTGACATCTGTCCAGATTCGATTGTGGCTCTTATACCGTTCATGTCGAAAACCACAATACCCGTCATACCGTCTTCATCAAAATCTACGTATTTTACAATCACCCTATCACCTGCGTCGAGAAACCATCTTAATAGGTTAACGTTATGCGTATATTGTTGTAAATAACCTATGTACAAGTTTAAGTATTCATCCGGCAACCAACTAGGCTTTATTATTGGCGGCTCAGGCGGCTTCTCATCCGTCACCTCCATAGGTGTATCTATGTTACACACCCATTCACCGCAGAAGCCGTGATTACGCGCTAGTATTATCTTCCCAAGTTCACCAGTCTTAGTGTAATTCGATACGAGTTTTTTAACCAGCTCGTTTCCAGCGTCATAACGCTTCATATAAGCAACCATAAGCCGGCTCCCCCGAGCTCTACTAGCTGCCAGTATCCTCTCAGCTTGCTCAATGGAGACTGCCATAGGCTTCTCCATAAAGACGTGCTTTCCTGCATCTAACAAATATCTTGCAATTTCACCTTGTAGTGTAAAAGGTGCTGAAACGCCCACTGCATCTATATCAGGGTCATCTGCTAGTTCTAAATGGCTTCTGTAAAAGCGTGGAATTCCATATCTCGCTTGAACCTTCCTCCCTAACTTTTCCCTCACCTCAGCTATCGCTAAGAACTCGCACTCAGGGATGCTCTTGAAATTTGGAATATGAACTTTTTGAGCCATAAAACCACATCCCACGTATCCAAATCTTACACGTTCATTCATAAAATCGACCCCAATAATCATCTACTATGCTCTACATGCTATTAAACGCTTCAACTGGAAGACTCCAATACCAAGCTTACCCTCATCTCCATAAGACCTTTAGAAGTTTGCAGTTCATATACGGTTTACCAACGAATTTAAAAAATCTACGCCTAATTTTTGTCTATCTCAAGTGCGATAAAGGCCCTCATAAGGGTGGTCATGTTTTGGTTTTGAGATGATAATAGGCGGTTTAGCGGCATATGCGAGTCTTGGGAAAATTGCCATCTGAATAGACCTGTAGCATTTTGAAAATTCCCTAAGAAGTCTTTAGTTAGTAAGCGAAATTTCAGATAAATCCATCCGATAAGGCTTCTGTTTTAAACGGTTGAAAAAGACATTGAAGCCTTAGGAGTGGTCATAACTTCTCAACGGATCTCTTGACGCACGAATATCATGTAGGATGCGATGAAGGTTATAGCCGTAACTAACGCCAACACTAGAATATTTGGCCATGCCGAAGTCAAACTCTCCGTTATAGAGATATTTCTAACATCTGTAGGGGTCTGTCTGGGGCCAATCATGATCCCAGTGTAGACGTTCAGTATGTATTGTGCTATTCTACTGAAGTGGTGGTTTGGCGTGAAACTGTTTATGGTCTCAGTTATGGCTGCACGACTCCTCATTTCTTCAATTAAACGTTGCCTTTCCTCGGGGGAGGTTACATTCTGAGCGAAGCGTATTGGCCTTATGGTGAAAGCCACCAAGGAAGCTATAATTGGTATGACGAAGGAGAAGACCGCCCATAATACGACCCCGATGATCATACTCTGCGTCGTCCTCTTTGAAACAGTTGATAATAGTATTGCTATGCCGTAGTATGTCATGGCGAAGAGTACGGAAAATACTACGAATAGAGCAAGTCTAGCCACTTCTTCACTCGTAGGTGTTACGCCTAGAACAAGTATGGATCCTCCTACACTTACGATCGATGCTATGGAAACTGCTAAAGTGATCGCTAATAACGCCGCGAGAAACTTTCCATTTATTACAATATCCCTGTATACTGGCTGGGCGAGGACTATTTTCAACGTACCCTTCTCCCGTTCACCAGATATGGCGTCGAAGCCTAAAGCTAAACCTATTATCGGCGCAAAATAGGACATCATCGAAACTAACGTATACGCGGCTCTACCTAGAAAACCCCGTGGCATGGCAACACCGGGAATATTCTGGACTACTGTGAGGTAGACAGATGCTATTGCTACAGTAAGCAATAGTCCAAAAACGACCACTAAAATTATAAACCGTTTCCCCTTTACTATATCGGAAAACTCTTTCAAGGCTACTGTAAACGTACTAGGCATGTTCAATCCCCTCCATACGGTAATACCTCATGAATAGATCTTCAAGCGTTGGCTCTTCCACTTGAAGTGTTGAAATTTCCACGCCGTAACTCGATGCAAGTTTACTTATTTCAACTCTAACGTCTCTCTTCGCCCTCACGATCACAGCGTCATCTTCACGTTCAATTTTATTCACATCGCTTAATCGCATTATAGCTGAGATTAACGATTGCACGTCTCCTCTACCTTTAACACGGATCTTGTAACCTTCCTCAGCCATTAACTTTTCTATAAGTTCTCTAACCTTTCCCTGAACTATGAGCCTTCCTCTATTTATTATACCTATTGAATTACATAGAGGACCTACTTCGAAAAGCAAGTGAGTACTGAGCATTATGGTCTTCCCCTCCTTGCTAAGTTTAACTACCAACTCCCTAAAGGCTCTAGCTCCTTCAGGGTCTAATCCAGCCGTAGGCTCATCAAATATCAGAAGTTCCGGGTTTTTGAGTAGAGCTTGAGCTATACCGAGCCTCTGCTTCATCCCCCTTGAGAAGCCTCCAACTTTCCTATCCCTTACTTCATATAGTCCAACTGTTGTCAATACATCCTCTATAAGCTTCTTCCTCTCACTCTTATGAATGTCATTTAAAGCCGCTACATATTCGAGGTTTTGCTCAGCTGTAAGGTGGTCGTAGAATCCAAATGGATCAGGTAGAAGCCCCACCTTTCTCCGTATCTGTATAGACTCCTTAATTATATCGTATCCGAGAACTTTAGCTGAGCCGCTCGTAGGAAGAGTAAGTCCAGTTAGCATCATAATCAGAGTAGTCTTACCAGCACCGTTAGGCCCAAGCAATCCGAAAACCGAGCCTTTCTCAACTTTAAGATTTAGATGGTCTACGGCTACTATGCTCCTCCCCTCAGACTTATAAATCTTCGTAAGGTCGTATGTTTCAATTACGTAGCTCAACTTTTTCACCTCCTTCCAAATCTCCTATATATTATGATTAAACCGATCACAGCCGCCATGATAAGGATACCTCCATAAATGACCCAGCTGGTTTCATGGAAAACCTCCACTCTCAATGTGAAAGATTTAACTTCAGCTTGATCGGATAACACGTTAAAGTCTATGTAATAGTTGCCCGCGTTTACGTCAGCTTCCGTTGTGATTGTAATCGTGAAAGTGGCCTCTTTGTCTGTTTTTAAAGACGTAATATAACTAGGTGAGATATTTACGGAGAAGCCGCTGGGTATGCTTCCAGCTACGGCGACGACTCTAACGTTCGTAAGATCCTGAGTCCCAGTATTCTTAACTGTGAGATCGAATGCTCCTTCTCCTCCAACGTTTAAAGACGTGTAAAAGTTTTGATTGGTCACGGTAATTTCATAGACTCCTAGCACGTTTAAGGTAAGACTTGCAAAGTTTCTCACATCTGAATTTGACACAGAAACCGTGAAATTGTATATCCCCAATTTAAACCCTTTCGGTATAGAAGCTACAACATAGAACTCCTTTGATTTACCGGCCTCAACGTATACCCTCGTTATCTCTTGCTTATTACTATCCTCAAACCGAATATTCAATCCTTCAGGTAAGCTTTCAACGGTAAGATTGAGTAGCTGATCGTAACCCCCAGTATTTGATACTACAAGTTTGAAGCGTGCATTTGAACCTGCATACACATCAAGATAGGGTGGGGTAGCGGTTAATTCAATACATGGTTTTGGTCTCTCCACTATCAGACGTAAGAGGAGGCTTTCGGAAATATTCTGAGATTTAGCTAGGAATGTGAAATAGTATTCTCCACTATTTACAGTCGACGGTGTGGAAATTTCAACAATTAAATCTACAGATCCACCTCCATCTAACTCTACGTCTGATATAGTTTCACCACTACTGCTTTTAACTGATATGAACCAACCGGGAGGTTGCGGGTTAATTGAAAAGCTGAAACGTTGCCTTACATCCGTGGGGTTCCTGATTTTCAGTTGGAATTTAACAGTGCCTCCGGGTGTAATTGTTTTACCTGGAAACTGGCATGATATAACGTTTACACTTAAAGGTTGCACTTTAATTGTAAGCTCTAGTGAGGAATTTGACGAATCTATGGCAATCACTTTAAGCGAGTATTCGCTAATAGCCGTGGAGAATGGAACAGTAACTTCTAATTGAAGGCTTAAACTCGTTTTAGGAGCTAGTGTGAATTTTGAAGCTTCTTGGTTTGATTGGGTTATTATTCGCGTAATCCAGTCTTTAGGGCTGATGGTTGATAATTCAACTATCTCATATTCTTCACCATTATTTGTAACAGTTAAAGGGATGAGCATTTTTCGACCCGGCTCAGCCGTTAGCGTTAAAATGGAGCCATATAACTTTATGCTCTTTTGTAGAGCTATCTCTCCAATGTTTATACTTTCATCGCCTACCGTAATGGTTTTACTATACTTAGCATAGCCTGGTTTTGAAAAGCGGAGTGTAAAGCTTTTAGAGGCTTCTAATTCTACCGTAAAGTACCCGTTGGAGTCGCTACTAACGCTAGTGATTGGCAGACCGTCATAAGAGTACACATCAACAGTAACGTTTCCAACAGCATTGCCAAATTCATCTACTAACCTACCCGAAACCGTGACGGCGGATTTAACGTACACAATAATCGTCATATATGTTTTCAACGTTCCAATAGCTGCCACGGCAATACCATATTCACTATTTACTTGAACCGTTGAAGGGATGAATATCTCTAGTTGAAAATTCTGTTTAGCAGAAGCTGGTATGTAAACTTCAGAAACTTCATGATTGCTTTGATCTAAAACCCTAGTAAGCCAATTACTTGGCTTGTATACTAGGAGCTCTAATGTTTCGTCTGAATCGCCGATGTTACTGATAGTGAATGGGATAATAACCTTGCTTCCTAAGCTAGCAGTTAACTTTAAAGTTGAAGTGTACAGTTTTATGGCTCTATTTAAGACTATGGTACTTATGTTCATGTGGCTCCGAACGTTTAGTGATTTTTCAACTTTAACGTAGCCGGGTTTTGAAAAGCAAAGCCTATATGAACCATCCTCCAATGATAGTGCGAAGTATCCATCTGATTGTGTACGAGTGGAATCTATAAAAGCCCCATTAGACGAATAAGCCTCGACTAAAACATCGCTTAGCCCTATACCTTTTTCATCTACAACGGTACCGTAAACGCTCCACGTTTCACAGAACGCTCTGTTAACTATTTCAGATATTGAAAAGAGTTCAAATGTTATAACGATCAAAAGTATAGTTTGCATCAGTAGCTTCGTAGTGAACCTTACCATGGCGGCTCACGTCATTTAAATACGAATACTTTATTAAAGTTTTCTATGTATGCATCTTATGTTACAATAGTATGATGCATATATAGGTTGTGTTTTACGGATTATTTTAGGAGATTAGATTTTATTAGGCTCATTTTACCAGCTATAGGTGGGTGTTGCTTTTTTGAACCATCTAGAGCGGTTTCATAGGGTTTTCCAGTTTAAGGAGGTCGATAGAGTCCCAGACTATGAGTTTGGATACTGGGATGAGACGATCGATAGGTGGCATAGGGAAGGTCTCCCATTAGAGATGAAGACTAATAGAGATGTTGAGCTCTATCTTAAGCTTGAAGGATGGGATTGTATAGATATGTTGCCAGTAGTGACTGGACTATGGCCGCCTCTGCCGAGTAGGATAATTAAGGAGGAAAGGGATAGAATGCTCATCTATGATGGAATGGGAGGCATATACCTCGCCACGAAAAGCACATCATCTCCACCACACTATATCAGATATCCTTTAAGAACTAGAGAGGATTGGGAGAAGCTTAAGCCCTTCTTCGACCCGAATACACCAGGCCGTTTCCCACTAAACTGGGATGAAGTGGTTGCAACGTATAGGGAGCGTGAAGCCCCTCTGGGGATATTCGTCGGAAGCTTATACGGATGGCTTAGAAACTTGATGGGGGTTCAAGGAATATCCATAGCATTCTACAGGGATCCCGATTGGGTCGCTGAAATGATGGATACTCTAGTTAATCTATGGATATCCGTCATCCGTAGAGCTCTACGAAGTATCAGAGTAGACTTTGCAACTTGGTGGGAAGATATGTGCTATAATAAAGGTCCATTGATATCAGTCCGCCACTTTGAAGAATTCATGGTTCCAAGATATAAGAAAGTGACGGATGTGCTCAAAGAATACGGGGTTACGATTAATATAGTCGATTGTGATGGACATATAACCCGCTTAGTTCCAGGGTGGCTTAAAGGAGGAATTAATTGCATGTTCCCGTTAGAGGCGCGATGTACAGACGTATATAAGCTTAGAGAGCAATATGGACATAAGGTTCTACTCATGGGTGGTGTGGATAAAATGGCTTTAATAGCTGGTGGCAAAGCCATAGATAAGGAGCTTGAAAGACTTACACCACTACTTAAAGATGGAGGTTACATACCCATGGTAGATCACAGATGCCCACCGGAGGTCTCGTATCAGACATACCTATACTATTTGAAGAAGAAGAGAGAATGGATTGGCAGATACGACGTTTAAACGTATAGTGATTTTAAGATTTACCCCATCCCTTTAGATTAAAGAGCATTCTCATGGAAAATACTTCACTCGTATCTTAAAGCCACTACAGGTGGGATCTTTGAAGCTCTATATGCTGGCAATGCTCCGCCAATTAAACCTACCGTAATTGTCAATAATATCGTCTGTCCGATCAAGGTTGACGTTATTTTCGGACTTACTATAAACGTCAACTCCATTCCTCTTATACTCAACCCTCTAGAGGACAGTATATGTGCACCCACCACTCCCAGCGATATGCCGATCGACCCTCCGATTAAACTCATCATTACCGACTCTAAGAGTATCATGAATAGGATTTGACCATTCGTATAACCTATAGCCTTCATCACACCTATCTCCCTCGTTCTCTCCATAACGGCGGTTATCATGGTCGCAGCAGTACCTGCTATTGCAACAGCAAATGCTGAGAGTGAAGTTGAAAAGTTTATGAAATTTATCGCGTCAGTGACGCTGGATATAGTTTCAGCTATAGCACTAAATGCTATAACCCGTAATCTATCTTCATACTTGTCCCTTAACGTCGAAACTATAGTTTTAACAAATGATGGATCCTTGGCGAGTGCGAATATCCCAGACCAATCCCTCATACCGAGTAACCTTTTACCAGCTTCTGGACTTAGAAAAATCGTTGAATCTGGGTCGACTATTAAAGCTCCACCGTACTCTTCAAGAATCGCACCTAAAACTATGTTTATGCTTTTTTTACCAGCTATCTTCCCCCCTTCTATTTTAGGCACATCCAACATCAAAACGTCGCCTATGGAAAAGTATCGTTCACCGCTATCTTTGAAGGCTATTTTTCTACCAACTATAGAGTATAGCACTTCCGTCTCAGATGGAATGCTCCCCTCGCTTATTTTCAAGCTTCCTATTGCTTCAAAAAGCAATGTGTAGTCTACGGCGAAAATTGAAACTTTAACTTCCTCAGTTCCTCTTTTAAGCACCCCTTGTATTGAGTAGAATGGTTCAGCTCTCGCAACCTCTGATAGAGCTCTCACGAACTGTAAATCTTCCTCACTTAGCTTATAGTTTTCATTTGGAAAGATTGCTATTGCATTCTGTCCAAGCGATGTTACTTTTCCAACTATGTAATCTGAATATCCCCCTACTACGGAGCTCATCATAACCAACACTAAGGGTCCTATGGAGATTCCGACCGTAGTTAAAAGCGCTCTAATTCTTCTCTCACTTAAAGCCTTCAACGATAATCTGACGAAGTCTAAGATTATATATGGATTCATCAACGCTCCCACTAAGACTTAGATTTACCAATTGAATGGGTCTTTAAAAACCTATAAATTAGAAACGCTGAAACGGTCAGAAACACCGCGACTGCTCCTACTATTATCCAGGTTTCAACACCGACCCTTTCTTTTTGAACCGGTACAACAGCCTCCTCACGTAGAACTATATTAACGACCATTTCACTACAGCTTAACTCATTGAAGACGTTATAATAGCTTATACGTAGTACTCCAGTTTCATTGTATCCGGGGACATCTACTCTAAACGCTACTTCTGAGCCTGGGTCAATATCACCGATAAGTGTTGATCTAACTACATTGTTTACTTCTAAGCTAACTTCAACCCTATAAGCTGTAGCAGAGCCGTAATTTACGATGGTGCCTGAAATTGTTGAAGATGTTTTTGTGCCAGTAGCTTTAATATCTCTTATCCGAAGGTCTATAAACGGCTCAACTATAATGGTTACAGTATTGTTAAAGCTTTTAAGCATACCACTTGCATCCTTATAAATTACTGAAATCATAAGCGGTACGGGACCGTATGTGATCATCGTCGACCCTTCAAGCTGTGTTATTGAACCGAGGGGGTTGTATGCTAATGTAATCGGTATTTCACGTCTCTCATTCGGGGAAATATTTTTAACGTAGACCACTGAAGGCGACGGTATTAGAGTAGTAACTCCCCGATAAGGTGAAACCATTATATAAACCTCATACATTGGAGAACTTCCAAAGTTTACAACAGTTAATAATGCATCTGTAAAGCGCTTTCTAACGCTTAAGCTCCCATTCATGTATATTCCAACGTACTCTGTCCTCCCTAAAATCGTAATCGGAATTTCAGCATTAACCGTTCTTCTAGTACCCCATTGATCTATATAGGAAAGCTTACCTTCAGCGTTATACTGTCCAACATCTAGATCAAGTACATTGAGTGTTGCAACAAACGTTAAAATATCGCCTCTAGAGAAGGTTTGAGGGGCTCCAGTTTGATATGCACTTAAAAGCTCCTCTAAAGCTGAAATCGGGATTTGCATCTGCTGGATCAATTTGGTAGTTCCACCAGTTACTGGAGTAATTTTAATATATGAGGAATTATCGTGAGAGTTGGAGAAGCCGCTCGGCAAAATCAACTCTAAAATAGCACCTCTCATATTGTCCACATAGTTGTTTCTGATCGAAATTAGCAGATGCACGCCATAAGTGTTAGGTCCAACTGCCCCCTCATACCATCTACTACCTATGAATTCTACTGCCCTCGTATCGTCGCATACGTTAATCGTTAAGTTGTGCTCTTCGACATATCTAACTCCAGGTCCGCCAGATAAAACCATAAAATCCGCTATTAAAATTGCATTATACCTTCCAGGTTGGACTTCGCCAATGGAAATTGTAAATGAAGCCGTAAAAGTGCTTAAACTTCTTACTGGTCCTTCAACATAGGCATCAGCTTCGCCTCGTCCATTTGAAGTCATACCTTTAGGTAGTTTAAGTAGAAGACTTACTCCGCCTATTGAAAATGGCGTTCGGTTTGCAATGGTCACCTGGTATGTTGCGTTGTCGGTCTTTGGAAAAACGCTGTAGTTGTTCTGCCAACCAGAGTCAACTATTAAAAGTCTACTGCTTAAAGCAGGATATTTCTCAACTGGAAGGTTTATTGTAAACCTTCGAAACACTTCGATGTGTGTTCCGAATTCATCGAATATGTAGTTTGCGGAAATTTCGATTGGAATAACTTCCGTGGAAGTGTTTACATCAAAATATAGGGTGATAGATGTAGAGGAACCGGGCATTAACCTAGTCGGCAATGTCTCTGAACTTTTAACAGGTCTTAAGTATTTTGAACTAACGTTAATGAAGCCGCCGACGATGTCGTATCGTCCATTGTTGATGAAACTCAAAGTCAATGGGGTGTACCGTGAATTTTCATATACTGGATTCGGATTTGGAGAGCCCCAGTAAGCAGATGATATTGCAAGCTCCGGTATATAGCTATGGAAACTCTCCACTACGACCTGGAATCTAACGTTCTGATAAGATATGAAGGAAGCTCCGGAAACTATCTTAATGTAAGATATGCTAAGCCAGCAGTCGTATTGGCCAGGTTTCACCGTTGAATCTACGTCAATCGTTACATCTACAAAAGATGAGCCTCCGGCTCCTATCCCATTGGCATAGGTTCCAGAAATAGATCTTACTTCCATACCGTCTGGAAACACGGGGATAATGCTCATGGCACCTATAACATCAGAGAGCCTATTCATCAAGCCGATTCTAATGGTGACTCCTCTTGCTGATGGAAGTAACGGTGCTTCTTCACCCCGATACATCACGGAAACGTATGAAATCACTATTGGATCCTCACGCGGAGGATTTGTCACACTAAACTGTACATTTAGCGTTGCCGCAGTATTATATGTAACACCATCATCAGTTCTCATACTTGCATCTACGTAAACTTCAGCTGTATAAACGCCAATTGATGCGCCAATTGGTATTGAAATTCCTGAGAATGTTAAAGTAAACCTCTCGCCTTTATTAACCAAGCCGACTGATGCTTTAGGATTTTTAACCGTGAAGCCCTTTGGTGGTGAAAGATTGAAATTGGCTGAGTTTATTGTAGAGTCGCCTATGTTTTCCAGTAAGATGTAAAGGTTTGTATCGCTTGAGCCCGGATAGGCAGCTGGCGATAGATAGCTATCGACAACTCTCAATAAAATACTGGGGTAATCAGAGACACTCACATCTATGATGTGTTCTTCATAAGAAAGAGAAGGCCCATAACGATAGGTTATGTTCAATGTTAGATAATATACGCCGGGTGGTAGCGACTTCGATATGTCTAATGAGTATTCGAAAGTTACATAATCCCCGGTGTTTACTTCATATGCAATAGACCCATTTAGAAGCTTTGCTGGTGCTAGTGAGCCGCTTCCAATGCTGAAGTCTATGCCTGGAACCGTTTTTAAATGCCCTACTATCGATTCCGCCTTAATATCACCTATATATATGGCTTCAATTTTTAAACTAACCCTACTACTTCCCGGATATATGTTAGACGAGCCTGAAGAAGATTTGACGTTTACCCCAATTATACTGAACATTTCCTGCTGACAGTAAGTGTCTATTCTAAAGGAGAAAACTGTCAATACCAGTAACTCTGCAAGTATCATGGGTAGAAAGACTCTTTTTATGAGGTTTCTAAGCCTCTTTTTCAAGACCATGCACCTTTCATAGATTCAAATACTAACCTAAGATAGCTTCTTAATAAGCGATTCGTCAGGGTTAGGATCATACTCTCCAACTATTGAACCGTCTCTGATCACATATATCTTCCTTGTGCAATTTGCAACTTCAGGATCATGTGTTACTATCACCACAGTATGCCCCCCTCTATTCAGTTCTAGAAGAGTTGTAATGACAGTTTTCGCTGACATCCTGTCGAGATTTCCAGTAGGCTCATCGGCCAGTATTACGGCTGGTCTTCCAACAATAGCCCTTGCAATAGCAACCCTCTGCTGTTGTCCTCCAGAAAGCTGATTAGGCTTTTTCTTTAACCATTCCAATTCTCCTCCACTCTTAATCAAAGCCTCCTCAACCATTTCAGCCCTTACGCTCCTTGGAAGACCCTTAGGTATTAGTGGGAGTTCTATATTTTCAAAAACGGTTAACCTATTGATCAAGTTGAAGGTTTGAAATACAAAGCCCAATTTTGTATTCCTTAGTTTAGCGAGCGTTTTATCGTTTAATTTTGAGGTGTCTTGATCCTCGAATATTACTTTTCCACTAGTTGGTCTATCGAGGAGACCAATCATGTTGAGTAGCGTCGTCTTACCGGAGCCAGATGGACCCATTATTGCAATTAAGTCTCTCTCGTATATTTTAAAGTCTACATCTTTAAGAGCCATTGTTACAACTTCGCCAACTCTATACTCTTTAGAGACGTTTACAAGCTCTACTAAAGGCGTCTTTACGCTATTCAATGTCATCATCTTCTCATATATTGGTGTCTTAACCCTACGCTTAGAGCAATACTTCAGTCTTTAAAAAGGTCTTCTTAAAAATTTCTGAGGAGCATCATAGCTATCAGATTGTTTCAGAGAACATATTCTTCTAGAGGAAATGTTCTTACTCAACGTTAGCATAGGCTGAATCTACCCAGCTTACGCGGTATACGAATTTGAGAATTGATAGAAAACTATGTCTTCTTAGATGCGGATTCCGTGGAGAAATACTAAGATTGTTTTCTACTCAATAATCGTCCATAAGCTATACGGAGCCCCGCTTATAGTGTTAAATACTTCTTTATCATCTTTACTAGTTATTGATATGGATAAACCCTTTATCTACGATTGTAGGAAAACTTGGCAAATTTCTTTCCCTCTAGGTGGTATTGGAACTGGCTACATTGGTTTAGCTGGAAATGGCAGGTTGATAGACTGGGAGATCTTCAATAGACCTAATAAGGGAGGTTTAAACGGATTTTCACATTTCGCCATAAAAGCTGAAGCTGATGGGAAAGTGCTAGACTCTAGGGTCTTGAATAGTGATCTACCGCCTCCTTATAGTGGAGAATTTTCCAAACCGCTATTTCAGTCGTTTGGCTTCGGACCTCCAAGAGAGTATATGGCTGGTTTCCCCCACTTCAAAAGAAGTAGATTTGAAGGCACTTTCCCCATAGCTAAAGTGATATTTGAGGATGACGTTTTCCCGGGAGAAGTGGAGATGTTGGCATTTAACCCATTCATTCCGCTTAACGATAAAGATTCTAGTATACCAGCGGCATTCTTTGAAATCAAAGTACGTAATACAACTGAGGAGAAAATAACCTACACTATTTGCCTTTCCGTGAGGAATCCCTTACCGCCAGGTACAACGATGAATACGTACGGTGAGGTTGAAGGGGTTAAGTTCATAAGGCTTAGTTCTAAGACGCTTAAAGAAGACGACTTAAATTACGGCAATTTAACCATAGCCACAGACGCCGTGGATGTAAGCTATCAAGAGTACTGGTATCGCGGGGCGTGGTTTGACGAGTTAACAATCTATTGGAAGGATTTCTCTAGCCCAGGTAGGCTTAGAAACAGACGCTATGATGAATGTAAGCATAATGTTCAAGACCACTGTTCACTAGCAGCTCATCTTCAGTTGGATTCAAAAGATGAAAAAAGCGTTAGATTTATAATAAGTTGGTATTTTCCAAACTGTTATAACTATTGGAATCCTGAAGAAGATGGAAAAGTCAAAGTTTGGAAAAACTACTATGCTACTATTTTTAAAGATTCTACTGAGGTTGCCGTTTACGGATTGAAGAACTGGAGTAGGCTATACAGGGAAACGCTAGAGTTCAAAGAGGCGCTATTCTCTTCTTCACTTCCATCATTTGTGATAGATGCCATATCGGCGAACCTATCGATTTTGAAAACACCAACAGTATTACGTTTAGAAGATGGATCACTATATGGATTTGAAGGATGTCATCCATCATCTGGATGCTGTGAAGGAAGCTGTATGCATGTGTGGAATTACGCAGTTGCAACGGCCTTTCTATTTCCCAACCTTGAACGCTCCATGTTAGACTTATATTTCAAATACTGTCAACGTCAGGATGGGAGGCTCAGCTTTCGCCTCCAACTTCCCTTAGGCAGAGGGTTGTGGAAGTTTCCACACGCTGCAGTAGATGGACAGTTCGGTTGTGTAATTAGAGCTTACAGATTCTGGAAAATTTCTGGAAATTTTTCCTGGCTGAAATCTATATGGAACAATATTAAGAAGGCAATTGAATACGCTTGGGCTGAAACAAATGAGGATATGTGGGATCTAAATATGGATGGTGTAATTGAGGGAAGACAACATCATACTTTAGACATGGAACTTTTCGGTCCAAATTCTTGGCTTACAGGGTTTTACCTCGCAGCTCTTAAAGCAGGGGCGGAGATAGCGAGGTATTTGGGAGATAGGCATACAGCCGAGAGGTACCTGAAGATCTTTGAAAAGGGTAAGAAATGGGTTGATCAGAATCTTTTTAATGGTGAGTATTACCATCAACTTATAGATTTAAACGATAAGAGTATTCTTGAGAAGTTTAAACACGTAGATAGTGGGGTTGTAGACGTCTACTGGGATGAAGAACACGGTGAAATCAAATATCAAATAGGTGATGGCTGTGAAATAGATCAAGTGGTAGCTCAATGGCATGCAAATATATCAGGGCTTGGAGAGATATTCGATAAGTTGAAGGTGAAGAGGGCTCTGGAATCCATATACAGATATAATTTCAAGAAGAGTTTAAGGAATTTTGTAAATCCATGCCGTATTTTCAGTTTAAACGACGAAGCTGGCGTTGTCATATGTGAATGGCCTGAGGGAAGACGTAAACCTGTGATACCTATACCTTATGCTGAGGAAACTATGAGTGGATTTGAATATGCCGTTTCAAGTCATATGATACAGGAGGAGCTCGTTGAACAAGGATTGGAGATAGTAAAAGCCGTCAGAGATAGATATGACGGTGAAAAACGGAACCCTTGGAATGAAATTGAATGTGGAAGCAACTACGCTCGCTCTATGGCCTCGTATGCCCTTCTATTGGCTTTAAGCGGATTTGAATTTGATTCGGCTGAGGAATATATAGGTTTTAACCCACGTCTAGATCAGGAGGGTGAATTTAGATGCTTCTGGTCTCTCGGATCAGGGTGGGGAGTTTTTAAGTCAAATAAATCTCAAGTATTGATTCAAGTTAAGTATGGAAAGTTGAGGCTGAAGAGGCTGAAGCTTCCATTCTTAAAAGGTCGTAAAATCAAGTCCATCTTAGTAGATGGAGAAAGTATTGGGTTTAAAGAAGAGGATGGAGAGATAACGTTAGACAATACGTACACGATTTATAGAGAATTGATAATTCAACTTTAGACAAAAGAAACTCCCTTAATTTTTTTCAGCTCAGGATGATCCATTTCACAATCTTGATATGCATATGTAAACTCCTTAAGACTTGACGCAGCGCCTACTTCGCCCTTATTGCTTAACGCTAAAACAGCTATTCCATTTACAAAGTTTCTACGATAGAGGGTTTCACGTATAGCCTTCTCACAGGCTTCTTGAGGATTTAAACCAGCACTCATAAGATCGCATACTCTTTTCGAGAGGCAGTAGTTTATAGCTATTTCACCAACTCCTGTTGTAACAGCTCCTCCTACTCTACTGTCAACATATATGCCAGCACCTATTACGGCAGAGTCGCCAACTCTACCGGGCATTTTCATGAAGAGCCCGGTTGTAGAGTTCCCTGCAGCCATAGCACCCCTCGCGTCTAAGGCTATAGCACTCACCGTTTCTCTCCAGGAATCACGCATAACCTTTAAAACCCTATCGTAAAATGAATCTTTCTCTAAAGCCTCCAGTTTAATCTTCTCCAGCGTTTCAACCCATTTTTCCCTTGCATTAGGCTTCCATAAGAATTCCCTTTTAAAACCACATTTTAAAGCGAATTCTAGAGCACCTTCTCCTACGAGTAGGACGTGCGGCGTAAGCTCCATAACCTTTCTAGCTACAGATATCGGGTGTTTTATGTATTTTAAGGCTCCGACAGCACCGCATTTAAGCGTTTCACCGTCCATTATGGATGCGTCTAGTTCAACTTCTCCCTTGAAGTTTGGAAGCCCACCTAAACCAACGGTTAAGACGTTTAAATCATCCTCTACTGCTTTTATACCCTCCTCAATGGCGTCTAATGCTGTCCCTCCAGACTTTAAAATAGCTAAGCCTTTCGATACGGTTTTAAGACCGAATTCCCATGTAGCAACCATAATCTGCTTCATTTCGCTCTGAAAATCCATTTAAACATGTTTAACCTTATATAAGTTTAAGCTTGAAGCTGGAAATGCCGAGGATAATATTAGGCGCTCAACCACTGCTTGGTGAATCTTATCAAGGTGAAGAGAAGAACAAGATGTATAGAGTTAGGTTTTCAAGTGTAGATTATACTGTTAAGCTTTTGCAGACGGCTTATGAAGACGGTTTAGATATAATATCGGTCATGAGCATGCCGGATAACGAGTTATTCAAAAAGCTCTTAGAAGCTTTGAAAATTCTTAAGGAGCAGGGTATTGTTTTTCAAGTAGCACCTTGTGTAAGCATACCGTTGAAATTGGGCAACTCTCCTATCGACGATTATAGGAGATGGCTTACTTACTTCTATTACGAGTGTAAGTTCTTTAATTCGAAAAAGCTTGAGGAGAAGTATTTAAATGATCCAATACTGTTGACGAGGCCGAATTGGAGGGAGAGGTTTCTTCAGATGATGGAGAAGGGAGAACCGTATAAACAGGAGGATTCTAAAGATATTCAGGTTGACTTTAAGCTACTGGAAGAAAGAGTTTATGTCTTTGAAGGATTTGAAAGTCCATTTATAAACTTAGGCTCTGAGTGCGACTTTCTAGCGATGATTGGTAGGCTGGATCTCTTAATCATGCTAATTGAATGGTTGAAATCTAGGGGTTTTGACCGTGTTTTTATATCTTCACATCACGCTGGGTCTACGATACCTATTATTGAAAACTCAGCTTTGAAAATAGATGGGTACGCTACTCCCGTGAATCCCATAGGTGCTTTCATGCTTCCAACAGCTGAAGCCGCGTTGAAGGCAATTAAACCGGTTGCTGAGAAGACGATTGCTATTAAACCTTTAGCCGGAGGAAGGGTTAACCCATATGAAGCATTTAGCTTTCTTGCTCATAACAACATTGGACACTTCATGCTGGGAGTTGCTTCAATCGAAGAGCTTAAAGTGGACTTGGAAGCGGCTAAACTAGTGTTTCAAAATGTTAAATGATTCAAATTTCAAATTCGCATCCGTGTAAACTCCATCAACTTTTCCTTATAAATCTATGAGCGGGATATTATCTAGTCTATCCAGACCTAGCTTTTAAGAAGATGGAAGTAAATGTCGAAAACCTTTTATTTAGATTCTTATTGTTGTGTTCTTACGTACCTCTTAAAAGAGGGTTAACTGATGGGTCGTAGGAAAAAGAGAGCACCAAAGAGAGGTTCATTAGCATATATTCCCAAGGTTAGAGCCAGCTCAATAGTTGGGAAAATTGGATTTTGGCCTAGTGTAGATTACGATAAACCCAGACTGTTGGGGTTTGCCGGTTATAAGGCCGGTATGACTCATGTTTTGACTATTGATGATATTCGCGGCTCTCCACATTATGGTAAAGAGGTTCTAATACCCGTGACGGTTTTAGATGCTCCTCCTCTCTACGTAGTTGCTGTAAGATTTTATGAAAATACCCCCTATGGTTTAAAGACACTTAGAGAAGTATGGATTGATAAACCCCCCGAGGATATTAAAAGAATTCTTACGATCCCTGAAAAATTCGACAGTGATGGAATGATTAAGAAGATCAAGAGTAACCTAGATAGGATATCGGAGATTAGGGTCTTAACTTGTACTCAACCACGCCTCTCCGGGTTGAAGAAGACACCTGAATTATTTGAGATCGGTGTAGGAGGAGGCTCTATAGAGGAGAGGTTAGAATATTGTTTGAATCTTCTCGGTAAGGAGGTTAAAGCAGGCGACGTTTTAAAGGATGGAATGTACGTTGACGTTTCAGCCGTTACCAAGGGTAAAGGTTTTCAAGGGGTTATAAAGAGGTGGGGTGTTAAACGCCGTCCTCATAAATCGAGAAAAGGTGTTAGAAAGGTTGGTACACTTGGACCGTGGACTCCAGCGATGGTTCTGCATACAGTTCCTAGGGCGGGTCAACTGGGCTTCTTCCAAAGGATTGAACATAATAAGCGTATAATGAAAATAGGTGCGAGGGGAGAGGAAATTACACCTAAAGGTGGTTTTACTAGGTATGGTGTAATCAAGGGAGACTATATTCTAATTAAGGGTAGTGTACCCGGTCCTGTTAAAAGACTGGTGAGACTTAGGGTGGCTACACGCTTGCATAAGGGTACTCCTGAAACAGCACCGCAAATAACGTATATTAAAGTCTAATGAGGGTGTTTATCTTGTCTAAAGCTAGTTCCGAGGGTTTCTTAAGAGTCTTAGGTTTAGACGGTAAAGTTGTAGGCAGAGTGAAGGCCCCGAAAGTCTTTACGATGGATGCCCGCTTAGATTTAATACATAGAGTTGTTATAGCACTTCAAACGCATAGACTTCAGAGGAAGGGTAGAGATGAACTGGCTGGTAAGCGGCATGTTGTTGAGTATTTGGGTGTAGGTAGGGGGCTTTCAAGGGTTCCAAGGCTTAAGGGTACTACTAGGGCTTCGTTCGTCCCCTTCGCTGTAGGTGGTAGACTTGCACATCCACCTACTCCTGAAAAAGACATTTACAAGAGGGTGAATAAGAAGGAGAAACTTCTAGCACTAGGTTCAGCTATAGCTGCTACGGCGTCTAAGGAATACGTTCAAGCTAGAGGACACGTAGTCGAGAAGGTCAAATATTTTCCACTAGTGGTTGTAGACGACATTCAGTCTTTAAAGAAGACTAAGGATGTTGTCAACTTATTTAAAAGTTTAGGAGTTTGGGAGGACGTTTTAAGGGTTAAGGATAATATGAGTAAGATTAGGGCTGGTAAAGGCAAGATGAGGGGTAGAAAGTATAAAGGCGGTAAAGGTCCACTCATAGTAGTTGCTAAAGACGATGGTATAGGTTTATCCGCCAGAAACATTCCAGGCGTTGACGTAGTAGAACTTAAAAATATTAATGTAGAGGTTTTGGCACCTGGAGGTAACCCGGGTAGGCTTACAATATGGGATAGGTCTAGTATAGTGGCTTTAAGGTCTATGTTTAAAGAGGAGGTGTCATAGTAATGGTTAAAAGTACGGATGTAAAATTTATGGAAAATATAAGATTGGCCAATATTCTTCTATACCCTCTTATGACTGAGAAAGCAGTAAATCTAATAGAATCTCATAATACCTTAACATTTGTAGTTAATATTAAAGCTTCAAAAAATGATATTAAAAAAGCTTTTGAGAAACTTTTCAACGTTAAAGTGTTTAAGGTTAGAACCGCCGTGATGCCTGATGGACGTAAAAAAGCGTATATAGTACTCAGCCCCGAATATAAGGCTTCAGATATCGCTGTTAGACTTGGAATACTGTAATGGTGATCATATATGGGTAAGAGAATTCTCTCACAGAGAAGGGGTAGGGGCTCCCAAACTTTCACAGCTCCAACCCATAGGAGGGTAGCCCCCTCTAAATATCCGTCTTTATCGGTCTTACCTAAGGATGGTATTATTAGGGGTGTTGTTGTCGACCTCCTCCATGACCCCGGCAGGGGTGCTCCACTAGCATTAGTAGAACTTGAAAACGGGGTACGCTACTACACGGTTGCGTGTGAAGGTTTAGGTGTTAATGAAATGATTGAAATGGGGCCTAAAGCCTCATTTAAAGTAGGAAATACGCTATTCCTCTCCGATGTGCCTGATGGAGCTGTAATCTGCAACGTTGAAAGAAAACCCGGAGATGGAGGTAAACTTTTAAGGGCTTCCGGAAGCTACGGTATAGTCTTGGCACATACAGATGCTGGCGTTGTAGTGAAAATGCCGTCGGGTAAAACAATGGTACTGAATGAAATGTGTAGAGCAACAATCGGCGTTGTTGCCGGAGGCGGTAGGACTGAAAAGCCCTTTCTAAAAGCTGGCGTAAAGCTTAAGCTTATGAGAGCCAGGGGTCGCAAATACCCAACTGTTCGAGGAGTCGCTATGGCTGCTGTTTACCACCCGCATGGTGGCGGTAGGCATCAACATCCAGGTAAGCCGACAACTGTAAGTAGAACTGCTCCACCGGGTGCCAAAGTTGGACTTATAGCTGCTAAGAAGGCTGGTAGAGGAGCTAGAGCTAGGAAAACCGTTAAACCGGGGATTTAACGGTTTTGGTAATGCTAGCTTCAATGGTTTTAAGCTAAGTGGACTTGAGTACTACTCGTTTGCTTAGGCTCTGTTGATTGATGGAAATTGAGGAAAGTTAGTGAAACCGAAAGACATAGGTAAAGTCTTCGATATTACAACGGAGAACGCTTCTAAAACCGCTCCTCTACTCAGACTATCTAGTAGCCTATGAGGACATGTTGATGGAATGTTAAGGATACAAACTAGTTATGGATAGAGATGTTATAGCGGTTTTAAACCTTCAGACGTGGATAGTAGGGTTTCTTCAAAGAATCCTCAATGGGTTGATTTAGGGGGAAGGTTGAGTAGGGATGAAATGCTATGGGCCACAGTTAACTCAAAACCCTAAACCCTTAAATCTTTAATTTTTCATTATAAAAGTTGAGGGCCGGTAGCTTAGCATGGTTATAGCACCCGGCTGATAAACGGAAAGAATATGCGTGGATTCGGAAACCGGGAGGTCGCCGGTTCAAATCCGGCCCGGCCCACTTAATTTTCAACATCCCTCCTCAATGAAGGCTTTCTCGAATACGTTTCAATATTGAAGTAGGAGGAATAAGGACTTTCTAAGGGGTTTGCATTCTATTTTTCAACTCGACTGCTACCGTTAAAGCTTTTTCCAGATTTCCATTTGCCTCTTTTAAAGCCTTCTTAGCTAGTTCGTAGTCAGCTCCCGTTTTAAGTACGATTATCGATGCTTTAACGTCGTAGTCTGTAGCTTCTAAAACCTTTGAAGCTTCTTCATAGCCGACCCCCGTTTCAACCATTACTATACGTTTAGCCCTCTCCCGTAGTTTGAAACTAATCGGCCTAAGACTGACCATGAGGTTGCTATAGACCATTCCCAGTTTAACCATAACAGTTGTACTGAGCATAGTAAGAACGATTTTCTGAGCCGTACCAGCTTTCATACGTGTAGAGCCCGCTATCACTTCAGGCCCTACGATTGTACATATGACGATATCAGCATACTTTGATATTTTAGCATCTGGGTTTACAGTAATAGCCACGGTGGTAGCCCCTCTCCTCTTAGCTTCTTTCAGAGCACCGACTACATATGGAGTGCGCCCGCTAGCGGATATGACCAAAACCGTGTCGACCCCGCAGACTTTATACTTAGCGATAACTTTAACGCCATTTTTCGCCCTATCTTCAGCCATTTCAGATGGACCGTACATGGCTTTAAAGCCCCCGGCGAGAATTGCCACAATCTTTTTAGGGTCTACGTTGAAAGTTGACAGCAACTCCGCTCTATCTATGACGGCTAGTCTACCGCTTGTCCCAGCACCTACGTAGAAAACACGCCCTCCATTCTTCAAACTGTGTAAGCAGGCTTCCACCGCCTTAGCAATATTGGGTATTTCCCTCTCAACAGCGTAGGCCACTTTCTTATCTTCATCATTTATCAGTCTGAGTATGTCTTCTACATCGAGCTTATCTAAGCCGATGGATCTAACATTCCTCTGTTCAGATATGAGCCTATCAAGTTCTTCCAAATCATCCATGCAGGAAAACAGCCTCCCTTACATGTACTCTACTAAATGCCGATTCAAAGAGGTTTTTTCATCAAACGGCGACTCAACGGCCTCCCAGCCTCTTTATACGCTAGAAGCAATGCTCCAAAAACAGGTTTAAATTTAGACCTCGATCTTCTAATAGATGGCACTCTTCTTTTCAAAAGACGGAAGAATAGTTCGGTGAAATCGGCATCACCTTCAAAAACACCTCCGCATACACCAACCAACGGCCTCCTCAATTTCATCTTCATTATAACGGTTGAAGTTGCACGGACAAGTTCTAAGCAAGACTTACGTACAATTACGGATGCAATGCTATCTCCAGTCTTCCAAAGCCTTAAAACTAAAGGGGCTAAAGACGCTATTTCAACAACTCCTATCTTCCTTAACGATATTAGGTCTACAACGTCTACGATAGAGTTTACGTTGAAATATTCTGGTATACGCTTTATTAAAGCCGTTTCCTCGCCCCTCCCATCATAGGCCATCAATGCATGTCTTAAAGCCTCTCTACCCATGTGAAAAGCACCTCCCTCATCATCGATTAAATAGCCCCAGCCACCTACCCTATGGTAAACGCCATCCACGTCTAACCCTAAAACTATAGAGCCTGTACCAGATAGCGTAACAACGCCTGGTTTACCTAGAGTTGTAGCCATAAGCGCCGCTATGTCATCACTGTCCACATAAACCCTATTGGAAAACCCCAATTTCCTAAGACTTCGCCTTATCAGTCTTCTCCTATACTCGCTACCACCTTCAGCTGTCGCCAAGAAGATTAAATCAACTTGCTCTATGGTTATACCAGCTTCTTTAACGGCTTTATCTAAGGCCATCTTAACGTTGTCGAGCATGGTTTTAACACCTACTACAGATATGTTGGAGGATTTGGATAGACCTAAACCGATGATTTGACCACTTTCATCAGCTATTAAACATGAAGTCTTTGTAGTTCCTCCATCAATACCGCAGAAAAACCTCATACTCTAAAAGTATAATAGCTGACACTTTGCTATATTTATTCGTGACTAGTGTTAGAATAGGTATTCAATCTTTAGTTGAAGACGGTTTACCACCTTTAACCAATAAACGTATAGGTGTCGTTTCAAACCATACAGGGGTCACACCTGAGTTTGAACATTTAGTAGACGTGCTTTACTTCAAGTTTCATTTAAACGTTAAAGCTATCTTCGCCCCGGAGCATGGTTTTAGAGGAGACTTGCCTGAAGGCTTCTCCGTAAAGAGTTATGTAGATGATAGGACACGACTTCCAGTCTACAGCCTATACGGAGCTAGGTTAAAGCCTTCCAAGGATATTCTAAATGAGCTAGACGTATTGATCTATGATATTCAAGATGTTGGAGCTCGCTTTTACACATATATCTCAACGCTTTTCTACGTCTTGGAAGTTGCCGGAGAAACTGGTGTAGAAGTGCTTCTACTGGATAGGCCGAATCCTATAACAGGGGTCCGCATGGAAGGGCCGATTCTAGATGCCAGATTTAGGTCATTCGTTGGAATATGGGAGATACCGGTTATGCATGGAATGACGGTTGGAGAGTTAGCCTTACTATTTAATGGAGAAGCTGGATTAAACGCGAAGCTGAAAGTGTATGAGCTGGTCGGGTGGAGCCGTAGAATGTGGTTTGATGAAACTGGTCTTCCATGGATTCCTCCGTCACCTAATATGCCGTGTTTAAGCACGGCGACTCTCTACCCTGGAACATGCCTACTAGAAGGGACTAACATATCCGAGGGGAGGGGAACGACCAAGCCCTTTGAACTAGTAGGTGCACCGTGGATGGACGGGTATAAGATACGGGTATAAGATTGTTGAAGAATTGAAGGCTCTACATCTCAAAGGCGTCAAGTTTCGACCATCTACATTCATACCTAGGCATGGCAAGTATGCGGGTCAACTATGCAATGGGTTGCAAATACACGTTACAGATAGAGACGTATTGGAGCCCGTTAAACTCGGATTGGCTATAATATGGGCGACTGAAAGGCTACATCCTGATAAACTCCAGTTTAACGTTAAATGCTATGAGGATACGCTGGGATGCTCTGTTTGTGGAGTCAGCACCTCATCCATTAAACATCAAGCGAGATGTTACTTCGATCGTCTGATCGGAAACGACGTCATCCGTAAGCTCATAGAGGAGGGTTGCGACTTTAAGGAGGTTGCCAAATTATGCGATGAAATAGAGCTTTTTGAAAAAAATAGGAGGAAGTATCTACTGTACAGTTGAAGGATTGGAGAAATTATGGCAATTCTCTCAACCGCATTTTCCTTTGGATTTCAGGAGCCATAAGTGTTTGAGCATATTTGAAGCCGGATTCAATCCCCCTCAACCTGAAGAGACAGGTGTAGTACTCTATGTACGGGAAACCAGTCTCCCTTCTAGCGAATGCATACATACTAGCGGCTTCCCTCTACTTTTCAAATTCATCACCTATGTCTACGTAAACTTGCGGTTTAAAACCATAAGGGTCTTCCCAGTTCTCCGCATAATATAACGCTTTAATCTGGAATGGAGGCTTCTCCCTCTCAACGGCTGGTAATGCGGCGTAGAAGATGGCGTCTTTCACGTTAAAATAGGTATTCCTATGGTCTCTATGAATGCTTCCCTTCCAATGAGTCACCAATATTTCAGGCCTATATTCTCTAATTAAATCGCAAAGTTTAAACTTGACTTCGCTATTAACTGGTAGCTCTCCATCCTTGTAGGGTAGGAATATTACTTTGGCGCCTAAGACTTCAGCTGCATTCTCAGCCTCTCTACGCTTTTGAAGACCGTAATCTTCAGCTGAAAGCTTGAAGTGACCCTTTTCACCTAAGGTCATGTGTACAATTACTACATCGTGTTTCGAGCACTTAGCGATAATCCTGCCGCAGGTGACCTCTGCATCGCCGGCATGCGCACCTACCACCATCAGTTTTACCATATAACCACCTATAGAGACTTCCTCATAATATAGAAGCTTCTAGTTATTTTAAAACCGAAGCGTGAGTAAAACTTCGCAGTCTCCCTATCAGTCCAAAGCAGGAAGGCGTTATGGAAACCTCTTGACCGCATACTCTGAAGACACTTAGCCATTAGAACACTTCCAATACCTTTACCTCTCATATCCTTCCTCACGCCAAAGGGGCCAAAGTGTGTTCCGGGCCTATGCCAATCATATTCTTCACTATGAAAGTACTGGCAGTATCCTACGACATCGCCATGTTTAACAGCTACGAATATTTGATCTTTTTCGCATCCGCCTTGAAGAAGCTCCAACGTATGCCTATACCAATCCGCATGGAAGTTCTCTCTGAGGAATTTCAAAAGCGGGTAGATATATCTAGTTTCTAGAGGCCGGATTTCCACTCCATCTTCCTTAAGCCTCTTCTCAGCTTCTACAACCCATTCAGGTAGACTGTAGTCTGGATATAGCTGAACATCCATACTTAAAGCCTCGTACATCTTCTCAAAACCATGCTTAACCAATAACGCGAGTAGCTCTCCATACCTCTCCGGGTCTACGCCTGGGAAGAAGTAGTTTGGAGTGTATGGTGAAAACCAGACATACCTACGCTTCTTCTCCCTGAAAAATTTAAACGCTTCCATAATTAAACGGTCGGCAACATCCGTCCCAGAAAACATAGGCCTTACGGCTATAGCCGTTATCCAGCCATTCTCATCATCCAATCCGTGGTAAAACAGAGGATATTGTCTTACAATTCCGATAAGAAAACCAACGATTTCACCGTTGTATTCTGCTATTTTCAGCCCAGATTTATCGAAATTTGGATCGAGTAGAACCTTCCTCTCTAATACTTTCAAAGTTAATGGATCTTTTCTGAAGAATTCATTCCAAATGTTAACAAGTGCTTCTTCATCACCGGCCGTATATTCACGGATCATTAAATGAGGAGCCATAGCTAAAGTTATATTGGCTTTAACTCTTAACGGTTTTCCAAGTTTGAAAAATCTTATCTTCCCGTCTGAGACTATAGGTAAAATCGACATGAAGAAAATTATAACGTATTTTGAAAAAGCTGGGCCAGAGAATACGGAGGAGACGATTAGACTAGCCTATGAGAGAGCTTTAGAGCTTGGAATAAAAGATGTAGTAGTGGCTTCAACCCACGGTTCTACAGCGCTTAAACTGGCTGAAGTCTTTAATCCATCGAAGTTCAATATAGTCGCCGTGACGATATCTGAAGGTTATAGTGAGGAGGGATGGACTATGACAAGCGACGAGCGAGCGGCTCTTCAGAAAAAGGGTATTAAAGTGCTCACATGTACTCATTCTTTAAGCGACGGCGTTGACGAAGCATTTACAGGTCTTCTATCGGTTAAAGAAGTAATAGCTCAAACATTATATAGGTTTAGTCAAGGTATGAAGGTCTGCGTCGAAGTCGTTTTAATGGCTGCTGACGCAGGGCTTATACCAGTCGATAGAAGTGTAATCGCTATAGCTGGGACAGATAGAGGAGCTGACACGGCAATTGTAGTTAAACCGTCATACTCTCGAAAGTTTACAGAATTGAAGATAAAAGAGATAATATGCATGCCCAGTTGAAACCCCTATTTTTTAGATTATTTTAGAGGAGACGATTTCATGTGTAGTTTTTTAAAGTTCGGAGACCCGTCGGAAGCTGGTTTAAACTCTGAAAAACTACTAGAAGCGCTAAAGGTTTTAAAGAATGGGGTTAAAGATGGAGTTTACCCAGGCTTTGTAGTCTTAGTGGCTAGAAGGGCCATAATAGCTCTTTATGAAGCTGGAGGTTATGCTCAACTTATACCTGAAGAAAAACCTATTACTAGAGAGATGCTCTTCGACTTAGCATCCATCACTAAACCCGTTTGCACGGCCACTCTAACGCTTAAGATGGTTGAAAAAGGACTTTTGAGTTTAAACTCTCCTATATCAGAGTTCTTCGACGGGTGGAGTCGCGGATGGAGGAGGGACGTTAGAATAAAGCATCTTCTAACTCACAGTTCCGGATTACCAGCTTGGTTACCGCTTTACAAAACATGTAAAAGTAGAAGTGAGTTTCTAAATGCGATAACCCGGTTGAATTGTGAATATGAACCGGGTTCTAGAATTGTCTACAGCGATTTAGGCTTTATCTTATTGGGCTTTATACTGGAGACTGTTTCAGGGCTGAGCCTTGATAGGCTCTCTAATTCTGAGATATTCGAGCCGCTTAAAATGTATGAAACGACGTTTAAACCTACAGGCTCTTTAAAAGCTAAGGCTGTTGCTACGGAGAATTGTCCATGGAGGGGGAGGGTGTTGGTGGGTGAGACTCAAACCAAACCATCTTTCACAGCCAGATGATGCTTAATAGAGGATGTTATGGTTCTGTTAGAGTCTTAAAATGGGAGACTGTTGATGAGGCTGTGAAAGTTTGGGTTGAAGATGGCTCTAGAAGATTTGGACTTGGATGGGCTAAACCTTTTGAATGGCCTTTTCCCGATGAATCCTACGGGCATACTGGTTTTACTGGAACATCGATCTGGATAAATCCTAAAATGGATTTATTTGTAATATTGTTGACTAATCGTATTCATCCATCTAGGAATAATCCCGCTTGCGAGAGGATAAATGATGTAAGAAGAGCTTTTCATAAGTTAATTGTAGAGGCTATTATAGACTGATTTCGGTAAAATTCATATATTTGTAAGCAGAAAATTTTTCTTGAATGTCTACATCATCTTCGGAGAAAGTCGAGCTTAGAACTGGTGTTATACCAGTTGCCCTATACGCGGATAAACTTAGAAAAGTAGCATTAGCTGTTTTTAAAAATTTAGCTCCTCGAGATGTAATACTTAGAGATATAGCTAAACTCAATCAAGTACTATATGGAAAACTCGTAGAAGAACTTAAACTCGGTAAGGGAGACTTCGTAAGGATAACGGTCAAGGCATTCTACGATAAGGATAAGGGTGAAATATCGTTTGAAGAATTTCATATAGAAAGGCTTGTATTTGAATCCGATATTAAACAGACTTATGAAGTTAAGCTAAGAGAATTAGAAGAAACCCTTAGAAAAGTTGAAGGTGAGAAAGAATATTACAGAAAACAATTGGAAAATTTAAAGAAGGGTTTAGAAGAACTTCTAAAAACGCTTTAAACACCAACTACTCGAAGAGAGGAAAATATATTTTAGCCTAGGTTAGACTTTAAAAATAAAAATCGAGAATCACCTGTTATAATCGTTGCTCAACTCTAAACGTCAAACCTTGAGGTTTACCGTCAAGCTCTAAAACTATGACAGTATCATATGGATCTGGAGCTTTAGCGGGTAATCCTCTCAGGAACACTCTACCATCCTTTTTAGAAAACTTCACGTATTCGCCTGTAGCTAACATATAAGCGTCTTTCACATCATTGCCTACACCTGCTATACAAACTTCTCTACCCGGCCATCTGAATACGTGTAAGTATACTTTGCTACCTTTAGCCGTGAATGTACCAACAGACGTGCTGAATGGGCATCTTTCAGAGCCGTATATAGATTCACCGTTAACCTTCATCCAAGAACCTATTTCTCTAAGTATTCTTACGGCTTTAGCCGGAAACGCCCCATCAGCTTTAGGACCTACATTTAACAGGAGGTTGCCTTCACCACTCGCACAGGTCACGAGTGTTTGAATGAGTCTTCTGGTAGACCTCCAAGGATCTCCCTTACAGTAGCCCCAGAAGTACTCCGTCATGGTCATACAAGACTCCCAGAGTCTACCTGGAGGTGAAAAGCTTACGTGTTGCTCTGGAGTATCGAAGTCTTCTGGAAGCCCAGAGCGGTTGTTTATCAGTATTTCAGGCTGAAGCTTGCGGACTTTAGCATTAAGTTCAGCTGATCTCCAGTCTTCAGCACTATACGGCCATGCTCCATCGTACCATAGAACGTCCAATCTACCGTAATTGCTACATATCTCTTCAACTTGAGTGTGAACGTACTCTAAAAACCTAGACCAGCCTTCCGG
This sequence comes from uncultured Candidatus Bathyarchaeia archaeon, assembly GCA_964463005.1. GTDB lineage: Archaea > Thermoproteota > CALKCG01 > B24 > B24 > DTBU01. The sequence continues at coordinate 2,045 of CAYWZZ010000017.1, read as the reverse complement.
GTCTCTTTTAGGCCCCTTCCAATATTCTGGCCACCTCCAATCTAGAAGACTATAGTAGAGTCCTACACGCATACCAGCCTTATGACATGCTTTGATAAATTCTGCTACGAGGTCTCTACCTGCTACTGTTTTAGCAGCCGTGTAGTCTGAAACCTTACTATCGAATAGGCTGAAGCCATCATGGTGTCTACTTGTTAAGACCATGTAGCGCATACCAGCTTCCTTGGCATAGGAAACCCATTCATCAGGGTTGAATTTTGTAGGTTTAAACTTCTCAGAAAGCTTTGAATACTCTTCAACAGGTATATGCTCAAGGTACATAACCCATTCTCCACGACCTAGTATTGAGTAGAGGCCCCAGTGGATGAACATTCCGAAACGTGCTTCTTTAAACCACGCTCCACGTTCACCGCTCATGTAAACACCAAAACTTACAAATACTTAAAACCAGTATTTAATTCTAGAGGGTGGTAACTGCTTGATTAAACTAGCTCTTTTCACTGTAACGTACTGTGGTTTATGGTATAGAGGGCCGGCTTTATCTCTGGAGGAGCAGATAGTTAAGGCTAAAGAGCTCGGTTTTGAAGGATTATCGATCGAAACTAAGAGGCCGGTCGCTCTTCCATGCGACTTAGATAATAGTAGAAGGAGAAAGATTAAAGAACTTGCTGATTCTCATCAGATAGAGCTCTGCGCCGTAGAAACCATGTCAAACTTCGTAAGCCCGATCATAGAAGAGGTTGAGAATAACCTATGCATGGTTAAAGAAGCAGTAGAGTTGGCTAGAGATTTGGAAGTTCCAATTGTAAAGGTCTTCGCGGCTTGGGTTGGTACTAGCAGATATGATGGCCTTGGAACGTACGAGTTTGCCAATAGAATCTTTGACTATAAGAGGAACTTTATAACGAGTGATGAGATGTGGAGGCTTGCCGTTAAAGGGATAAGAGAGACTGCTAAATGGGCTGAAGATTACGGTATTACCGTGGCTCTTCAAAATCATCCTCCGGTAATAAGCTATGGATATGAGGATGCCCTTCAAATGGTTAAAGAGGTAAACATAGATAACGTTAAACTCTGTCTAGACGTACCTCTATTCGCAGACCAAAGCGATGAATACATACATAGAGCCGTAGAATCCTGTAGGGAAATAGGCATTGTACATTCACACTATGGTTCACATTCCTTTGACCTTGCAGAAGACGGAACAATAATAATCAAGCGTAAAATATATCCTTGGATGAAAGCCGACCGTGTAAACTACGCGGCTTTTGTAAACGAGCTTAAAAGGATAGGGTATGAAGGCTTCATAGCTTCAGAAGAATGCGCTCCAGTACTTGAAAACCACAAACCTCAAGGTATAGACGTAGTAGATAGACGGGTTAAAGCGGCTCTGAAGTATATGAGGATGCTCATAGATACTGGAAGAGAGCCGAAGATAAAACTAATCTAAAGTATAACGGCGCAACCCATAGCTTAAAATAATCATAAGACGGCCTATAACGTATCGATGTTGCTCGACATCAACATAGCCTACCTTACTTCTGCTAAGCTCTCCAAATAACTCTTTCCTACTTAGACTTTTCAGCCCCTCCCCCTAGTTTTTCCATTATATTTTCTATGGATTTTCTCCATGTTCTGCCCCGTTTGTCCCAAATTTTTCCCATAGCGTGTAGGTTTCAGTTTGGGCTTCAAAATTCTTCTAACTTAACCTCTTCTTACAATCTTTTCAATGAAATCTTTCATTCATCGTTTACTAGGTTTGTCTTCAGTTGAAGTAGGGGGCGTTTCAAGCATCCTCCAACTACTATATGTATTTCTACACTAAGAGAAAATATCGTTTCCTCAGACTTCAGCAACGTATGAAAGTGTTAGAATAGTAACGGTCAGATGGATCTTGTATATGAAATAAAATACCTGTAGCAGAGGACTTGAAGAGGCATGTATTATGGACGATCGGTAAAGTGAAGTTGATAATTGAAGGGGTGAAGGATCCAAGGGGGATAAATCATAAGAAATGTAGGAACTGCGGATACAGAAAAATATGT
>CAYWZZ010000016.1:2836-44641 GCA_964463005.1 uncultured Candidatus Bathyarchaeia archaeon | reverse complement strand
TAGGTCATGTGCGATATTCTACCTACGGTTCTTCAGACCTCATCAATGCGCAACCGATAGAATTTGAATCCAAACCTAAGTTTGCTCTATGCTTCAACGGTACGATAGTGAACTATGAAGAACTTAGAGCCGAGCTTGAACGCGACGGCTACGTATTCAAAACAACTTCAGACTCCGAGGTCATAGGTTTCCTAATCTCTAAAGCTCTTAAACACGGCTCAGATCTCACAAACGCCATTATTTATGGAATGGAGAAGTTGAAAGGCGCATATTCGGCGGTTCTACTGTCTGAAGATGGGGCGATCGTAGCCTTCAGAGACGCATACGGCTTCAGACCGTTATGCTTAGGGTATTTGAAAGACCTTGAAGCGTACGTATTTTCATCTGAAACTTCAGGATTAGACGCCGTAGATGCAACCTTTATCGAAGACATACCGCCGGGATCCATAAGCGTTTTAAAAGGTGGAGAAGTGACGCGTTTAAAAGTACACTCTAGCAGACACGCCCACTGCATGTTTGAATGGGTGTATTTCTCACGACAAGATTCCATAATAGAAGGCGTAGATGTTTTCAGCGTGAGGTGGAGGCTCGGTGAGAAATTGGCTGAGCTTAATCCGATAGAAGCCGACTACGTGGTTCCAGTCCCCGAGACTAGTAGAATAGCCGCCTTGGGTTTTTCATCAAAATCGGGTATACCTATAATGGAGGGGTTCGGGGTTAACAGGTATGCTCTTCGAACGTTCATAATGCCTAAGGATAGAGGATACTTTGCAAGGCTTAAATTAAACCCTCTAAAGCAAGCCTTAAATGGGAAGCGCATAATTCTCATAGATGATAGTATTGTAAGGGGGACAACTTCTAGAGCAATAGTATCTATGCTTAAAAGAGCCGGAGTAAAAGAAGTCCACCTCAAAATAACGTGTCCACCTCTGATAGCACCATGCTATATGGGTGTTGACTTTCCGACTTTCGAAGAGCTTATTGCCCACGGGAGGAGTGTAGAAGACGTTAGAAAGCTTATAGGTGTGGACAGTTTAACTTATATGACGATTGACGGTCTGGTTAAAGCTATAGGTCTTCCTAAGGATGAGCTATGCTTAGCCTGTTTAACTGGTGAGTATCCCGATGAAATCAGGCCATTTTTAGGGAGAAAGGTGGTGATTAAAAAATGAGTGGATTAATTGGGATATTTGCATTTGATGAAAATTGGGCTGTATCTAGGTTTCTGTATTACGGGCTTATGGGTCTGCAACATAGGGGTCAGGAGTCTGCAGGTATAGCGACTTTGCAAGGGAACAGGTTTTATAGAAGAGCTTGTAAAGGGTTGGTTGAGGAAGCCTTTAGAGAAGAAGACCTTCAAGAGCTTAAGGGAAATATAGGATGCGGTTCTGTATCGACAAATCCAGACCTTTTACAACCCTTGATGGTAAAAAGTAACGGTAAATCCATGATGTTGACGTTTTCAGGTGCTCTAATAGATGGCACTCCAGAAGAATTTGCCTTAGCTTTACTTAAAGAATCTTTGAGAAGCGATATCGACCAAGCGGCTTTAACAATTATGGAGAAGTTTAAAGGAGGATATAGCTTCATAGCTTTAACGGATGATGGAAGGATGATTTCAGGGAGAGACCCCATGGGGATTAGACCCCTGTGCATAGGAGGCTTAGGGTTCGATTTAGCGGTTTTCGCATCAGAATCTTCAGCATTAGATGTTTTAGGCTCCGACCTTTCTAGAGAAGTTGAACCTGGAGAAGTCATAGTGACAGAATTACTCAGCGTGAAGAGATCGTCACTAAACACTCACGGTAAAACAGCCTACTGTAGCTTTGAATACGTGTACTACGCAAGACCAGATTCGGTAGTGAACGGCATACCGATATATGAGGTGAGAAGACGTATAGGATTATTTCTAGCTAGAGAAAACCCTGTTGAGGCCGACGTTGTCATAGGTGTTCCTGAGACTGCAATACCGTTTGCAATGGCTTATTCACAAGCTACGGGCATACCAGTGGAAATGGGTTTCGTTAGAACAGGTAGATCCGTTAGAACCGCCATTAAACCGACTCAATTTGAAAGACTTGTAGGTGTTCAACTTAAACTTAATCCAATACAGGCAAGCGTAAAGGGTAAACGTGTCGTTCTCATAGATGACAGCGTTGTTAGAGGAACTACTTTAAGGAATATTGTCTACCTTCTTAGAAAAAAGGGGGCTAAAGAAGTCCATGTAAGGATTGGGAGTCCGGCGATAATTGCCAGATGCCCGTATGGAGCAACTGTGCCACCTGAAGATGAGCTTATAGGTAAAGCATTAACATCGGATGAAATAGCTCAAGTTATAGGAGCTGACAGCTTCAATTATTTAAGTATGAGTGGGCTTCTCGAATCTATTGGTCTCCCTAGAGATAAATTATGTCTAGGATGTTTTACAGGTGAATACCCCGTTTAGTTTCTACAGAAATAGATCAAAAAGATTAAAGGTGTGCTACTTGTTTCACTTACACGTGAAACTGCAAGGTGGGTTATAGTGAAGGTTTTAGTAGTTGGTGACGGTTCTAGAGAGCAAGCCATAGCTGAAGCATTCTCTAGAAGTGTTAAACAACCTAGAGTCTACGCTATAATGAAGCTCATAAATCCCGGTATAGCTAGAGTTTGCGAGATTACCGGTGGAGGGTTTAAAAGAGGAGACCCAACAGATCCAAGGCAAGTCGCGGATTACGCTGAAAGCCTCAATGTAGATTTTGTATTCGTAGGTCCGGAGGAGCCGCTGTTCCATGGCGTAGCTGATGAAGTTGAACGTAGAGGGATATGCTGTATAGGAGCTAAGAGAGCATTGGCAGAGATAGAGATGTCTAAGGCATTTATGAGACGCCTCATGTGGAAATATGAGGTACCGGGTAGGCTTAGGTTTAAAGCTTTTAAAAACGTTGAGGATGCCATAGCCTACATAAACGAGTATGCCGAAAGCTTGGCTATAAAACCAGCTAGACAAGCTGGAGGAAAAGGTGTTAAAGTCATAGCAGACCTTCAAGCATACCTTTTTAAAGAGAAGAGAGATGTTAAGGCTAAACATGCAGTCGCAGTTTTTGAAAAATACATGAGCAAGTACTCTGACATTGAAGACCGTATTCTCTTGGAAGAGAAGGTTGAAGGGCCAGAATACACTTTACACTGTTTCTGCGATGGTAAAACAGTTCTACCAATGCCTCTAGTTCAAGACAATAAACATGCCTTCAACGAAGACATAGGTCCAGAGACGGGTGGAATGGGCTCTATAAAGGGCAGAGGTTTGACTCTTCCATTCATAACCATGGATGAATACAACCGGTCGGTGGAAATTGTTAGAAAACTCGTTGAAGCTGTTCAGAGAGAATCTAGCGAAGAATATAAGGGCGTTATAGCTGGACAGATGATGTTAACTGATAAGTGGGGTCCAACAATCATAGAGATGTACAGCCGGTTTGGGCAACCTGAAGGTGAAAACATTCTACCGCTTCTTGAAACGGATATTGTTGAAATCTGTGAAGCCATAGTGGGCCAAAGCTTAGCTAAAGTGAAGCTTAAATTTAGAGAAGAGGCTACAGTTATAAAATGCCTAGCACCCAGAGGTTACCCTGACCATAGAGAGCTCGCTAAAGGCCATCCGATATGGGTTGATGAAAAAGCCATTGAGAAAATTGGGGGGAAAGTTTTCTGGAGCTCCGTAGATACTGTAGATGGAAAATATGTTACTGGTGGTTCAAGAGCATGCGAAATCTACGCTGAAGCAGATACCATAGAGAAGGCTTCAGAGATAGTGGAGAAGTGCATACCGTATGTGAAGCTTCTAGATGGGTGGGAGCTCTTCTACAGAAGCGATATAGGTAGCCCGAGTCTTCTGGAGAAACGTAGAAAGCTGGCTGAAATAGTCAGGGAAATCTACCAGTATAGGGAGAAAAAGAATATGCTTGGTAGAACAATAGATTGGATTCCCGGGAGAGGTAAAATAGAGGTGTAAACCATATGGGCTTTTTGAGAAAGCTGGATCTAGTTGAAAAAGTAGACCCGGAAATAGCTAAACTTGTTTTAAAAGAGCTTGACAGGCAATCTTATGGAATAAATCTAATAGCCTCTGAAAATTACGCAGATGAAGCTGTAATACAAGTTCAAGCAACCGTTCTAACGAATAAGTACGCAGAGGGATACCCGAGTAGGAGGTATTACAGTGGATGTGAAGTATATGATGAAATAGAACGTATAGCCGTAGAAAGAGCTAAACGCCTCTTTAATGCTGAACATGCGAATGTTCAACCCCACTCTGGCTCTCAGGCAAACTTAGCTGTTTACCTAGCCTTTCTCAAACCTGGAGACACAGTTTTAGCTATGGATCTCGCCCACGGAGGGCATCTCACGCACGGTAGTCCGGTAAACTTCTCAGGAGTATTCTACAAGTTTGTGCACTACGGTGTAGACAGAACAACTGAGTTGATAGATTATGATCAGGTTGAGAAGCTCGCCTTAGAGCATAAGCCTAGAATGATAGTTGCCGGAGCTAGCGCCTACCCGAGAGAGATAGACTTCAAAAGGTTTAGAGAAATATGCGATAAGGTTGGAGCATACTTGATGGTGGATATGGCTCACATAGCTGGTTTAATTGCTACAGGCCTACACATGAGTCCGGTTCCCTACGCAGATTTCGTGACAAGTACAACGCAGAAGACGCTTAAAGGCCCTAGAGGGGGATTTATACTATGCCGTAAGGAGTATGCAGAAGCCATAGATAGGGCTGTATTTCCTGGAACACAAAGTGGTCCACTTATGCATATAATAGCGGCTAAAGCCGTAGCCTTTAAACTAGCCTCTACGGAGGAATTTAGAGAATATCAACGTTTGATAGTTAGAGACGCTAAGGCTTTAGCTTCATCTTTAGCCAGTAGAGGATATAGAATTGTAAGCGGTGGAACTGACAACCACCTGTTGCTTGTAGACTTGAGAGGGATTGGTGTTTCAGGTAGGTTGGCTCAGGACGTGCTGGAGAAAGTTCGGATTTACGTTAATAAGAACCTAGTACCTTACGATGAAAAACCACCATATGTTACAAGCGGTATACGTCTCGGAACTCCATGCGTAGCCGCTAGGGGTATGAAAGAGCCTGAAATGGATGCTATAGCTGAACTTATAGATGTTGGATTAAAGAATAGGCGTGACAGCACAACATTGAAGAAGGTTGAAGAAAAGGTCGTTGAACTATGTAAAATGTTTCCCATATATGGGGATTAAGCTTGAATCGACCGATAATTATGGATGGAAAGGCGCTATCACAGTCTCTAACTGAGAAATTTAGAGTGGAAGTATCGCGCTTGGTCGATATAGGTATAAGACCCAGTTTAGCCATTATAATGGTTGGTGAAGATCATGCTTCAAAAATCTTCGTTAAGAACAAGGTGAATCTTTGTGCAAGTGTAGGTGTTAATGCAAGGGTTTTAGCTAAACCGAGCACCTTAACTGAAGGAGAGCTCTTGGAGATTATAAAAGCTCTCAACGATGATGAAAATACCCATGGTATACTAGTTCAGCTCCCCCTCCCTCCGCACATAAACTCATACAGGGTTTTAGCAAGCATAGAGCCGCTTAAAGACGTGGATGGTTTAACTCCATTAAACTTGGGTAAAATCGCTCATGGAGATGAAACTTTAGCACCTTGTGGTGCTAAAGCAGTTATAAAGCTTTTAGAGACATATGGAGTTAACCTCGAAGGGCTCAATATGTGTATTGTAAGCAATAGCATACTGGTCGGTAAACCCTTGGCAATGATGGCAACGAACAGGTTCGCCACGGTAACAATGTGCCATGTGAAAACGAGAAATTTAAGAGAATATACATCGAATGCGGATGTTCTAGTTTCAGCGACGGGAGTAGCTCACATAATTAAACCTGATATGGTTAAAGAGGGGGCCGTAGTGGTGGACGTAGGGATAGCTAAACTAGGTGGGAAAATAGTCGGTGACGTTGATTTTGAAAACGTTAAAAATCGAGCATCAATGATAACTCCAGTTCCGGGAGGGGTTGGACCTATGACAGTGGCTATGGTGGTCGATAACCTTTTAAATGCTGTGAAACTTCAGAAGTGTTTAGTATGAATTACAATAGCGTAGATACGGCTTATACTTTCCAACCAGTGAAAGATAGACCAATACGACTGGCTGTATTGGGGTCGACTAGAGGGACAGATTTGCAAGCCATAATCGACGCTATAAAGTCCAGCCTCCTCAAAGCCGAAGTTGTTTGCGTTATAAGCGATAGAAAAGACGCATATATTCTCGAGAGAGCTAAACAGCATGGGATTGAGGCTTTATTTATAAATCCTAAGGGCTTAACCAGAGAAGAGTACGATAAGTTGATTATGGACGAGATCGAGAAGCGTTCTCCAGTGGACCTTATACTTCTAATCGGATATATGCGAATATTGAGCAACCAGTTCGTTAAGAAGTACAGGTGGAGGATAATCAATATCCACCCGTCGCTTCTACCGGCTTTCGCTGGCGGTATGGATCTTAACGTCCATAAGGCTGTTTTAGATTATGGCGTTAAAGTTACAGGATGCACTTTACATTTCGTAGACGAGGGAGTAGACACCGGACCGATAATTCTTCAAAAACCAGTTATGGTTGATGACAACGATACACCTGAAACGCTTAAAGCTAAAGTGCAGAAGGCTGAGCAGGAGGTTTTAATAGAGGCTATAAAGCTCTTCCAAGGAGGGCTAATTAGGGTAGAAGGTAGACGTGTTAGAATACTTAAAGAGGTTAAGTGAGCCCCTATTGAGTAGCTATTCTGAGATTACAGAGTACATATATAATCTTAAGAGACTTGGGTCAAAATTAGACCTTAGGAATATCTGGAGACTTTTAAAGCTGATAGGAAATCCTCAGAACTCGTTTAAATCCATACTCGTCGGAGGAACGAACGGCAAAGGCTCAACAGCCACTATGATAGCAACCATACTTATGGAGGAAGGATTTAGAGTTGGTCTATTCACTAAACCCCATCTTTCAAGCTACACTGAGAGGTTTGTCGTCAACGGCGTACCGATATCCGAGGAAGACGTTGTTAGAATATTCTACGAGCTTAAACCAAGTATGGAGAGAATGTCTCTATGTAAGAGGTATAGACATCCAAGCTTCTTTGAGGCAACCGTAGCCTTAGCGTTCAAATACTTCTCTGAGCAGAATGTGGATATAGCCGTTGTTGAAGTTGGATTGGGAGGACGATTAGACGCTACAAATGTCTTAAACCCTCTAGTTTCAGTTATAACAAACGTCCACCTTGAACATACTAAAATCCTCGGAGATACCGTTGAGAAAATCGCTTGGGAGAAGGCGCACATAATAAAGCCTGGTGGATTAGCTATAACTGCAACGGATAGGGAGGAGGCGTTTAAAGTTATAAGTGGAATGGCTCGTAGAAGAAGGGCGAAACTCTTTAGAGTTGGCTCGGATTTGAAGTTTAATGTAAGGAGGGCGGATTTAAACGGAGAAGTATTCGACCTTAAAAGTTTAACAACGTATTATGAGGAACTGAAGGTAAAAATGCTCGGATTACACCAAGTCGTTAATGGTACTATTGCGGTGGGAGCTGTTGAATTATTGAAATTTAAAGGTTTAGAAGTATCTGAAAACGCCATTAGAAGGGGGCTTGAAAGGGCTTTTATACCAGGAAGGTTTGAAGTAGTTCAGAAAAACCCTACGGTGGTGTTAGACTGTGCTAAGGACCCATTTGCAGCGTCAACTCTTAAAAATGAATTCCTGAGGCTATTCAACGGTAAAAAAGCCATTCTCGTTGTAAGCATATCTTCCGATAAAGACTATAAAAGCATGATGAAGGAGTTTTGCAGTTTTTCTGAAGTCGTAGTAGCTTGTAGGCATAAAGTCATGGGGAGGGGCTTAAACCCTGAAGTTTTAGCTTCTGAAGCTGAAAGGTGTTGCAAACCTGCTATTGTGATAGATGACGTTAAAGAGGCTGTTAGAGAGGCTTTAAAAATGGCTTCTGAGAATGACGTGGTAGTAGTTACCGGGTCTGTGTTTACCGTAGGAGAAGCGAGGGAACTTTGGTTTAATAAAGTGAGTTTAATTGGCAGAGAATTTAATGATCCCGTTTAAGAGGGGGTTTATTTGGGCAGGATTTGGAGCATATGTGTGAGCTATATAAACGATGAGTTTGACCCATTGGGTAGGAGGACGGCGTGGGAGATACAAGACCTGGGAATTAGTGGAGTGGAAAGTGTTAAAACAATTCAAGTCTTTCAAATAGTGGGACGTTTAGAAGAGGAGGATATTAGAAAGTTGTGTGAAGAACTTTTATACGATCCTATTATCCAACAATACTCATACATCGAAGGGCTTGACGCATCTCCACTATTTAAAACACCGAACAGTTGGGCAGTTGAAGTTAAGCTTAAACCCGGCGTTTTCGACAGCTTAGCTGAAAGCGTTTTTAAAGGCGCTGAAGTTATAGGAATCTATAATATTGAAAAAGTTGAAACGTACATGGTCTACCTTATACGTGGGAATTTAAATGAAGAGAAGATTGAAGCTTTATGTAGAAGATGCTTAGCCAACCCCATAATCCATAACTATAAGATATACCCCCTCTAAATTCTGATTATTGAAAGGTTGAAAATTCCAAAAGAAATTCAAATATGAAGCTTAGATAATTCGTGAAGTATTGGGAATACTCCGTTGCTGAGAGTTGGGTTAAATAAACGCACAAATCCTTACAATTTATAAAGCTTTTAAGGACGGTTTGATATTAGAAGTTTAGGAAGTGCATACATTGTATTGTCCTTATTGTGGAGGGGCTGTCCCAAGTAATGCATATTACTGCCCCTACTGTGGAAAACCGTTATCTAAATTGTATGCTGAGCGCTTAACTTCTCCCTCAGCGCTCATATATCTTTTCCCAGATCATTTTCTACCTCCTTTAGGGTTTATGCATTTCATATTTGGAGAAAGGGGTTTTAAGTCTCCCACTTCAAACATAAGTGTCAATGAGAGAAACGCCACTATCATGATAGTGGCAACTTCTCTTATATGGCTTAGAGAAAATCGGCTGGTGAGCATGAGTTTATCTGAAGAAAGCGCATTCGGTGGTTTGATGAAGTTTCCAACTGTAATAGTTCATAAGATTGTTTCAAACGGCTTTAAAGATGGTAGCCTTGAAGACGTCATCCTAAACAAAATCCTTATGGAAGATAAGCCAGTAAGCGTTTACAATATAACCCGTAGAGTTTTAGATTTAAGGGGAGTATGGGGGATTTTTGGTCTTCCGAGCAGCTCTAGTTTCATTTTAAAACTCGTGGAAACTTACTTGGCTCAAAAAGGCCTCATAAGAGTTGAATCTTCAATCTTCTCTAAGAAAGTGATAGTGGATGAGGATAGAATTTCAGGTTTTAGAAGGGATTTAGAAGGCGCTAAGACTTTACTTTTAAATTTTAAACGAACTAATGCTTTGCTATTCCAGAGGATTATTGAGAACATCGATAGAGGACTTTACTCAAAACTTCCAATAGTATGGCTCGTACTTCTAATCTTTATAGCTCTTGTGACTTTCCTTAGAATACGTCTGCTGTAATGGCTAGCGAGGTAGATTTAGAATATGTTGGATAAATGTGAAGTGTAGAGAATTACGTGGGGAGGGCATCGGAGGGGAGGCTTAGGCTTAGAGACATTATAGCTTTATCTACTGTGTGCGTAGCAGGAGTGGATATGGTTGTAATCCCAGCTGAATATTCGTTTAAACATATTGAAGGACTTCTGAAGGATGCATTTGAAATCGCCAAGTTCAAAGGCAAGGTGATTGGCGTAAGAGTTATTCCATACCATTCCGTGAAGCCTGGCGAGTCTGTAGACTTGGGTTTATTCGGCAGAGTGCCCGTAATTCCCCCTTGAACTTCCATGTTAAACTGTAAGGCTAAAGGAAAAATTATATAGACTGCTGAATTTTATATTTTCGGCGCCTCCAAAAATGACTAATGTTGAATACATTCCATTAAGATACGCAGATGAAAAACAATTGATTGAGATTAGTCAAAAATACATGCTTTCACTTTCCATCGAAGAGATGAAGACTATTCAAAAGTATTTTCAAGCTTTGGGTAGAGATCCGACGGACGTAGAGCTAAATACGATAGCTCAGACGTGGTCTGAACACTGCTATCATAAAACGTTTAAAGGGATTATAGAGACGCCAAGTGGTGTAATAGATGGACTACTGAAGACGTTCATATTCAAAGCGACGGAAGAGTTGAATAAGCCGTGGTGTCTCGTAGTTTTCAGGGACAACGCTGGTTTAGTGGCCTTCGATGAAGAATGGGCTATAGCTGTTAAAGTTGAGACGCATAACCATCCGACGGCTTTAGACCCATATGGTGGTGCTGGGACAGGTACTGGCGGAGTTTTCAGAGACGTAATGGGGGTGGGTGCTAAACCTATACTTTCGACAGACGTCTTATTTTTCGGGCCTTTAGACTACCCCTATGAAAAACTTCCGCCCGGGGTCATGCATCCCAGGCGTTTGATGAGAGGGGCCGTAGCTGGCATTCGAGATTATGGGAATAAGATGGGTATACCGACGGCTTGCGGAGCCATATATTTCGACTACGGGTATCTATGCAATCCTCTAGTGTACGCGGGTTGCGTAGGCATTATGCCTATTAAGAAGTACGTTAAGAATCCCAAACCTGGGGATCTTATAGTTTTGGCTGGTGGAAAGACTGGAAGAGATGGGCTGAGAGGCGTTACGTTTGCTAGCATGGAGCTTACACCAGAGTCTGAGCAAGTGTCCGCGGTATCAGTGCAGATAGGGAATCCTATAGAAGAGAAGAAGTTGCTAGAAGCCATCTTAAGAGCAAGAGACAAATATGATAAACCCCTATACTCAGCCATAACTGATTGTGGAGGTGGAGGGCTTTCATCCGCCGTAGGCGAAATGGCGAAGGGGCTTGGTGCTACAGTTGAATTGGCAAAGGTTCCTTTAAAATATAGTGGTCTGAAACCTTGGGAGATTTGGCTTTCAGAATCTCAAGAACGTATGGTTTTAGCAGTTCCCAAAAATAACATTGAAGAGCTACTTGAGATTTTTAAGAACGAGAACTGCGACGCAACGGTAATAGGAGAGTTTACTTCTACTAGGCGTCTATGTGTAAAATACCGTGGCGAGACCGTATGCGATTTAAGCTTAGACTTCCTCTTCGAAGGTATTCCGAGAGTTAGACGTAAAGCATTCTGGAAGCCTCCACTTGAAGATGAAGTGGGCTTTCCTCAACCCGAAGATTTGATGGATGTTTTAAAGAACATTCTTAAAAGTCCAAATGTCGCCAGCAAGGAGTGGGTAATTAGACAGTATGATCATGAAGTCCAAGCTAGAATGATAGTTAAACCGCTCGTCGGTGTCAACCAAGATGGACCGAGTGATGCATGTGTGATTAAACCTTTAAAAGACTCTTGGAGAGGTATAGTGGTTTCTTGTGGTGCAAATCCCAACTATTCAATAAACCCGTATAAGATGGCCCTATCCGCCATAGATGAGGCCATAAGGAATAACGTGGCAGTAGGTGGGCGTAGGATTGCTTTACTGGATAACTTCAGCTGGGGCAACCCTGAGAGAGAGAAGACTCTAGGTGCGCTGGTTGAGGCTGCGAGGGGATGTTATGATGGAGCCATAGGGTTTGACGCTCCTTTCATATCGGGTAAAGATAGTCTATACAATGAGTATAGATTTCCAGATGGAAGCTATCTGTCAATACCTGGAACCCTTCTAATCACCGCAGTAGGGATAATTCCAGATGTTAGAAATGCTGTAACGATGGATTTTAAAGAGCCGGGGAACCCTATATACATACTGGGTGTTACTAAAGACGAGCTTGGGGGTTCGCACTACCACATGGTTTTAGGTTTAAGAGGAGGAGTCGTACCAGGTGTAGACGTTAAGATGGCTAAGCTCATAATGGACAGGCTGGTGGATGCTATAGACTTAGGCCACGTTAAAGCCTGCCATGACTGTTCTGAAGGAGGATTAGCTGTAGCTTTAGCCGAATCGTGCTTCTCAGGGGGGTTTGGTGCTGAAGTAATGCTGTCTAAAGTTCCAGTTGAAAGGATAAGTAGAGATGATAGAATACTGTTTTCAGAGTCTAACAGTAGATTTATAGTCGAAGTGTCTAAACATAGCGTTCAAGAGTTTGAAAACCTCATGATGGGCATACCCTGCTCAAGAATTGGATTTGTAAAACCCAATAGCAATCTTGTCATATATGGCTTGAACGGGAAAGTATACGAGGAAAATATTTGGGAGCTTAAAAAAGCTTGGAAATCTACATTCAACTGGTAGATACTATGGTATGATGTTGTCGAGGAAGTCTAAAGCTCTGGGTACGGCTATAAGAGGGTCGTCTTTCCCCTCATATTCCAACGATAGGTATCCGTTGTAGCCGTATCTCGTAATTATCTCTATGATCCTCCTATAATCAAGCTTTTTCTCGATCCAGTAGCTACTTAAACCATACCATTCTAAAGCCAACTCATATATCTTAGCATGTATGTGAGACGTGTATGGCATAACAGCCTCTATACTCTCGTAGATGTTTTCCCTGAAGTTGCCTAAGTCAAGGTTTACTCTAAACCAATCTGAATCCACGGCTTTTATGAGTTTTAGTACCTGCTCGGCCGTAGAAGTTATGCCTCCATGATTTTCCACAACGACCATAAGTCCATAGTGTTCAGCGTAATCTACGGCCTCCTTTATACACTTAACTGAGACTTCAAAGGCTTCGTCCTCTGAAACACCTTTAGGAGGCCACCCCGCATTTATCCTCATGATCGGAGAGCTAAGCTTAACAGTAGCATCTATCCAGTTTTTAACGAATTCTACTTCTCTCCTCCTCTCATTTGGGTCAGGCTTACAGAAGTTGTTATCGACCGTTACGCAAGATAGATCCAATCCATAATCCAGCAGAGCCTTCTTAATACCTTTAATCCTATCGATTTCCGGTTTAAAGTAGAGCTGGTTTAACTCAACGCCATCTACGTCGAGCCCAAACGCCTCATCTATAAAATCTTCGATCGTCATTTTTCCATCAGCCAAATACCTATTATACGAATAACTGGCTATGCCTAATTTCACCACTGACCACATCTAAAGTATACCTTAAACTCATTTAAAACATTTCTAGGTATTTCCCCCTTCCTTATACGCCTCTACGTGTAGTACTTGTTGTGAAAAACTCCGCCCAGCCTCTGTAGAGAATGTTTTTAAAATCCTTTTACAATTAAGCTGGGGAATATCTTAGGTGAAGAATATGAATGTGGGTTTAAATATGCCGTGGGTTGGAGTTGAAATATATGAAACAAGGGCGTCGCAATATATAACGCCCGATAACCACTACTGAAGAGGGTGGGGTAGGTGGTTAAGCGTCCCTACTGCAACTTTGAAAGAGGGTTCAAGATTTTAAAGACACGGATTTGCGGAATTTACGCCAGACCAGAACCGTATACATCAGGTTAAACGTGATTTGCAGAGGTGAAGTATCTTGAGCGATATTGTTCAAAAAATTGTTAAGTTGAAGAAGGAACTTAATGCTATAATACTCGCTCATAACTATCAACCTCCTGAAGTACAAGATGTAGCTGATTTTATTGGTGATAGTCTAGAGCTTTCGATAAAAGCCTCTGAGTTTAATGCAAAGTTTATTGTGTTTTGCGGTGTTGATTTCATGGCTGAACAAGTAGCTGTGATTAATGAAGAAGCTATTGTTCTGCATCCAGATCCTGAGGCGAAGTGTCCAATGGCTAAGATGATATCCGTTGAAGATGTTCGTAAAGCTAGGAAGCAATATCCCAAGGTACCTGTAGTAATTTATGTGAATAGTCCAGCTTCTATAAAGGCTGAGGCAGATTACGTAGTTACAAGTGCAAATGTTATAAACGTTGTGGAGGCTATAGAAGCTGACACAGTCATATTCGGCCCCGATAGATATTTAGCTGAATATGTAGCGGAGAAAACAGGGAAGAGAGTGATACCAATTCCTGAAAACGGACATTGCCCCATTCACATAAAATTTGATTTAAATACAATCCAGGTGCTGAAGTCTATATACAGAAACTACTTGTTCATTGCCCATCCAGAGTGCCCAGGCGATATAAGGGCGTTGGCAGACTTCATAGGTAGTACTAGTCAAATGATAAGGTTTGTTAAGAGTAGTCAAAGTACGTGCTTTCTCGTAGGCACGGAAATTGGCATAATTTACCGCATGGCTAAGGAGAGCGAGGGTAAATCGTTTGTCCCAGCCTCTACGAGCGCTATATGCGAGGATATGAAAAAGATAACTCTCGAGAAGGTTTACAGAAGTTTAAGAGATGGTATTTACAGGGTTGAGATTGATAGAGAGATAGCTGCAAAGATGAGGAAAGCTCTTGAAAACACGTTTATGGTTCTAGGGGTTGAGTTGCCGTGGCTGAGGAGATAGTATTTAGAAGACTCTTGAGTTTTCTCGAAGAAGACATACCGTTCTGGGATACTACTACAGGTATACTGATTCCAGAGAAAGTAGTGGTTAAAGCTCATGTAGTAGCTAAGCAGAGTTGTGTAGTTGCTGGCATAGATGATGTTGTCCACTTTCTTGAGAGATTAGGGTTGCAGGTAACGCAATTTATTAAAGATGGTGACGTGGTTGAAAAGGGAGCTACGCTCCTAGAGGTAGTAGGCTCTGCAAAAACAATCTTAGCCGTAGAGAGGTTGATACTCAATATACTAATGCATTGTAGCGGCATTGCAACTGAAGTTAGAAGATTAATAGAGCTAGTTAGAAGGGTTAATGGTAGAGTTAGAATAGCTGCAACTAGAAAGACGTTGCCAGGTCTAAGATACTTTGAGAAGAAAGCAGTTGCTATAGGTGGTGGGGATACTCACAGACTTTCGCTTACAGACGCCATTCTCATTAAGGATAATCACATAAAGATTATTGGTAGTATTGAGGAGGCTACAAGAATTGCCAGAAGGAAAGCTAGCTTTATGCATAAGGTTGAGATAGAGGTTTCAACGATTGAGGATGCTGTTAAGGCTGCTGAAAGTGGTGTAGACATAATAATGCTTGATAATATGAAGCTTGAGGAGGTTGCTACTGTAATTGAGGAACTGAAGAAGAGAGGTTTGAGGAAAAAAGTTGTAATCGAGGTTTCGGGGGGAATAACCCCAGAGAATATCCTAGATTATGCAAAGCTTGATATTGATGTAATTAGTTGTGGCTACATAACACTCTCCAGCAGAGCTATTGACATGAGTTTAGAGGTTGTGGAGGTGATTGAAGAATGAGAATGGGTGTAATAGGCTGTGGTGTAATAGGTTCTGTAATAGTGAATGCTATATGTAAAGGCGATATCAGAGCTGAGCTCGTAGCCTTAATGGATGCGCTTCCAGAGAAATGCGAAAAGCTATTGGCGAAATGTCGCACTAGACAAAACATTATAGTGTGTAGAGACCTTGAATGCCTTTTAAAGGTAAAGCCTCAGCTAGTCGTCGAAGCCGCTTCGCAACAAGCTGTTAGGGACTATGTCCCAAAAATACTTGCCGAAGGCATTGATGTGGTTGTAATGAGTGTTGGAGCTTTATTGGATGAAGAGCTTTATAGGGAGATTATGACTATAAATAAAAGCAGTAACGCAAAGCTGTATATACCGACAGGCGCCATAGCGGGTATAGATGCTGTAAAGGCTCTATCGTCTTTAGGCATTAAAAGAGTTGTAATGAAAACATATAAAAATGTTAAGGCATTTGATCCAAAAATATTGAAGCAACTTGGTTTTGAGGAAATTAGAGATAGAACGAAGATATTTGAGGGAAATGGAGCTATAGCTGTAAAGCTATTTCCATCAAATGTAAACACTATAGCAACGCTGGCCTTAGCCTCTGGCAAGATTCCATGGGTTGAAGTATACGCTGACCCCCTGCTTAATAGAAACGTCCATGAAATTGAGGTTGAGAGTGTGGCCTCTAAGATATGTATAAGGGTTGAAAATGTGCCGCATCCAGATAATCCAAAAACTAGTTACCTAGCGGCCCTCTCGGTTATACAGCTATTAAAGCAACTTAGTGGGGATACAACTATAGTCATAGGTACATGATATCTTCATCGAAAAGAGAACATATGAAAAGAAGGAGAGCGTAAGAGGAGGACTAATTCAATCTAAATTCGCACTACTTGAGAGGTTTATAAGCTCAAATTATGAAGAGGATGAAAAATTTTTCCTAATAACCGACTATCGGAATTAACCTCTCAGATTACTCATATGGAATTCGCCCCTCCTGTAGGGTTGTAACGATTGTAAAGTTAATAGAAACAGAACGTTTGAGAAAATTTTGGTATCAAGTGAACAGGTTTTAGCAAAGCTAATAGGATATGGAGTAGGTTTTGAGATTGGTTTTATGGAACTACTTAGTCTTTAAAAATATTAGATGGAAAATTAAATAGATTGTATGGAGAAAGAGGAAAAAAGAACATTTAACAGTTATGTTTTCTTCAATAAAGTAGATGAACTCATCTACGGTTAAAGTATTGGTGCTTAGGGTTGAAGGTACGAATTGCGATATAGAAACAGTTGAATCCTTCCAAATGGTTAATGCGGAAGCAAAACTCGTACACTTAAATGAGCTTTTAAAAGGTGAAGTTGACTTAAACGATTATCACATCTTCTGCATACCGGGAGGCTTCAGCTATGGAGATGATTTGGGAGCAGGTAAACTCTTAGCCAATCAGCTTAAGTATAGACTTAGAAGAGATATTGAAAGGTTTTTAAGTGAAGGTAGGGCGATAATAGGCATATGCAATGGTTTTCAGGCTTTAGTTAAAGCAGGGCTATTGCCAGCATTTGAAAAACCATTTTTAAAGCAGGAAGCTACATTGGCTTTAAATGAAAAAGGCTTATTCGTAGACAGGTGGATTTACATGAAGCATGAAGAAAATTGCAGATGCATCTTAACGAAAGATCTGAATTCTAAAGTACTCTACGTCCCCGTAAACCACGCTGAAGGAAGATTTATAGCCTCGGAAGATACGATTAAACGACTCGAAGAAGAAGGATACGTAGTATTCAGGTATGTAGACCCAAACGGTAAAGCCGCTGGATATCCTTGGAACCCAAACGGATCTATGAATAACATCGCAGGCATATGCAATACTGACGGTAATGTTCTGGGTCTAATGCCTCACCCTGAGAAGCACGTGTATCGGCATCTTCATCCCAGCTGGACTAGACTCCATTCAAATTTAGAACCGGACGGTTTATTATTCTTCAAGACGATAGTAAGGAATGTTGTTAAAAACCTCATATGAAAACAGTGTCCAGACCTATAGTAGGAGTTTTCATCCAACCTACTTTTAACTCAGTCCCCTTTTCTAAGAAAGGTTTATAAATAGAACTTTTATTCAAATACTAGATTCTCTAAAAATGGAGACGTACCTACCTGATGAAGTAGCTGTAGAAAGCGGCCTATTATCCAGACTTATCTTAGATGGGAGAATAAAGGGTAGAATTTTAATACACAGCTCCATAATTAGGAGGCTTGAACGTAAAGCTTTAAACGGCGACTTCAGAGGATTAGAAGAGCTTGAAAACGCTCGTAGATCTGCTGAGAATTTAGGTTTAAAACTTGAGATTTTAAACGGGGATCCTAATCTAGACCCAAAGGAAGCTTTGAGGGAGCTTGCCTTTAAAAACAATTCAATAATCGTCACATCAGACTACGTTTCTGCAGCGATTGCTAAAGCTCTTGGAATAAGGGTATTGTATGAGAAGGCTAAAGTCGAAAGGTGTTTAGATGCATTTTTCAAAGATGGCGTTATGTCCGTGCATCTGAAGGAGGGGCTTCCTCCAAGGGTTAAAAAAGGTAAACCAGGTAAATGGACATTTGAAGTGTTACATGATAAGCCGTTATTAAGGAAAGACCTTGAGGATATCATAAACGATATTTTAAGTAGAGCTAGAGCTGGAGAAGGGTTTATAGAGACCGATAGAAACGGATCTACAATAATTCAATTAGGAGCATACAGAATTGTCATAACTAGACCACCCTTTAGTGATGGTTTAGAGTTAACCGCCGTAAGGCCTATAGTATATAGACATCTTGAAGATTACAATCTCCCAAGTAAGCTTTTGAAGAGACTTTCTGAACAAGCTGAGGGTATACTTATCGCCGGAGCCCCTGGCATGGGTAAATCGACGTTTGCTCAAGCCTTAGCAGAGTTCTACCTTAGAGGTGGAAAAATAGTTAAAACAATTGAAGCACCTAGAGACCTTCAGCTTCCAGATGAAGTTACGCAATACTCTAAGGTTGTGGGAGATTCTCAGGAAATCCATGACGTCCTACTCTTAAGCAGACCGGATTACACGATTTTTGACGAAATGCGTGATACAGATGATTTTAAACTGTACGCGGATTTGAGGCTTTCAGGTGTAGGTATGGTTGGAGTAGTACATGCTACAACAGCTATCGACGCTATTCAACGTTTCATAGGTAGGGTGGAGTTGGGTATGATACCTTCAATAATAGATACGGTGATATTCATGAGAGATGGAGAGGTTGCTAAAGTTCACAGCGTTGAAAGCGTAGTTAAAGTTCCGCATGGATTGAAAGAAGCAGACCTTGCAAGACCTGTAGTAGTTGTAAGAGACTTCTTAACAGAAGAACCTGAATATGAAATGTACGTTTTCGGTGAGAAGACGTTTGTAGTACCCATTAAACGTAAAAGCTCTAGAGAGCAGATGATGTTGAACAGCGTTAATGCACTACTACGAAGACATATAGAAGACGAGTACCGGGTTGAAGTAAATGGAAATGTTTTAGAAATCTACGTCTCTAAAGAATCCTATTCTACGGTGACTAAAAAATACCTCAGAAAACTTGAAAGAATTGGTAGGAAGGCTGGTTTTACAGAAGTATCTGTACGTGTAATGGATTAACTCGATGTGCCCTACGGCTAAAACTGGAAGACTGCACTTTTATATTCAAAAACTTTTTGAGTAATATCCACTCTTTTACAAGTGTCTAAAATGTCTGACGTTTTAGTGGTCATAGGTAGTATGTCTGATAAAGACTACGCTCTTAAAGCTATCGAAACGCTCAACTCATTGGGCGTTAAAGCTAGAGTGGAAATAGCATCAGCTCATAGAACACCAGAGATGGTTAAAACCCTCGTCGAGACGGCTGAAAAAGAAGGTGTTTGCGTATTTATAGCTATGGCTGGATTATCTGCCTTGCTTCCCAGTTTAATAGCAGCCTACACGATCAAACCAGTAATAGGTGTTCCGATTAAAAGGTCTCTAGAAGGATTGGATTCTCTACTATCAATTGCACAGACCCCTCAAGGTGTACCAGTAGCATGTGTCGGTATTGATAATGCCGTCAACGCCGCCATTCTAGCCGCTGAAATCGTATGTTTACGGAAGCCTGAAATAGCTGAGAAGCTCGTAGAGTATCGTAACTCCTTAAAGCGTAACATTGAACAGTCAGCTGAAGACCTTAGACGATTATTAGAAAGGAAGAGTTGAAGAATTCTTCTCAGGTAAAAGTTAAAAAGTATTTTCTCCCATTTAACGCTAAACAGGTGGCTGTATGCGTCTTCTAAAGCAAGGTAAAGTCAAGGATATATATGAAGTTGACGAACATACCCTTCTATTCCACTTCACTAATAGGGTTTCAGCTTTTGATGTAGTACTACCGTCGGAAATACCGTTTAAAGGAGAGGTCTTATGTCGTATGACTGGTTTCTGGTTTAAATTCATTAATTACCCGAACCATATGATTGATCTCATACTGCCCGATAAAATGCTCGTTAAACGTTTAAAGATCATACCAGTTGAATTTGTGGTTAGAGGTTATTTATATGGGAGCCTTTATGAAAGAGTTTTAAAAGGTGAAGCTCAAGTTCCAATAGAACCCATACTGGCCGCTAAACTTCCAGAACCAATACTAGACCCTACTACTAAATTTGAAGTTAAAGATAGACCTATAACCAGAGATGAAATAGTGTCTAGAAGGTGGCTTAGCTCAAACGAATACTGCGTACTCGAAGACGTTTGCATACGCATCTACCAATCTATGGCTTCCAGAGCTGAGGAAAAAGGGTTCATACTAGCAGACCTCAAGTTAGAGTTTGGCCGTGATCGAGATGGGAGAATACTCTTAGCTGATTCCATTGGTCCAGATGAGTTTAGACTTTGGTTGAAATCCTCCTATAAACCTGGAAGAAGACAAGAGAGTTACGATAAGCAACCCATTAGAGACTGGTTGGAAAGTGTAGGTTACAAGAAGGCTTTGGAAGAGGCGGTTAAATCGGGTAAGTCGATACCGCCCCCTCCAAAGCTTCCTAGACATATAATAGCAGAAGTAAGTAAACGTTATATTGAAGCCTTTGAAAAACTTACCGGTGAAAAGTTCAGGTAATTTGGTGTTCTAAAATGGGCATCCCTAGGGACTACCGTGAAGCTGGCGTGGATATAGATAAGGTTTCTGAAATACATGAATCTATTAAGAAGATTCTAGAGAAGACTTTCATCTTCAGAGAAGGGCGAGTCGGTTCTGTTTTAACTGGGATTGGCCATTATGCTGGTTTAATAGACTTATGGGATGGAAAAGCTTTGGCTGTTCACGTTGATGGAGTCGGCTCCAAGGTTTTAATCGCTCAAATGATGAACAAATATGATACCATAGGTATAGATTGTGTAGCTATGTGTGTCAACGATTTAATATGTATGGGTGCAGAGCCCATAGCTTTAGCAGACTATCTTGTCGTTCAAGAGCCTAGAAGCGACTTGATAGAACCTATCATGGAGGGTATAGCTAAGGGTGCTGAAGAAGCGTCTATAGCTGTCGTATGCGGTGAAACGGCTGTTATGAGAGATGTAGTTAAAGGCGTTAGAGATGGATACGGCTTTGACTTAGCAGCTATGTGCATAGGGATAGTAGATAAACGTAGGGTGTTGACTGGCTCTTCAATCAAACCTGGAGATTATGTAGTTGGTTTGACCAGTAGCGGTATACATTCCAATGGATTGACTTTAGCTAGAAAAGTCCTCCTTTCTAAATTTACAATAAATAGTTATGTTAAGGAGCTTGGATGTACCCTAGGTGAAGAACTCTTAAAACCTACGAGAATATACGTTAAACCTGTTCTAAGAATTTTAAGCGAATTTGAGGTTCACGGATTGGCACATATAACAGGCGGTGCCTTCACAAAGCTTATGAGGATAGGTCGTCTAGCTCATCTAGGCTTCAATTTATACAACATGCCTGACCCTCCATCAGTGTTTAAACTCATACAGACTGTGGGTTCGATAGACGATAGAGAAATGTATAGGACTTTTAACATGGGTATAGGCTTCTGTATAATCGTTCCACCACACGAAGCAGATGACATAGTAGAAGTGTGTAAAAAAATGGGGATTGAAGCTCAGATTATAGGGGAAGCTTCGGAAGAAATGGAAATCAAGGTTAAAGTTAACGATAGGTTTCTTACTTTGCTCTGAGTTTCTTAATGTTGATGTTCTGCCTCTAGATATTCTTTACCATACTCCTGTGTAGACTTTCTCTCAGATATGGGTGCCTCCAGAATCTTGGGAATTAGACCAGTTTGAAGGCTCTTTATAATTGGCGTTGCAAATTCTATTTCAACATTCATATCTTTAAGTTTTGAAAGAATGTCGTCGATCTCCTCCTTATTCCTACCGACTACGAATACTATACCCTCCGGTTTACCTAGAGAGCTTATGACCATGGTGACTTGAGGTATCTCCCGAATTTTCTTCAAAAACTCGTTTCTAAATTTATGATCTGGAAAGTTTACACCTATGCACATATACTCAGTTAAACCGAGCTTCTCAAGGTCTAATACGACGGTGTAACCTTTTATTATACCCATTTCTTCAAGCTTGTTTATTCTATACGCTACGACATTAGGATGTATATTCAGTCTCCTACCTATATCTACAAGCGATATGCTCGAGTCTTCTATAAGCAGTGAAAGTATCCTCAGGTCTTTTTCATCTATTTCCGTGTTCATGCTCCCCCTCTTCTAAATAGCCTTAAATCTCTTCCACCATTTATCGTAGAGGTTTACCATGTCTTCAGAAATGCTGGGCATTCTATTTTTGATTATCTCAATAAAATCGTCCATAGTTATAGGTCTAGCTTCACTTTCATTCCTTTCAAATACTTCTCGAACTACTCTGATTTGCGCCTCTTGAACGACGTCCCTAATATCGCTACCTGTATAACCCTCAGTTAATCTGGCAAGTTCATTGAAGTCTACGCTCCCATCAAGCTTTAATCGTTTACAATATAGTTTAAACAGTTCAACCCGAGCCTCATAATTCGGTGGAGGTATGTATATTCTCTTCTGGAACCTCCGTATAAATGGTTCGTCTAAATTCCAAGGTTTATTCGTAGCTCCTATGACGTAAAGGTAGAGGTTCTTGTTTTTATCATAGAGGCCATCCATTTCCTTTAGCAGTTGATTTCTAACCCTAACCTCTCCTCCAACTTCATGATCTCTGACTCCGACGAGCGAATCTATTTCATCTATGAATATTATCGTAGGTTTACCCTTAAGCGATAATTGTCTAGCGTTTTCAAAGAGAGTAGCTACATTTTTCTCGGATTCACCGAGCCACTTAGACATTATAGTAGCTGAATCCACGTAGAAGAAGTTTGCATCTATTTCATTGGCTACTGCGGCTGCCAGCATGGTTTTACCACAACCAGGGGGTCCGAAAAACAGTATTCCTCTAGGCCATCCTAAGGGAAAGAGATCTGGTCTTTTAACCGGGTATACTATTGCCTCCATTATAGCTCTCTTAGCCTCCTCCAGATCAGCGATATCATCCCACTTAACGTTCGGCCTATCCTTGTCCTCAAGATGGCCAGTAGTTTGACTTCTAACGGCCGTTTTTTCATCAAAGCCAATCGTTTCCAAACTTAAACTTTGAAACTCTTTAGCTCTTTTCAAGTACTCTTCCGCCTTTTCAGCATAAATTCTCGCTTGAGGAGACTGCGGATATAGCGAGCATACAGTTAACAGTATTTCAGCTGCTCTATGGTATTTGACGGCCGCCAACCTAGTAGCTCCCTGTCTATCCAAGTTTATAGCATCTAAAACGTTCTTTTCAGCCATCTTTATGAGTTCTTCATAAGCCATAGGACCCCCCCGGGCTGAGCTATATTATTCTTATAACTCCTTTCTCCCTTAGGCGTTTAATAGCGTTCTTAACTTCATCAGGTGTTAATCTAAGTTCAAGAGCACACTTGCTAATGCTGATTTTGCCCTGGTTTTTTACTATATAGTTGTAGACTTCTTCATCCACTCTTCTACGTACTAAATTTACGGTTTTCACGGGGATGGATGAAGATGTTGCTATACTTATTTCTCCCTCAGCGGTAAACTCATCTAACTTAGGTAATTCTGGAAACCTCTCCTTAATCTTCTGTTCTGCTATCGTCGATGCCTCTTCAATTATACGTTGAGCTTCTTCACTAAGAACTTGAGGTGTATCTGCTTTCTGCGTATAAACGCCAGTTTCAAGAACCGTTTGATTTAAAATTCTATGTATCTTATCAAGCTCATTGGAGACTTCAGGCACTACCCCGGAAAGCTTCTTACTCACTTCACTGACGATCCCTATGACTGGGGAGAGTTGCGTCATTATATCTCCAAACTCTTTAACCGTTTCAAGTCTAAGAATAACACGTTCGATACTCAGTTGAGCGCTCATTATGAGCTTTGCCATATTTCTAATCTCCGCGCACTCGTTAGCATACATTACAGCATGAGCAATGTCATTTGAAAGATGGGCGCCTATGCATTTTTCAAAAACCTGCCTGTCTCTCCTCTGAAGTTTATTTAGAGTATTTTCAAGTTTATCTTTCTGAATTTGAAGGTTATAAATGGCTTTAACTATTCTCTCCCTTAAAGGCTTATTTGATATTTTAAGCTTGTCTTCAATCTTCCTCCAAAGACTACGATCTTCGCTGGACCATCGTATTCTCAAAGATCACCCTCCTTAGGCGTTACTCTACAACCTTAACATTTATTGGAGCACCCTCTTTCTTATCTTTAGCAGATTTATCCTCCGTCTTCGATCCTTCAATACTTGGAGATGTAAATCCACTTCCAATTTCAATCTTAGGTACAACAGACTTAACTTCCGGCTTTATGGCTGAAGGCTGTTTGAAATCCAACTTTGAAAGTCTCGCTATTGTATGCTCGAGCTGCTCTTTTTCATTGAAAGACTTTGTTAAACCGTCCTCAACTATGGATATCGCATCCTTAAATACATCCTCGCTTATTTCGGCTGTAGACTTCTGCATTTTAAGACTTGTCCTGAACATTTGAAGCTCTCTAATTTGAGCATTCAGTTTATCTACACGGCTTTTAAGCCTTGCAATTAAGTTATCTCTCTTATCTTTAAGCTCTTTTAAAGAAGCCTCGTGTACTTTCTTAAACTCATCATAAGTTTCTACTGGTATTTCACCCATTCTAAATAACTCATCCAATGCTTGTATGCGTTTAATAGCCAAATCGAGAGCTTTAGCTATTTCAATTGATTCTAACTCCCATGGATAGAGATACACTAATGTGCCGGATTCCATGCTGAACTGCTTACTCGGGCACTTTAGAAATTCGCCATTTCCAAACTCCACCTCTACGTCTGTGACTTGTTGGTTTACGTCCGCTATAAGCCCTACGACTCTACCTAGGGTTCTTCCATAATTATCTCTTATATGCTTACCCAAAAACTTCTTAAACTCATTAAACTCTAAACTCATACATCTCACCTCCTAATACGTTCAGATTCAGGGGAGGGGAGTTCGGGGAGTCTCTCCTTCAGTTTCTGCTCTGCTAAAGCGGAGGCTTCAGCGAGGATTTTCTGCGCCTCTGCACTCATCGGCTCTAAGTCCCATCTCTGACCCGAAGCCTCTCCAACCTCTACAACTATTTTACTCAACTCATCCCCTATACGGCCGAGCTCGTAGCTGACCTCAGGCACTATACCTCCAAGCTGTTTTCTTAAAGCCGTTATAACACCTGCAACAGGCCCCATAACTGTTATAATGTCTCCAAACTCTTCAACTGTCTCAAGTCTCAATAAAACGTGCTCTAATGCAAGCTTACTTTTCAGCAGGAGCTTTGAAATCTTTCTAACCTCTGCGCATTCGTTTGCGTAGAGGGAGGCTCGGGCGTCATCTCCCATAGCTTGAGCTGCAACGCACTTCTCGAAGAGCTCCTTTTCATGTTGCTCCATCTTCATAGATGCCATGTCAAGCTTACTCAACTGACTCTTAAGCCTATATATGGTTTCATCCACCATCTCCTTAAGCGGTTTACTGCGCTTTACAATCCCCGTCGGCTTATCCCAACCCTTAAGTTTTTTACTCATGGATTCACCTCAACTCGGTGGAAGTTATAGTGTTAAGAATTAGACTTAAGAATAATCGAAAGTTTTTTAGTTAAACTTAACCTGTGACGCGCTGAGTTTTTTCTTATTCCCAAAAATCTTTTAAAACTCCACATAAGTGGAGTAATACACTTGTGTAGCCCTGCGTCTTACTATGCGAAATATCACAGTTAAAGCTCACTTATAAACCTCTTAATAATTATCCACTATCTAGATAATTATCACTGAAAGAGCGGCCGGAATATAAACCAACTTTAGTAATTTTAACCAAAGCTTTTACGATTTCTTAACACGCTTAAGTATGTGAATTTAAAAACAATATTTACATTCTTTAGTGTTTGACGAGTATTCAAAGTAGATGCTTAAAAATCCAGCATATTTTATCGCAGTTTAATTTACCTTAAGTCTCTTGGAGAGATGTAAATATCCACTTTAAAACTCCAATATAGCCGTTAGTAGTTGCCCCCTTCAGCGTCTCAGTATTCTCATCTATGGAAACTGGAGTAGAATTTTAAACCATGAGGGAGAATAGTCAATTAACCGCGTGTTTCCTCTATGTATCTGATATCTGTGAATGTTAATGAAAGAGTTAAAAAGAACGCTCCAAGAACACTGCATCCTAGAAACAGATTAACTACACCAGTGAATTCTGCTAAAGGTCCTGAAATTATCATCCCTAGGGGCGATGCGAGGTTGCATAGCGTCATCATTACGGAGTTTATTCTACCATATAGGTGTTTTGGAACGATCATTTGAACCACTGTCATAAACGATACGTTTATGATCGGTAGGCAGAAGTGTGCTGCGAACATGACAGATGCTATAAACCAGAAGAAGCCTTTAGGTGAAAGAGCTATAAGAGCGTAGGCTACGAAGAAGACGTAAAGTAGACACATAGCTGTGAACATTTTTCTCCTAAACCCTCTGATTACAGACATGAGTAGCCCGCCGAGAAGCATCCCGATTTGAGAAGTAGCCATTATAAACGCTAATTCTGACGCTCCACCTTGATGAATGAATTTAATGTAGTAAGGGAAAAGGACATCCAAGGGCATGGCTAAGAAGTTTATCATCATAGCTGTCATGAGCAGGGCTATGAAGCCTCTAGCATTCTTTATGAAAGCTAAACCATCTATAAAGTCTCTAGTGAAAGACGTTTTTTCTCCATCGATTCTCGTCTTCACAGTAGGTATTTTGATTACTATAAGTGGAACCATGGCTATTAGAAAAGTTGCTACGTCAAGCCAAAGTATTTCATGAATCGCCCATATTTCCAACATCATAGCGGCTGTAACAGGCCCTATAAAACCGACCACACCACTCAATAGGAAGTTTAAACCGTTTATACGGCTTAACTTATCACTCGGAACCATGAGGGGGATTAAAGTAGATACTGCGGGTGCTTGGAAAGCCTGGAAAACGCCTCTAATGGCTATCAAAACTATTAAAGTCCATATAGAGATCGCATTCAGCCAGAACAATGTTATAATGATTAGAGCAATTAAAGCTTGAAGAAGGTCTGTAACACCTATCAGGATTTTACGGTTCCATCGGTCGGCGAAAACACCAGTAAAAGGAGTTAGTGCTACGAAAGGGGTGAACGCTGCAAAGGATGCTATGGAAAGATAAACTGCACTTTTAGTCTCCAAAGTCACCCACCACACTATTACAAACTGAGCAACATTAGAACCCAGCATGGAGACGAACTGGCCGGAGAGAAAGAGCAGATAGTGCTTGAAAGTTGTTTGAGATGGTTGTAGATCCATAATTTTCTCACCCTCTGATTTTAAACGTCTAATATAAGTGTTTATCTTTGTAGAGTTTAAAAATTGTTTAAAAAAATTGAAGCACATATGGAGAATATTAACTGCGACTACAATTAGACCTTGATATTTAAAAATATCGTTCACGGCATATGCCAAGGTTCTATGAGCTCGTATCTACCGTTCTTCTTCTCCAAACCGTATCTTGAAGAAGGCTTCGTAAGATGACGTTGAGCTCTAGGAGGAGGAATATATAAACCCGGTTTAATACTTCTAGGTATTTCAAACTTCAGTTTATGCGCATTTAAATCCTTAAAGCCACACTTTTCACACTTAAACCCCTTAGCGCGACCCATAGACTTCATAGTTGAATTGCACCTAGGACATTTAGGATTAAAACATTTAACTTCCCTTGCGAGCGATACTATCCTTATTTTTTCAAGGTTTATTGTTACAATAGCGTTTAAAGGTCTAACGCCTCCGTAGACTTCCACCACATCACCGGGAATAAGCTTTTTAACAACTTCTCTAAAACCGCCAGTTGGTTCATAGGCAGCACAGTCGAAAACTTCACCTTTAAAAGCTACCTTAAATATTACGTGTCCACCGGGTATCACGTAAGGTTTCCCACAGACTACAGCTTTAAACGCCACCGCCCGATATGGTTTGACCTCTCTAGGATCTTCCACCCATTTAAGGTGAGCATCAGTACCTTGGTTTGTTCTAAATATGACCCAACGCTCTATGGGTTCGTGAACTTCAACGATTTTCATGGCTTTCAAAAGCACAGTTGGCTCTTCTCCTCTAATCCCGTATAAAACTGGGTCCGGACCCCTAGGAGTTATAAGTATACGTCCAGTTTCATAGTCTAAATTGTTGAAGGTCATAGGGCTTGTAATCTTATCCATTAAGACTACGCTCTCAGCGGAGACGACTCTAGGCGTACCTCTGTAGCTAATAGTCCTATATGTTAAAAGCTCGTAGGTGTAGTCATCTCGAAGCTCTTCACCTATGGCGGCTAATGCTCCTATAACTCCTTTAAGGCTTTTACTTGAAAAGACTTCAACTCCACACTTACTAGCGGTTTTTAAAGCAAAGTCTACACTTAGGAAATCGTATAGAGCCATTTTAGAGAATAGTTTAACCTTTTCCGGAACAACTCCGCTTAGGAAGACTACAGCTGGGTCTACATCATCCGATTGAGAGAGCTCTTCAACTGTACGCAATACTTCAAACTTGACTTTATCAATATGCTCAGCTTCGGCTTTCACCCTTAATGCGATGGCACCATTCCCCCTAGTCTTCCACGGGATATTTGGATTTAACCTAATTAGTGCAGGATAATCTTGAAACTTTGCATTCAATTTTGTAAGCCTTTCAACGAGCACTGCAGCTACATACGTCGTACACCCACCTCGTAGGGAGTCTGTATCGTCAAAGCCTATGTGCAATGTAATATCCATATATTCCTACCTTGACAAACCCTATTATGTAAAAAATGGAAGACACGTGGAAGCTAAGCTTTAAACCAGTTAAACACCAAATATACGACCCTATTCTCGGCAAGTTTAGGTATAGCTACAATAAACCTCTTTCTGACAGTCGTAGCCAATCTGCCAGACCTAACGATTTCAGTAGCACTTATCGCTTCATCTGGTCTTTTAACTTGAACGATATATGGAGCATGATCTATACCAGGCCCTTTCCTATATACTGCGAAATCCGAGCCGAATTTTATGCCTGTAGTCACCACATAACCTCTATTCCTTAGATCCTGATATACGAGGTATTTCTCATCAAACCCCTCTATAGCCATTCTACCGTATTTTTTTACATCTTCCACCGTGAGCTCTAAACCCGTCAATTGATCTAAGACTTTTATAATTCCCTTTTCTAGCAAATATGTTCCCTCTAAAAGGTCGAGTATTAAAGGCTTATCGAACTCGGGTGTTTTGGGCTTACTTATACCTACTGGCTTGCCATAAAATCCGAGCTTGTAGAGCTTCGACCCTTCTTCAGGATTCCAAACTATAAGCCTATCGCCAGCCAAGGTTGCGGTCGCTATGAAGGCTTTCAAACAGGCTCACCTAAAGCTTCGAATGGGATTTTACCAGCGAAAAAGCTTCTAAGTTTATCTTCAATACCATTAATACTTGTTCTGACCTGTCTCCAGTTATCCCTATTTCTCAATGTGACAGTGTCATCTTGAAGAGTTTGATAGTCTAAGGTTAACGCTAACGGTATACCCATTTCATCGGATCTGACATATCTCCTACCTATAGAGCCGGAGTCGTCGTAGTATACGTCGAAGCCGGAGTTTAAGAGACGTTTGTAGACTTCTAAAGCCTTCTCTGGAATACCGTCTTTAGTGACAAGTGGATACACGGCTATCTGTATCGGCGCTACAGCTATAGGAAGCTTTAGAATAGCTCTTCCCTCATACTCAGTATAAGCATACTCTAAAACTGCGTAGAAAACTCTTTCCAAGCCGAAACTAGGCTCTATAACGTGAGGTATGAATCTTTTACCTTTTTCTTCAACGGTGCGTTCACTAATTTTAACGTGTTCAGGTTTAATCAAATATTCTCCAAGCCTAATAACACTATTATTAGCCAGACTTTCAGTCAAAATTTCAGGGTCGGTACCCATTATCAACTTTACAACAGCATTAGAGTTTTCTCCAAAATCCCTACGTATGGTCTCGTATACAGGCTCCACCCAAATCTTCCTAACGCTGATAGGCTTTTCGAGTTGCTTATAAACCGTCATATCGACTCCACTATACTCCATATGCCTCTTCAAGTCGTAGTCTGTCCTATAATTGTGACCTGAGATTTCAACCCAACCCCATCTATCGAGAAATATCTCTTGGTCAAATCCTTGAGAGGAGTAGTGTGCTCTCTCCCATGGAAGCTTCTCCACAAACCTCTGACAGTTGTGGGGGATGCCGAGATATTCCATAAACTGCTTAGCTCTAACCATGAAGTACGCGAGCCACTCCATACCTATAAGGCCCTTATCTAAGTACTCTCTAACTGTAAGCTCCAAAGGTTCCTCAGAACCCTTTATTCTAGCTTCAGCTGGCACTATTCTCAGTCGCTCATTTTCAACTTCACTTAGTCTTGGACATTTGGGATCTTCAGGGTCTATGAAGAGCTCAAGCTCCATTATGGTGAACTCTCTCAACCGTATCGGCCCTTGTCTAGGTGATATTTCATTCCTCAAAACTTTACCGACTTGAGCTATAGCAAATGGAAGTTTCCCACGTTTTAAATCTAAAACTCTTTTGAAGGCTAAGAACATGCCTTGAGCGGCTTCAGGTCTACCATAGCCGACATTCTCCATATATGGTCCTATAAACGTCTTAAACATCGTAGTAAAGTAGTACGGCTCACTTAGCTCGCCTTTACATTCAGGACATTTCAAGCCTTTATCTGAAACGAGTTTTTGAAGAGTCTTTAAATCCATATTTTCCACTTCAACGCTACTTAAGCCCAGTGCTTCTTCAACTAAGTGGTCCGCTCTGAAACGTCTATTACAATTCAGACATCTGAAGGCCGGCTCCTTGAAACTATCAATATGACCCGATGCTTTGAAAACAACTTCAGGGTTTATTACTGGTGTTTCAACTTCTACAAACCCTTCGTTTTTTACAAACCACTTAATCCACATTTCTGAAATCTTACGCTTAAGTAAAACTCCTAAAGGGCCGAAGTCTAGAAAACCGCTAACACCACCGTAGATTTCAAAAGCCTCCCAGAAGAAGCCTCGACTCTTAGCGAGCTTAAGCACCTTCTCATACTTGTCAACTTTAGAATTCATGGACTTTCCACCGTAGAATATAACAGGTACAATAGCCTATATTATTCTTTCTTCGGGAAGGTTGGCAAATGCAAGCGATTAAATGGCTTTTACCTTTTTAACGACCCACGGTCTTACTTTGGTTAAGATTTTACATCCACATTTAGGACACTTAAGATCCGGGCTCGTCTTTATTCGCCCATACGGTATTAAAGCACCACACCTAAAACACTTGTAAAGTATCTCACCTGATGTCATTAACCTCTATTGTAGAAGAGGTCAACTTAAAAACTTTTATAAAAGTTGAGGGTTGAAGGGATGCTATTTTTTAAAGAAGCGCGGTAAGTACTGTGCATGAGCATTAAGCAGGTCGTCGAGAAGCCTACTGACCTTATCTGGCTTTAGTTTTGCTGCTACTTGGGGATCTTGGAGAAGTGCTTGAAACGCTAAACTTCTATCACCACTCAAAGCTGCTTCAACCGTAAGTCTCTGAACTTCAATGTGGTTGCTTAAAACAGCCGCTAAGGGCGGTGGAAGTGCACCCACATGCATTGGAATCACCCCATAGCCTCCTACAACGGAGGATACCTCCACGATTGCATCGAAGGGTAGGTTTTCTATAGCACCTCTATTAAGGGTATTGACCACATAAACCTCATTCTTATTCTCCACAAGGGCTTCGATTATGTCAACTACCAATACTGCTTCTCCACTAGGCAATACGTCAAGGCTTAAGTCTCTTATACCGATTGCCATATCCTCCACAAGCTTCTCCCATTTAGCGACTCTTTTCCGCTCTTCATCCATATCATGGACGACTAGACCAAACTTCATTCTAAGTCCTTGCAATCTACCCTTATACTCCTCCTCTAAATCGCATAGAAATGGGAAGAACTCAGTCCAATGAGACCAGCAGTAAGGTAGTACCCCATAGTTTTCTAGAAAGAGCTTCACGACCGGATTTGAAGACCTTTCCTTTACCAATTGGAAGGCATCCCTCCCATCTTTAAGCTTTAAGCTCAATATAGTTGCACAGTGATTTATACCAGCGGCTGGTGCCGGGGTTAAAATATTCTCAGGTTCTACACCGACTATTTCAGCTAGATAGTTTGGATTAGATGGTATTGAAGAACATGTGCAAAGACCTATAACCTTTATTTTTGAATTCTTGACCATGGCCATGCAATTGGTAGGTACGGGGTTTGTGTAATTGAAGACCCAAGCCTTCGGAGAAACTTCCTCTAATTCTTTTACCATTTCAACTAAAACCGGTACATGGCGGAAAGCACGCATTATACCGCCCGGACCCACTGAATCGCATACAGACATGTAAACCCCATACTTTGCAGGTATCTCTATATCGTACTCCCAAGCTTTTAAGCCGCCGACTGCTATGGCAGTTATAACGAAGTCGGCGTCCGTTAGAGACTCCACTCTATTTGTTGTAGCCTCGACTTTGAGGGAGGAGTTAGTCTTCTCAATCAATCTTCTGGAGAGTTGAAACATCACGTTAAGCCTATGCTCGTCTATATCCATTAGACATATTGTACTATCTTGTAGAAGCTTAGACTCTATGAAGAGTCTCATGAGTTGAGGCGTAAAGGTACTGCTTCCACCACCTATGATGGTTATTTTAAAGCCCATAGTTAAATAGGTTTTATAAGAAATATTATAAGCCTTTCGAAAGCTCTAGGTCGATAGCGGCTCAGACAAATGCCTTCCGCTCATAGACTTCTCACAGTAACTTTGACTCATCACAGCCGCCAGTCGATTTTATATTAAAACTCTCTAAAAGGCTTTACGTGGAAAATAGCAAAGGTTTATTTTAAGAAATACATCAATTTCTGAAGAAGAATCTTGACTCTTGAAAGCCTTGGAAGATCTCTCAGAGACGCTTTAAGCAGGGTTTTGAAAGCTTCTAGAGTTGACAGAGATCTTATCAAAAGTCTCGTAAACGACCTTGTTAGAAGCCTCCTCCAAGCCGATGTTCAAGTTGATCTTGTAATAGACCTTGCAAAGAGAGTTGAAAGTAGAGCTCTAAGCGAGAAGCCGCCACCTGGTTTTACGGAGAAAGAATACCTCGTTAAAATAGTATACGATGAAATCGTGAAGCTTTTAGGAGGAGAAGGTGTTCCACCATTCCCAATAAAACAGGGTAAGATGAACGTTTACATGCTCGTTGGCTTGCAAGGCTCAGGTAAAACTACAACTGCTTGTAAACTTGCCTTCTACTATCAGAGGAGGGGGGTTAGAACTGGGCTCATATGCGCAGACGTCTACAGGCCAGGAGCATACCAGCAACTCAAACAGTTAGGTGACATGGTTAAAATACCCGTATATGGAGAGCCAAATGAGAAAGACCCTATTAAGATATCGTTAAACGGCCTAAAATTCTTCCGCGAAGCTAAACGTGAACTTGTAATCATAGATACTGCTGGAAGACATAAAGATGAAGAATCGCTTATGAAGGAGGTAAAAGAACTCTACGAGGCTATAAAGCCCGATGAGGTTATTCTAACAGTTGACGCTACAATAGGGCAACAGGCATACAATCAGGCTAAAGCATTCCATGAAGCCATTAAGGTTGGCTCCATAATACTGACTAAAATGGATGGGTCTGCACGAGGAGGAGGGGCTTTATCAGCGATAGCTGCTACAGGAGCACCCATAAGGCTTATAGGTGTTGGTGAAAAAATCGAAGATTTAGAAGTATTTAATCCTAAAAGGTTTGTAGCTAGATTGCTTGGGTTTGGAGATATAGAAGGACTTATAGAGAAGTTTAAACAAGCTGAGGTTAAAGTCTCTGAAAAAGAGGCTAAAAAGGCTCTAACTGGAAAGTTCACCCTTGAAGAACTCTATAAACAGATAGAGAGTCTGAGAAAAATGGGGCCACTTAAATCCATCGTAAGCCACTTACCAGGCTTTGCCTATAGTCTTCCAGATGAATCTCTTGAAGAAGTTGAAGATAAGATGAATAAGTGGAAAGCCATAATAGAGTCCATGACCAAGGAGGAGAGATTAAACCCTAAAATCTTAAATTCTTCAAGGATACGTAGGATAGCTCGCGGTGCTGGTGTTACTGAAAGAGATGTAAAAGACCTAGTTAAATACTATGAGCAGACTGTTAAACTTCTAAAAACTATGCGTGGTAGACGAGGTTTATTGGGAGTAGGGAAGCTATTAGGCTCCAACGTCTCATGAGCCGTATAACCCATTCATCAATTAAATGTAGATTAAGATGCTGAAGCCGATGATTGAGGAAATGCTTAAAAGTGTGGATTTTATTATCAAAAAACAATTAGGGAGGGATTTAAACGGCTTCTAAAGGGTTTAGGAGAAAAACGAGAAAACTTTTACGTCTTAAGAGAGGTGAGAACCCGCTTAAAGTAACCTCTATTCTTCGCGATTATAAGGTAAATGAACATGTTGTAGTGGATATAAATCCAAGCATTCATAAGGGTATGCCCCACAGGAGATATCATGGCAAAGTTGGAGTTGTCGTTGGTAGGAGGGGAAGAGCTTATATCTTAAAAATGATTGATGGAAATGTAGAGAAAACGCTCATAGTTAGACCAGAGCATTTGAAACCGCTAATTCGCTAATACCCAATTAATATGTGGGGGATGGAATGGTTTTTAAAAAAATTAGGGAAATAGATATAACCATAGCTGAAGTCTACAATATGCTTAAAGACATGAAAAATCCCCACCCTTTCCAAGCCAGAGCCTTAGAGTACGTACGTAAAATGACTAAAGTAGATCCTTCAAAGGCTTCCGAACTTGTTAATAGGTTGATTGAAGAATTCAATATTGAACGTGATAGGGCTGTGCAAATCGTCAATATTATGCCTGAAAGTATTGAAGAAATCAGGGTTTTCTTTACTGGGTTGAAGGGTAAACTTATAACGGCCTCTCAACTCAAGAAGATACTAGAATTACTAAACGAGTATAGGCTTCAAAAGCCTATTTAAGTATTCTTTTATTATATTAATGAAATATTAAAAATTAGAGGTGTCAATACCTGATGAAGTATCAGAAGGCTTACGAGGAATACGGTTATATATTAAACATTCTTCCATATCCTTCTAGAAGAGTTTCGAAGATGGTTCAACTTTTAGGTAATGCCGTGGAATTGATAGGTGAGAAGTATTTTACGCTATTGGAGGCTGTTCTTAAAAAGAACGCCTCTGTAGCTATAGGTGAAAGAGTAGTCTTAAGTAAAGGACCTGAGAGTAAAATTGCATTTATAATCGGACGGTTAAGTTATCGTGAGCTTTCTGGACCAGCTCAAGCAGAACTTCCAGAAATCGTAGAGAAAATAGTGGCTAGTAATGAGAAAGAGTTTGTAGAGTTCTTCAATAAAGCTCAACCTATAAGTCCTAGGATGCATGCTTTAGAATTGATACCCGGTGTGGGGAAGAAGTATATGCTATCCATATTGAAGGAGAGGAGTATAAGCCCTTTTAAATCTTTTAAAGATATAAAGGAGCGAACCGGAATACCGGACCCAGTTAAACTTTTAACGAAGAGGATTCTAGAAGAACTTATGGAAGAAAACCCAAAGTATAGGCTTTTTGTGAAAGGTTGATCATGGATTTTAAAGATGTTGTTCAAACGCTAATTAGAGTTGGAATAGTTTCTCCTAATAGGAGGCTTGGACAACACTTCATGGTTGATGGTGAACTTTTACGTAGACTCGTAGATTACGCTTACGTTTCAAACGAGGATGTTGTTTTAGAAATCGGGGCTGGAGTAGGCCTTCTCACGAAGCTTCTATCTGAAAAAGCTAAAATCATATACGCTGTTGAATTAGATCACAAACTCGTAAACTACTTGAGAAGCAGATTCCCTGATTGGTCTAATGTAAGAATCATCGAGGGAGATTTTCTTAAAATTGAAATAGGAGGGTTTAATAAAGTTGTTTCAAATCCTCCATACGCGATATCAACGCCAATGATTCTGAAACTCATCAAAGAAAAGCCAGACATTATTGTTTTAACACTTCAAGAAGAGTTTGCCCAAAAATTGTACGCTAAACCAGGAGATCCAAAATACGGTAGATTAACTGTTCTGACGGCTTTAAACTACGACGTTGAGGTGATGGAGAGAATTCCCAGAGAAGCCTTCTATCCCAAAAGTAAAGTTAAAAGTGTTGTTGTTAGACTTAAACGTAAAGCTCATACCTTAGATCCAATGATGTTCGAAACAGTTAAAAGAATCGTAACCGAAGCCTTTACGCTACGGAATAAGAAACTGGCAAGTTTCATTGGAAGAATTGTTCCAAACATGGAGATAAACTATGGTTCTAAAATTCGAGTGTATCAGACTCCTCCAGAGGTTTTCTTAGAAATTGCGGAACGTTTTTTAAGAAGCCAGTTAAATAAAAATGGGTGTGAGCGACTTTGAAGGCGAGAAACTTTAGGAAGATCTCTGGAGCAGCGTATACTAGACGTGAGTATATCGGAGGAGCTCCTCCGAGTAAGATCGTTCATCTCATAATGGGAGACCCAAATGGAGATTTCAAATATGAGGCTAAACTTGTAGCACTTGAAGACGCACAGGTAAGGCACAATGCTCTAGAAGCCGCCAGAATGGCTGTTAATAAGTTTCTAGAGGAAAAACTCGGAGGTAAGGGCTATTTTCTGAAGATATCCGTGTACCCGCATCACGTGCTTAGAGAGCATAAACTCATGACTGGAGCTGGGGCGGATAGGCTTTCAGAGGGAATGCGTAGGGCGTTTGGAAGACCGACTGGATTAGCTGCAAGGGTTAAAAGAGGACAAGCTATAATGATTTTACGCATTAATGAAAATGGTTTAAGTTTCGCTAAGGAAGCTCTAACGAGAGGGGCTAGTAAAATGCCCATCCCTACGCGGATCGATGTGGTAACGCTTTAGACACCATGATGGGAACTTAGAGGTGTCAATCTTCCCTAACTTAAGACTTGAAGAGGAGATGATTCAAAGAGAAGTCGTATCTAGGGGTTTTAAACGGGTTTTAATTCAAACTCCTGAGGGTTTAAGGCCTCATTTAAAGGAGCTGATTGATAGGCTTAGAAAGAGCGGCGTAACCGTTTTGCTCTCCGGAAACCCATGCTTCGGTGCTTGTAACATAGCTTTAACTGAAGCTGAGAGACTTAAGGTAGACGCGATAATTCACATTGGACATAGCCAAATGGTTTCACATGGGAATATACCAGTCCTATACTTTGACGCCATGTATGATTCCCCTATTGAAGAATGCGTTAACAGGTGGGAGGAGCAGATTAAGAGTACGGGTTCAAAGGTAGCGTTATTCTCAAACCTTCAGTTTATATGGTGTTTGGAAAAAATACGGAGAATTCTCGAAAATTGGGGTTTGAAAGTCTTCATAGGAAGTGGTGTAGGCGTCAAATATTCAGGTCAAGTTTTGGGGTGTAATTATACAGCTCCTTTAAACGTTGAAGAGTATGTAGACTTCTTCCTCTTCGTAGGAGATGGGAGTTTCCACCCATTAGGTTTAGCGTTATTGACTAGTAAGAAGGTTTTAGCATTAAATCCGATAACATGTTCACTTAGTGATATGTCGGAGTTGAAGCGTAAATACTTAAGGAGGGTTTATGCATCGATAGTGAAAGCTAGAACAGGGAGAGTTTTCGGAGTGCTTGTTGGACTTGAATCTGGACAGTTTAGACTTGAACTTGCTGAAGGAATTAAAAAACTCATCGAAGCTACTGGTAGAGAGGCTTATCTCATGGGATTTAACTACCTAACCCCCGACTTCTTAGAAGCCTATGCATGGATAGATGTATTCGTTAATACAGCTTGTCCAAGACTTTCAATAGAAGATTCAGAGAGAATAAATAGACCTATTTTAAATCCAGCGGAGCTTTTAGTGGCTTTGGGTTTAATCAGCTGGGAGGAATATGTCGGAGAGTATTCTTAAACATAGAGAACTTGAAATACTGTTAGACCGGCTTAGGCCACATCCATCGCCTAGCAGATTTCTAGAGCAGTATACAATACCGGCAGATTTAGCAGCTAGAATTCTATCACTAGCTGCATACGTCTACGACGATATTTTGGGTAAAACTGTATTTGACTTGGGATGTGGAACTGGCAGACTGGCCATAGGAGCCTCTATTTTGGGTGCCAATTATACAGTAGGTTTCGACATAGATAAAGTTGCTTTAAAAGTAGCCAAATTAAATGCCGTTGAAGCTGGGGTTTCGGATAAAGTCGACTGGGTTTTATGTGATGTAGCTAAACTTGAAGGACGTTGCGATACTGTTATTCAAAATCCTCCATTTGGAACAGGCTTTAGGGGAGCGGATAGCATCTTTTTAAGGAAGGCTTTAGAGGTTGGCCGCACCATATATACTATTCATAAGAGTGAAACTGATGAGTTTATTAGGAGGCTTGTAGAAAGATATGGTGGTTCAATTTCAATTGCATTCCAATATTCAATAAGCATACCCAGGATGTTTGAATTCCATAGGAAAAAGTCTTACGTGTTTAAGGTGAACGTGTATAGGATTGAGGTGGGTTCACTTGACAGGAAAGTCAGGGGGGAAAATCGTCGTCCCAGGCGATAAAATAGGCGTTGTAGAAGAGTATATCCCCCATAATGGTACTTATGAATATAATAATGAAATAATCTCATCTTTAGTTGGCTTTCTAGAAGAAGATCTTGAGAAGCACACGGTTAGTGTAAAAACGGCAAAACGGATTTTACTTCCAAAACCCGGAGACATAGTCTACGCCGTTGTCATATCCACTTCCGAAAAGAATGCAACGGCCATTATAATATCTGTCAACGATAGGTTGCTTAATAATTACTTCTCAGGTTTAATACACATTAGGGCTTCTAACATGGACAGTATAAGGCGGATCAAAAGCGTACTCAAACCAGGAGATATGGTGAAGTGCGAAGTGTTGGGCTACAACAATGGCACCTATCATCTTAAAATACATGGTTCAGAGCTTGGGGTAGTTTACGCCCTATGTACGAAATGCGGTGGAGTATTGGTGAGAAGCGGTAGAGAACTCAAATGTCAAGTTTGCGGCAATATTGAAAACCGTAAGATCGCTAACGATTATGGCATTGTCAAATTGAGGTGGTTTGCTTGAAAATTCGGGTTTTAAAGCTTACAGATAGAGAGGTTGAGCTTGAAATAGAAGACGAGGGACATACCTTTTTAGGGGCTCTTCAAAGCATCTTCCTAGAAGACCCTAGAGTTGAATTTGTAGGATACAACGTTCCCCATCCATTAATACCAAAAGCTATATTCATGCTAAGAGTTACCCCAGGTAGTGAATTAAGCACCGTTTTAAAAGATGGTGTGAAAAATCTAAACGCTAAACTTAAAGAACTTGAAAGTCGTTTCCTCGAAGCCTATTGAGATATTGAGAAGTAACGCGAGAGGCTAATACTTGAGGAAAGTCGAAAGCATTCTTCGAGATAAGGGGTTAGCGAGCTTCGGAGATTCTCTAGTTAATTTTCTCTTCAGTCTAGCAGTTACAAAGAGTCTAGGCAAGCCTACTGGTTTAAGGATGGATAATAGGGTGCTCGCTGAAGCCGTCAGAAGATCTAGACTAAGAAGTTTCATACCTAGGAGGACGGATAGAAAAGCCGCGGGCGATTACGCTGAAGCAATAATAGCCTACGCATGGCTTAAGAAAATTATGACAACAGATGAATTCATAGAAATAATTATGAGCGATATTGATAAACCCGTTAATGCATTCAAAAACCTCATAGAGAAGATTCTGGAGGATTTGACGGAAAATGCCGATAAAGACTGTTAAAAGAGAGATTAGAGTTCTAGGCCTAACTAAGGTATCATTAAACCATAGAATAGATATCTTAGGCATAGTATATAGGGGTTCTTCCATCATGGATGGTGTACTATACTTCAAATATGACGATGTTGAAAAATATGGGCTTCCAAAGCTCATCAGAGAGAATAAACACTTCAAACAATTGAGAGTTTTAATTTTAAAATCTAAAGATGGATTTAACTGTGAAGAACTTTGGAGGGGGACCTGTATACCCGTTTTATGTTTGGAGGAAACGGGCGACATAAAATTTTATGGTGTAGATAGAGCAAACGCTCTCAGAATAATTCGCATAACCTCGATTGGCGGTGGTGAACCTGAGGTTTTGAGAGTCGCCTTTAAACTCAAATCTGCCTTAGAAGAAAAATTTAAAAGAGGCCATTCTTTCTCTTTCAGAGAAGAAAGTTGATGGAGTTTTGCCCTAATTGTGGAGCTAGAATGACAATTAAGCGTACAGATGAAGGTGTGAAGTTAGTATGTCTTAAATGTGGATACGAAACACTTAAGAAGGTTAAAACTCTACGGGCTAAGTATGAGAATCAAACTAAGCTGGGGAAAGAAACGTTAGTTGTTATACCGAAGGAGAATGAAGATTTATCCACATTGCCTACTACGGATGTTGAATGCCCCAAATGTGGATATGGAAAGGCATACTGGTGGATCGTGCAAACTAGGAGTGCAGATGAAGCGCCGACTCAATTCTTCAAGTGTAAAAACTGCGGATATGTATGGAGAGAGTACGCGTAGATTATGCTGCTAGAGGCTTTTACAGAGTTAAGTCAATTATCAACTTTTAACCCTTATGAGCTTAGGTCTACCCATAATCATCCAATACTCTACCTCAACTGATGGCTTCAGCTTATCTAAAAGCTCAGTTTCAATACCCGTTACTTCTAAAACTTCAAAGCTCTCCAAGTCCATGATTTGAGCCGTATTTCCACTGACAGATATCACCTGACCATTACGCTTATCTATTATGGGTACGTCTATTTTAGCGTCCACAGGCGATACAATACTTCTTTTAACGCCGTCGAAAACTCCTATAGCTACAAGTCTAACTTTAGCACTTCCATGCTTACCCGGCTTCGACTTTTCCATAGTAACGACCCTCGATGGTTCACCATCTATAATCACATACATACCTTCTTTAAGAGAACCGATTTCAGCTGGTCGGCTCATCGGTAAACACCATCATAGAAATATTAGTAATCCCCTCTTAAATCTTCCGACGATAAGATTCCAGCTTTAAGGGAGAGCCTATTGTAAGCATTTAAGACCTTCATAACAGCCTCTTCAACCGTCATGGAAGTGCCTAAATATATGATGTGGCTGAAGCAACCTAGCTTACAATCCGAAGACCCAAAACCTTTAAGCTGAGGATTGTGAAGTCCGATTTTTGCGATTTCCTTAGCCACTAGACATTCAACCCTATCTGTGGTTTTGCACACCACAACTTTCTCTATAGAA
Organism: uncultured Candidatus Bathyarchaeia archaeon; assembly: GCA_964463005.1. Classification (GTDB taxonomy): domain Archaea; phylum Thermoproteota; class CALKCG01; order B24; family B24; genus DTBU01. The sequence goes on along the minus strand of CAYWZZ010000016.1, from coordinate 3,323 downwards.
ACGCCTTCCTTTGAAAGTAGGTAGTCTATGTGCCACCTCATCTTTTTATGGCTGGATAAATGCCTCTTAAGGCGTTTTTCAAGACTTTGAGCTTTAGATCCGAGAGCAGAGCCAACGTAAACGTAGAAACCCTCATTAAATCTCACGTAGCCTAAAGCTCCAATTTTAACCGTTAAAGGCCTCCAAACTCTCAATACTAAACTGTAACATCCTTTACTGCGCATTCTCTCACCGTTAAGTTTACCCAACACTTTCCCCGATGGAAAGTTCAATGGGGACCGTAGGCATCCAATTTAACACTATCCACGGCTGGAGCCAGGGAATTCGCAATTTGTTAAAGTTTGAACTTTTCATTCCACCGGGTTCTAGGCTGTGTCAAACCAGAATCTAATACTTTACCGGCCCACGGATATGACGCATAACTCAAATACGAGCAGTCCGCTTAAAATAATATAGGAAAGCCCTTATCTACAACTGAAGTTAAGGT
>CAYWZZ010000016.1:0-2736 GCA_964463005.1 uncultured Candidatus Bathyarchaeia archaeon | reverse complement strand
ATCCGTGAATATTGCAGTAATCCCTCACTTGTATTTTATTAGCTTTCACTTCAAAGTCGGCTTCTGGTTTAAGAAACTTCCTATACGTCGCTCCATCAACTATCACCTCTATCCACTCTATATAGTGCTTTTCCTCCATTGGATGAGGTATTGAACCAACTTTAACCTTCACACCTTTCTCGGTCTTCTCCACTACGGGTACATGCTTCTCCATACCTACGTCTTCAGTCTTCTCTTTAAGAAGTTCCATAGGGCGTCCACAGCAAACGAGTTGACCAACACCAGCATGGAGGACTTCAACTATGTTTCCGCAGATATTGCATTTATATATCTGTCTCTGTTCAGTCATATCATGACACCCCTCTAATACTCCTCGCATTTAACTTGGTAGAAACCTTTCTCATGGCCACAGGAAGGACATTTCTCCGGTGGCTCTCTACCAAAGTGTACATATCCACATTCTCTACAAACCCACCAGACATCTTTATCTTTCTTAAACACTGTACCGCTTTCAACTTCTTTAAGCAACTTCTTAAACCTCTCCTCATGGTGTTTTTCAGCAATAGCAATAGCTCTCAATTTTACAGCTATCTCTTGAAACCCCTCCCTCTCAGCGACTTCCGCAAACTCCGGATACATCTTAGTATATTCGTAGTTTTCACCTGCGATTGCCGCTTTAAGATTTTCAGCTGTTGACCCTAAAGTTATTGGAACTACTGCTTCAACTTTCACTTCTTCAAGTCCTTCTCCACCTTTTCCTTTAAGCTCATTAATCAATCTAAACAATACACTAGCGTGCTCTCTTTCATTTTCCGCAGTTACTAGGAAAACCTCAGCAATCTGCTCAAAGCCCTCCCTCCTAGCGGTTTTCGCATAGAAGGTATACCTATTCCTAGCTTGGCTTTCACCGACAAATGCCTTAGCCAAGTTTCTTAATGTTTCCTGCATAACAACACCTCCAAGTATATATTGTACCCGTTGATCATTTAAGCATTTGCATTCAATGTTTACCTGTATGAGCTTAAACTCAGTTTATAGAGGGAGATTTTCTCACCTCAAGTAAACTCTAGAAGATATTTTCCAGCTTCTATAAGCTGGAAAATTCAAAACATTTATCTACTTGAAGAGGAGACTATAGGGCGAGCCAACTTGAACATTTCAGACTTAAGACCCGGTATGAGAAATATAAGCCTTAAAGCGAAAATCGTCAGCGTTTCCGAGCCCAGAACCGTTGAGACGCGAATGGGACCAGCTAGGGTCGCCGACGCGACGATTCAAGATGAAACTGGAACAGTTAAAGTTAGCCTTTGGGACGATCAGATAGACCGTTTCTCAGTAGGTGATGTAATAACCATAAGCAATGGTTATACAACAACATTCCGCGGGGAAACGCGGGTTAACGTAGGCAGATATGGGAAAATCTCTAAGGTAAAACAGTGAAAAACGTGGATAAAACACGGCACGAGAATTTAAATTAAAGATGTTGTGCTTATCCATCGGCATTTCCATTTCACCCTTTAAATGGTCTACGTCTGTATTTGCTGGCTACTTTAAAATATGTTTCAAGGTTCACCATTGGAACGTTATCCGGTATAGAACCTGAAACATTGAGGAAGTATCCTAGGTATGAGCCTGCAATACTCAAGCATCGCTCAACTTCTTTTACGACCGCGTTGACGTCTCCGTACGTTAATACACCTATATCCACACCTCCGACGATAACTTTTTCATTACCGTATTTCTCAGCTATACGCTTTAGGTCGCAACACTCTTCTATTATAAAGCCATCTGCCCCAGCTTCAGCTACATCGTCCACTATAGGGGTCATATTTCCATCCGTGCAGAAGAGTACTATAATGCCTTTAGATTTAAGCTCACTCCACAGCCGCTTATACCATGGGAATAGGTACTTACGCATCCAGCTGGATGGGAAGAAGGGGCCTTGAGTTGAGCATATGTCGTCGTGGCTTATAAAAGCCTTAATGTCTGTCTGAGCCCAAGCCTTAGCATGTAATAGGCTAAGCTCACCAAACTTGTTTAGAAGTCTTTCAAACCGCTTAGGGTCTCGATATGCGGCTTTAACGGTCCACTTAAGCCCGAAAGTCATAACAAGCCACATGAAACACGTCAGATACATACCCCCTGGTACAAGCTGGCTCTTATAGATGCTTTGAACCCTACCGTGAACTTCTTGAAGATGGTCTCTTAACTCATCTAGGCTTGGTATCCTCCATGCTTCAAATGGGTCGAAGTCTAAAACCTCATCGACAGATTCAACTTTAAACACCTCATGCCAAGTAGTTGGGAAGGCTTTAGACCATGAGTCAGATCTCACGGTGAAACGGTCACCCCTCCTCCTAGCCAACTCCCACGGATGAAGGGGGTCGTAGGTAAACCAAACCATATCCAAGTTGAGCCTTTCATAGGTCTTACTCAGAGCTAGGTCGGGATGTTTAAAAGGGTCTAAACCCGACACTTTTGAAACAAAATCCGTATGCTGTAGAAACTCAACCTGAGCAACCATATCATAATCCTCAAGATACAGAGCTGAGAGAGCACGGTCATAGCACACGATAAACACCTTACAGCAGAATATAATGAAAGTTATAAAAACTTTAACATACATCCGTTCATTTGTTTAATAGTACGTCCTTCTCATTCATCCACGTTCACGTACATTTACGTCTTTAACTACATTTCTCCCATACCTACACTTGTACCACTCAACGTTGTTCA
>CAYWZZ010000015.1:26252-44938 GCA_964463005.1 uncultured Candidatus Bathyarchaeia archaeon | reverse complement strand
ACCAATTTTTTTAACTGTTTCTTGGTAAATTTATAAGTTTTAGCTATCTTTTTTTGAGTTTTTAGTATATTTCCTTAGACTAGGGCTGAGCGTGGAGCATCGGCATAGTTCATGCCTCTACCCCTTCCTCCTCCTAGCCCTAGCGCGGGCCTCGTAGTACCTAGCTCTGAGCGCAACATTCGTCGTCAGGTATCTGGCTAATGTTCCGTAGTCTACGCCCAGTATCTTAGCCGTATCCCTCAAGGTGTATCCTTTCTCAACATACTTCAGAGCCCGCTGTGCTATAGCTACCGACTTTATGGACGCCTTTGTTAGGCACATTGTTGAACAAGTAGCTTAAGGAGGTTGTAGAATAGTCGTTAAGATTGAAACTTTCACAAAAACTGCTACAATAGCAATCAGCGTTCTTCAGAGAACGGTTACACTTTTCTGTCGATAATCCGGCTAATTTAACCCTATGCTGAATATATACAGTCTAAAAACCTTTAAAAAGCCTACTCTACCCCATAGAATCAATGTACACCATTTGGAGGTACATGTATGGCTAGTCTTTCAAAAGACAACGTTAAAACCGGGTCTAGTGGAGAGGTGTTTAGAAGACCCTCTTGGGATGAGTATTTCATGAGTATGGCTTATCTAGTTTCTAAGAGATCTACCTGCATCAGGCGAAAGGTTGGAGCGGTTCTAGTTAAAGACATGCGTATAATAAGCACAGGTTACAATGGAGCTCCTAAAGGCCTCCCCCACTGCTATGAGACTGGATGTTTGAGGAATGAACTGGCGGTTCCTGAAGGTGAGAGAGCTGAGTTGTGCCGAGGTCTCCACGCTGAAGCTAACTGTATAATTCAAGCAGCTGTATTCGGCGTCAGCGTTAAAGGAGCTACACTGTATACTACGCACTTCCCCTGCAGTATATGTGCCAAAATGCTAATAAACGCTGAAATATCTGAAATCGTATACGCCAACGACTATCCAGATGAATTGGCTAAGAAGCTACTTTCCGAAGCTAAGATTAAAACTAGAAAATTCAACCTAGAATGCAAGATCTAATTTTATAGACAGCGTTTTACAGAAGCGAAGTTTTATAAAACTCTTCAGGATATTTGCCTCCTATTGCCTCCAATATAGGCATCGGTAGAGTGTTGAAAGATAAAAGATTCGCCAAGGTGTTTGCTGCACTCTTCATAGTATCCCTTATACTAGGCATCGTCGGAGCGGCCAACTCCATCTTCCTACCATTAATTATGAAAGAAGAGAACTTAAGCTACAGCCTAATAGGACTCGTTGGAGCGTTAACCGGGCTCGGCGGCGGCTTAGCTCAGCTTTTAGCGGGTATTGCAAGCGATAGAGGCTTAAACAGAAGACTTCTAATAGCATCTTCAACCGTCTTCCTATCTTCGGCATTCTTCATATCCTATATTGCAAGCTGCCTCCCAACATACATACTGATAAGCCTATCTGTAGGTCTCAGTACACCCATAATAGTTACAATATCTCTAGCCATAATCTCCGAAGCCACTTCAAGCAACGTCATGGGTAGGATTATGAGCACGTACAGGATAAGCAGGTCCATCGGATGGACCATTGGGAACCTCATGTTCGGAGTACTTGCAGACCTATATGGCTCCAAAACCATATTACTCTACTCATTCGGATTCTCCACGGCGACGGTGTTAACCTCTATAACAATCCCAGATAGTGGCCAGCTACAACGTACAGTGAAAAGCAGAGGTAGAGTATCCTACGAATTGGTCTTATTTTTAACGTCGCTTGGAATAATGGACATGGTGGCCGGCGCTGATAACAGATTCATACCTCTATTAGCACTCAATAAAAACCTCTCAAAGAGTGCAATAGGCTCTATAACGGCCTTAGGCTCCCTCGTCGAAATACCTTTCATGCTCATTTCAGGCGTTTTAACCGATAGACTAGGTGATAGAATAGTCATGGTTTTAGGAGCAGCTGGATTCGCGCTAGCCTACTACAGGTTTACCGCTGCTCAAGTTTTCACGGATTTCGCCCTTGCTCAAACCTTAAGGGGGATGTCCTTCGCCCTATACTTCGCCGCTAGCCTAGCGTTAATAGGACGTTTAAGCAAGGGATCTGCTACGATTACAGGATACTATGGATTTGCACAACAAGTCGGTGCAGTTTTAGGGCCCATCGTGGCCGGACTAGTATCCAACTACATTGGGCTTACAGAGACATTCATAATGCTTTCACTACTCTCTCTGACCGGAATAGCTCCACTGATACCTATACGTTTGAAAAACCGTAATAAAGAGTGACAGCGATATAAGAGTTTATAAAGTCTGAAACCGTCCTTTCTTGTTGGAGGTTGAGATGTTGTTAGATGATTGGAGTTTAAATGTTTTAAAAGAGCTTTTCGAAGCCTTCGGACCGGCTGGTTTTGAAAGAGAAGCTGCTCAGAAGGTTAAACGGTATATGGAACAGTATGCTGATGAAATACTCACAGATAAGCTCGGCTCCGTGATATTCGTCAAGAAAGGTTCTTCAGAGAGACCTAGAGTGCTATTGGCTGGACACATAGATGAGGTTGGTTTTGTAGTATCCGGTATAGATGACTTAGGCTATGTAGCATTCAATCCGCTGGGAGGCTGGTTTGACCAAGTCTTGCTATCTCAGAGAGTGGTTATAAGAACGGCTAAAGGAGACGTCTACGGGGTTATAGCGGCTAAACCGCCTCACCTACTTACACCTGAAGAAGCTAAAAAGGTTGTCGAGAAGACGAGTATGTTCATAGACGTTGGAGCTACAAGCCGTAAAGAGGCTGAGGAAATGGGTATTAGGATAGGAGACCCAATAGTACCCTACTCACCCTTCATGCTGATCAGAAACGGTAAAATAGCCACTGGCAAAGCCTTCGACGATCGAGTTGGAGCCTTCATAGCTATGGATGTGGTCAGAAGACTTAAGACTGAAAAGTTGGAACATCCCAACACGGTTTACGGTGCGGCTACAGTTCAAGAGGAGGTTGGGCTTAGAGGTGCTGGAACAGTAGCCCACGTAGTAGACCCGGATGTGGCAATAGTTTTAGAGGTCGATATTGCTGGAGATGTACCGGGCATCAAAGCTACGGAAGCTCCTGCTAAAATGGGTAAAGGTCCTTCAATAGTAACGTACGATGCTAGCATGATTCCAAACCAACCTCTTAAAGAGTTTACGATAAAAGTGGCTGAGGAGGCTAAAATACCATACCAGCTCAGTCAAGTCGCTAGAGGTGGGACGGACGCTGGTAGAATACACATTTCAAGGGCTGGTTGTCCAAGCATAGTGATAGGAGTACCTACGAGGCATATACATACCCACGTTGGAATGTTCTGCCTAGAAGACCTCGAAAACGCCGTTAAACTCGTATTAGAAATGGTTAAAAGGCTTGATTGGAAGACCGTAGAAAGCTTCACAGCCTTATGAGGCAGATCCTACTCCTCTACTTTTCCACCCTGCACAACCTAAGCTCTACAGTCTCTCTAGATTCCAAGAGGAGGAAGTCTCTGTAAGACCTATCTAATAGAATGGCCTTTTCTTCACGAACGCTCTGAACGACTTTAACCATACGCTTCCTATAGGCGTTTAGAATTGGATCTTCCACTGTAAGTATAGCCACCCTAGCTTCCCTACCATTTCTAGGGTTCCGTAGAAATGCTACAGGGTTCTCCCGATACTTTTCATAAAGCTTGTCTGATGCCACTGCTACGTGAATCAGCTGAGATTCTCTAGTCCAAGTAGGTTGGGCTTGAGGTAGTTCAGCCGGAGCCGGATAGACGGTTAAATTTTCAATAGTGGTTATTGTGTGAAGCCTCTTAGAGTTGACGTTTAAACCTTGGAAAGTTTCAGCTAAGCTAAACAGTCCATTAGATTCTTCAGACAACATTTTAAGCGTATTTACGAACGCATCTTCACCGACGGCTACAGTATGAATCTTCACGTGCTGTTCAGCGGCACCGCGTGCAATTTTCACAAGCTCCTGCTCAATTTCCAACTTTCCCTCAAAACTCACCGACCTATCTAAGGTTAAATTGGCCCGCCCATCTGATACGACTAAGACCTCCCCACCCTTCAAGGTCAGCGAGATAGACTTCTCCAAGCCAGCGGCTAAACGGCTTACACCTCTAGGTTTAAGCTTTTCAAGCAATTCTCGAACTTCTGATAAGTTTACCACTCTAGGCTCTAATAGGACTTCAGGTTCAGAATCGAATATGACAAGCCCCACTGGCGTTACGCCTTCTAAGGGTTTAACTGCTTTAACAATCACATCTACAGCCAGCTTCAGCTTCTGCGGAGTCCCACATCCCATGCTTTCGCTTACGTCTAAACAGACTACTAGGTTTTTCAAGTCTTCACTGTCTACAACATGTTAGAATTCTATAAGCTTATACTGTGTACTTCCAAGACCAGCCTTTTCAGCCACTACGACTTGAGTATACGGGTCTACGCCGTGTATACGTAGAAACTTATTCTCCCCAGGCTTAAGCCCATATTTATCCGCTACAGAGCCTGGTATTGGCGGTGCCTGGTTTATAAGGTCTAAACCCGCCTTATCTATGGCCACTATATCCTTAGACGCAGCTATCCCTATGTCTGGGACTAGCGGTATCATACCGAAGGGTGCACAGTCACAGTGCTCCACAACGTCCATTATCCAAAGCAAGTGTAAAACCTTGTCTTTCTTATTCGATAGAACCGCTTTAACTACATCCGCCATAGCTTCATGGAATGCTACTACACCCCCCTCTCTTTCCTTAGAGTGTTCAGCCCCCCTCATCCTCCCCGTAACCCCGCCTAAGGCTAGGTTTTTAATAGCACCACCGTACCCAGCTCCACCGTGACCTTTAGCATGTGCGAAGTTTATCAGAGCATCCGCATCATATATATTGCCTGCGACTTCAACCTCGCTTAAACGGTAATACTTATCAAGCTTAACAACCCTGAAATCATTCTCCTTAATACCGTTAGCTGGTAGTACAGGCGCTCCAACTGTTGCATGGCTTATCCCATCGTAGTAAGCATCGTTGAGGTGGTTTAAACCCCAAGTATCCGTCATAAAGGGTCTACCGCCCAGACCTTTAACTACGTCTACAACAGCGCGGATGAACTGGGGCCTGATGCTTCTATACCCTCCAATCACTCCAAAATGGATTTTAATAGCTACTATGTCTCCATCTTTAATAACGCTTCTAATACCCGCTTTCTCTAAAAGCTCCGGAATCTTAACCACGAGACTTTCAGACCTATCATACTTGGGTCTAACAGCTTTAACCAAATATACCTCGCTCATCATCAACCCTCCTAGATGGAAAAACTAGAATAGATACGACATCTCTCATATATTTGTCTTTTGGAGTCTACCTACATAGAACGTAAACGGCTTTTCAAGATACGTGAAGAGCTTCAGAGCTCTACATCGATTGAAGAGTTATAGGTCTCCATAGTAATACTTCCTCAGGTAGTAGTCTGGCTTTTTAAGAGAACCGAAGCTTCTAACACCCTTCTCTTTAAGCTGTTTTCTGAGTGTATCTGCATACTCCTTAGTTATCTCCCCCCTTTGCTCCAAGTAATCTATTACTTCAATAGCCTGCTCTTCAGTTTCACAGCGTCTAAGATAAGATATAGCGTCTGGCATTTTAAGTTCATCAAAATCTTCCGCGTTATACGTTCTAATCCCTCCAATGCTGACTCTTTGAACGTTATTCTCTACCTCTCTAGCCAAGTTTGGAAACTTCTTCTTAAACTCCTCCCAATTCATCTCCATAATACTCTAGATATTACTCTCTACTTCTAAGATTTAAGAGTTGTAGAAACTTTCTCACTAGTCTTTAAAGCGTCAACCGGGCAAGCTCGCGAGTTATCGCAACACCCTATGAGTCTTCCTCCCAATCCACAGTATTATCTTCAAAACCGTCTTTTTCAAACCTGATAACTCTTTAAGCTTTTCTCTATTCAAAAGTAGAAGCAAAAATGCTAACCCCATTGCCAACGATATGGAATATGTAAAAACTGTTACAAACCCTTCTTCGGTAGTAGACGCGTAGGATGCTATGGATGATATAACTGCTAAAGTGGAAGTCGCCGCCAATATTACTCCTTCAAAGACCCTCTTTAATCGTTCACGTCTCACTAAAATCCCCTCAACGTCTAACATTCCGCTAAACAGCACTTAGGCTTAAAATTTTAAAGCTTTCATCTTTAAAAGACGTTAGCCACTGAAATTTAAAGGCTGAAGAAGAACTCGGATGAAGATAGCTCAGCTAGACAAGGCTGTATGGACGATGGGGGGGTCTACATTTAGGGAAAGGTCACGTATACGGGCTTCCCATAGATTTACTGTCTCTAATTTATAAGAGGAGAGGATAGGTATACTTACGCCGTTGAGGAAGAGTCCATCGCTAAAGGTTGCACATATTGATTCGAAAATATCGTGAAATTAGTGGTAGATGACTAGTATCAAAGATACCAACGTGTTTAATACTGTCGTCAAGATGTAGCCGAGTATTACTCCTAAAGCCATGGATTTCCCATAGTGCTCGTAAAGATAAGCCCCTCCTATAGCGAAAGTCAACTTCTTTAGAATCCAAGCTATTAAACAACTACTCCAAAAGCCTTGCATTGCAACTTCCGTAGCCGATATAACCAGTCCCTCAGGAGTTATGGGGAACCATGGGAATGTGAATCCTAAAACCATTACTATACCTATACCCAGTAAGCCGTATAGTATATTTTGCCACCACGGCCAAGGCGGGTAAGTTGAAACGGCTGTTATCAGGAAATCGGATTCATCTTTTACTGTCTCATAGAATAGTCTTTTCGACCCTGGGAATGCTGAAACCCCATATGCATTGAAAAGTTCTAGGGAAACTAGAAAGTATACGGCAGAAGCTACAGCTATTGACGCTAGGGAAAGGATATAAAATCCCTCTAAGTCTTCAATTCTCCAGCTTCTCATAGTTTTAATCGTCTCCAGTGATAATGATGGTATTGACGTGAAGCTAACTCCAGCTTCAGAACTATAAACTCCTCCAAAGATATGCAAGTATGCAAAGTATTTTAAATCCATAGTTTTCAAAGGATATATCCTATACCAAAATGCCGTATTTAGGGGTTTGGAAAGTGGCGGTATTAAAAGCCCCAGTTCACCTCTAATTCTTGCTAAGCCTAAACCAATACCCTGTAGAATTAGAAGACCTATTAACGTCTGAATTAGAGGAGAGTTGCTTAAGTAGGCTAAACACGATAAGCCAGCAGCACCCAGTAGTATCGAAATTAGTCCAATCCTCTCTAGAAAAACCCTTCGCCCACCTCTAAATGCTAAGTCAAGTATTATCGGCCAGACGCCTATGCCTATGAGTCCCCCTACACCTATGGTTATGTAAGGTTTAAGTGGTCCATACATGAGGTTTATCCAACGCCAATTCCTAGCAGATTGAAAAGTAACCTTTGAAGTATTTACAGGTATTATTCCCATCCACGTGGCTAGAGCAGGGTAAACTATTTGAAGAAGTAGGAATGAAAGCCATACAGATAAGGTAGTATCCATAGGGGCTAGGTAGGCTAAGGCAATATGCCATGGATTGTATCCAAATGTTAAAACGGAATTGGGCAAATAGATCTCTCTAATTTCTCTCACGTCTGTAAAGTCTACGGTAAAGGGGAAAACCTGCCCCCAATTTATCGGTACAACCGGAAACCAAGGTATAGCCTGTCTAATAACGTAAGGTATCTGAATAATCAGTACGAATATCAATCCTGCTTTAAATGGTCCCTTCGAAAAACGCCGCATGGAAGAGTATGGAGTTAATTCTAAGTAAACTTGAGTATGGGGGAATGGAAGTTTTTCAACTTCTAGGAAAACATTTCTAAAAACTAGAGCAGAGCCTACAAAGAAGGCGTAGGAGAAGAATGTTAAACAGATCCAGAAGACAATAGACGGTGCTAATTCCATGATCGGAAAATACTTCCCGCCAAGTAGAATGGAATTTATAGCCTCAGAATCAGGAGCCCAGAAGTATGGCATATGCGTTCCAAAGATTGTTCTATAAGGTTCCATAATTCTAATGTACCAGCTTCTTATAAACGTGCTACTGAAACTCCAGAAACTGCATACGATTGTAGAAGATGATAGCGTTATTAGAACTGAAGCATACGTTTCAATACTAACTGTTCTCCTATGAGAGCCTATTACGTACAATGCCAGTAAGGTTGTGGCACTAGCGAGGGCGAATCCATCGTAAGAAGTATATCCATGCGAACTCCCTAATACTATCGTTAAAATAGCTCCGAAAATACTCCAAATAATCGTTAACGTTAATGCTAATAGTATTTTAGAGGTATCTAATCGCATCCGTCCACTCTTCAACGCCATCCCCTCCTAGTATGGTAGTATCCATGCACTCCTCGAAATTAGATTTATTATTCCACCTAACGTAACTACTATTCCCCATCCTGCTGATAATCCTACTGTAACATTTGGCGCGTACTTTCTCCAAGTCTCCAACCCGAAGATTTTGGCGAAAACGTATCTACTGATCAAAGCACTTAGCATTATCGATAAAGCTACATTGGGATATGTGACAAAACCGGAGAGCATCGCAAAAAACCAGTTTGTAACACCTAGAAAATTAAACAGAAGGTAAAGTCCGGACCCAGCTATAAAACCACCAAGTATTAGAGGCGGTTTAAGTATTTGACCTGACATGAACCATTTAAGGTTTAAGTTTCTGTCGTAGACTGAGAAGTGCCATCCATAAGCCGTGTTCGGGTATGCCCACGAAGGTATTGGATTTAAACTCCAGTATATCTGTGTGAATATGAAACTTGATAAAATGCCTAAAACAGTAGATGTAATGTATGTTGTTAGAAATTCTTTCAATTTTACACCGGTCATCGTGGCGGTCTTCATAGAAGCGGCTATACCTGCACCATCAACGTTTATCCCCACTGGTGAAAACCATATTTCAAGACCGGGATACCTAGTTGTCAAAATTATACCCTCCCTCAGGTATGGAATGTTAAACCCGTAGCTTGTCACACCAGTCGTAGTAGCAGATATAAGCGTTATGAAAAAGCTTCCACCTATGAACGTTGATGCTAGGAGTAGTAATGGCCCATAGGTGATTTTTGGAAGGAGTAGTATGAGTAAAATGATGTAAGCCATAGACGCTGAAATGAACATCGTTAAAACTACCCATAGCGGTACTATGTCCCCGGTCCGCTCAGACTCAACCAACTTGTATAGCGATTTAAACGCCTTAATCACTCCACTAGGTTTTAGTATAATTGGGACAATGGAACCTGCTAACGCAAAGCCCAGACTTAATGCGGCCCAATAATTGAACTGAGACCATCTAACGTTGTAGTATACTCCCGCTCCTTGATACCACGCTCCAACATCAACTTGAGTCCAAAGATTCCACCTGACTAAAAGAGCATTCCCTATGAAGTACAGCATATGGGAGCCTATGAACATCCAGATGCAAGCGTCTAGGGGAATCACAAGTCCTGATGCAAACGTTAAAAGGTTTACGTTTATGGCGAGTGATGCACCTGGAAGAATAGGTATATCACGCCAGTATTCCAATAGATTGGTAAATTCCCAATCAAATATGTACACTAAAGAGGGAATCTGCCAGTTTACGACAACCGGGATAAACCAGCTTAAAATTGCATACACCCCTCCTATGAAAGCCGATACTGCGAACACTCTACTTCTCTCAGGGTCTCCTCCAGTGACTGTAATTATACCTTCAGCTGCTGCCGCTTGAAGTGGAAACTCCAATTTTTCAACGACGACGTATATTTCGTAACATATAATCCCCATGGATAATGCCATTACTAAGTTTATTGTAATTTGAGTCAGTAGCGCTGTTAACGGGATAACCCAATCGATAGTGAAAAATGTCCTAAGAAGTCCCTTTGCGACTAAGGACTCAGGAGGGACTGTAAACCAGTAGGGCAATTGACTAGCGTATCCAAAATCTCTTGTTACCTGATGGAAAGCGTAGAACATATCGTATAGTAAAGTTGTCGGAAATAGTAGAGACCTAGCCAATATTAACCCTACAACCGTATTTATCATAAATGCTTCTTGCATAGTCAACGCTCTACCAGTTATACTTGTTATTTCGACGAGGAGTATTATTATAAGCCAAGCCTCTAAGCCTCCGAATGAGCCGCCTATCAGATAATTGTATATTACTATAGGCTCTACTACAAAGGCTATGAAAAGCATTATAATCAGCACTCTAAGACTGAGGCCACTAAAGCCTCTCATGCAGATCCCTCTTTATGGCGTATTCTCCTAAAATCGTTAAGACGTTTTCAACATAGTATTCTTGCGAAGACTTATCTAAACGGTTCCACTGATTCAACGTAGTTAAGATTTTGTTAAACATCCCTCCCAAATGCCTATCCTCCAGACCACCTCTACATCTTACAGAAACTGTCAAATCATATAGTCCATTTTCACCTCTAACTGCTTCAAGTGTTGCATTTGCAATTATACCGAACTCCCATGGAGCCATCTGCACGACCAATCTAAGCCTTTTCAAACCTTCTACGTTGAAGAAGCCCATGTCTAAAGTTTGTATACCCTCATAACGTTCTTCCATATATAGCTTGAAGTGTTCACCCGTAAAGGCAATAAGTCCCATAACGGTTTTCTCGTCTAAACCCTCCAAGACTTTTCTACTCAACCGATGCTCTCTGCCGTGTCTTAAAACCTCTCTCATTTTTAACATTTCTAACAATGCTCTTTCCATGATTGAGAGGAATGGACTTCCATAACATGAGAGAGAACCCATTATAGATGGCAGGAGAGCTATTATTAGGGAGAACGTTGAAAAGTTTGGCTTCACCTCCTCAGGTAAGACCCCAGCTCTATAGAATAGTATAGAGAGTAACTGTCCGAAAAATACGCCTATTGGATAAGAAGTAAGCCCCAGTAACACCGCTTTGATAAATATTGTCTTAAATTTAACTCCTACGTATCGAGACTTATACCTATAACTTATGTAAAGCCCTATACTCATGAAACTCAAACTTAGGAAAATCGTTAAAGGTTCATCTAAGAGTATGATTTTGTAACCCATTCTAGACCAATATAGCTTTACAGGTCCAGTTTTGGAAGCATACACGTAAACTCCTAAAGACCTATAGGCTAAAGATCTCGCTATGTAATCTATAGATTCTACATCATACGGTTTTATCGTCACGCTATATATTGTACCTCCCATCTTCATAGCCAACTCGTAGGGAACTATGACGATTGAAGAAGCTGGCAGATGAACTGCCCGCTCTTCACCATAAGGGGCGAATAAGTCTTTGGGTGTAATAGGTTCTCCGTCTAAGTCTCTCAAAGAGTCCATTTTAAAACTGTTAAAGATTCCTCTGACCCTTAGAGGTATGCCCCAGATTTCAACAGAATCTCCAGGTTTAACGTTTAAAGCCCTTGCGATTTCTTCGCTCAGTATACATGCGAACAGGTCGCTTTTTTCAAACCAACCACCCTGTTCGATAGTACTAGTTATCTGCGTTATGAGGAATTCCTCATAGGATAGTCCTAGGAACCCTTTAACTGTGGAATTATCATTTGTTCTAAGCTCCTGATAGGAAGGATATACCCAAACCCTGCCGGATACCAAAGCGTTGTCTGCAAGCTCTATCCTTAAAAGGTCTACGTGTCTTTCAGCGAAGGCATCCCAAGGCCATTTTCTGAGAAGAATTCTACTTTCCTCTGCTTCAAAACTCGTAGGAGATTCAAAGACGTAAGTGTAACTTGAACAGAATGATGTTAATAGAAAAGTACATGTAGCCAGAGAAGAGATGAGTAGTATTGCTAAGAATCTAGCTTTCTCCTCCTCGAGAAATCTTTTTATCCTAAACGTCAGCTCTTTAACGCCTAATCTAGCGTCGCTTTCATCGTAGGGAATCCTCAGAGTCCTCCTCCTGATGAAGCTTAAAGCGTTTGAGAATTCCCTCCATAAAATTATCAAGACGAGAACTACGAGAGTAATTATGAAGAGAGAACCCAGCATTACGTAGATGTTTGTTGCAACGTGGAAGCCAGGGCTGTACAGGTATAAAACAGCCATGAAGAATAACGAAAACATCAATTGAATGGTTAAAATTTTTAATCCCCCACTCTTTCTCAAAAACCCCCCCGTCACCATTATGATTAAAGGTAATGTGAAAATGTATGTTAGAGACGCATTATAAGCTAGATCTACGATAAAATCTTTTATGGCGCTGTAGGCGTAAGCTTCCAAACACCAAGCATGTATGGCCTTACAGTAAGCCTCACTATAACGCATGCTGTTAAACGCTTCATAAGCTTTTTGTAACATATCTTCAGCTTGTCTATGGTATTCTTCAGGTCTTATGCTAAAGGCGTAAAAACTATGGAGGTTATTCAGTCTTTCTTTGTTTAAAATATAGAAGCTTTTAGGAGCCTCCAACACTAGGTTTTTAATTCTAAGTACTTCTCCAGGTTGAACTAAATATCCAGTGCCATCTTTGTTAGACTCTGTTATGTTAAGTAAAATTGCATAGTTTTCTTGAGTTCCACCAGTTCTTAGAAACACTTCCACAGGGGTGTCAGGGGGTATGAATATTTGAAAGTCGAAGCCGTCAGTATAAACAGGTCCATAGGTAATTAGAGTTACGTGTGTTTTGAAGTTGTTTAAAACGGTATATGAACCGTAAGGTGTGTAAAAGGTTCTCGGATCTACTACGTACGATATGTGTATGCTTCCACATCGGAACACTTTAATGTTTACGAAAGCATCTGGTCTATATATCGTTATACCGAATAAGTTCGGCAGTGGAGGTGCAAAACCTCCGTACTCGTTTGTACCCAATACATGCCCATATTGGTCAACTATGAAGCCGTTAAACCAGTAGTATGCTCCTGCTCTGAGCCCTTTAACCTGAAAATAGCCGTTTTCATCCGTTTTTTCAACTATTAACGTAGGCCAGAAAGGTAACTGTACGAGAGCATTTGGGATCTTCTGATACCAGCCTCTCGTTAAATTGTACTCTTGAACATAACCACTTAAAGTGACAAACCCATAGCCTACCCCTATAACTGTAGGTTTAGAATATACCACTAGTTTCGGTTCTTCGCAAAGCATTCTAAGAGTTAAGGCTATGAACTCAGCTTGCGGCTTAAGTCTATCTATCTTTATGTCTTCTAATCTATCTAGGGGTGTAAACAGATGTCTCCTAAATGTGTTGAATGTTCTTAAGGTGAAGCCTATCCCTCCAGCTAGCACGAACGGTTCGCTATCAACGTATAATGGGGTTGGCTCATAGTAAACATTCGTTAAGGAGAGCGAGTCGAAAAGCCTAATCTGCCCTCCATAGGTTCTATAGAGCTTAAGATATTCATTGAAGATTTTATCCCTCAACCATTGAAACTTCGTCTCGTATCCTGGGACTGTTGTATGAAGTGCGTAAAAGCCTCCATAGAATTGTACAACTAAATCTGAACTCTCAGTGGAAAGGTCTAAGCTTATCAACATCTTATACTTCCCACCAATCTCTTGAAAATGCCTCCATACAAATTCTCTAGCACCAGCCAATCCTAATCCATGTCCTCCCAAGGCCACAAACAGTATGCTTCTCCTAGGAGGGTTCTCCTTGAAAACTCTAGCCAATTCTAATAAAAGCGATATCCCCAATGACTCAGATGCTCCAGGAGCTAGAGTTGGAACTATTGAAAGTGAGTCGTAGTAAGCTACGAACACAATGTACTCCTTAGAAAGCTCCGGATCTATACCTTTAAGCTCAGCTAACACGTTGTAAGCCTTAACCTTATCCCAAGTCATGTAAGACTTCAACGTTACAGTTAAATTTCCATACTTCTCGATGAGCTTCTTCAAGTAATCTCCATCTTCTTTCTTCACGTAAAGCCTAGGGAAGTTTATCGGTATGTGTAGAGTCTTCGCCCAAAAATCACCTCTAAAAGAGTCTTCAGGTTCTATAAATATCGTAGCTTTAGCACCGATGTTAAGAGCTATCCTCCAAAACCACCTATTGTTCAACTCCATTAAAACTATGGATCCGTCTATCGGCTTCCCATCCATTTCAGGTAGAGTCCCATAACCCACATAATACAATGGTCCTCTCATTCCATCTTCTGGCGTAGAGCACGACTCAGCTAGATTAGGCCAGAAGGCATAAGCATTTAAAACTTTATGTTCAGGAGATTCTAAGACGATTTCTGCGAAATGTTGAATTGGAGCCGTTACCTCAAACTCTTCAATCGTAACATTTCCCAACGTCCTATTGAGTTCATCAACTATGTATTCATAGGCCTTATAGAAACCAGGGTAGCCAGTCATACGGCTTTCAAATGAGGAGAAAAATTCAACGTGTTTCATTACATTCTCCATATTGATAGATGTTAAGCTTTTCCACGGTTCTTGAATAGGCTCACTTAGCGTTTTCAATTCTAGGGTGGAAGTAACAGTCAATATCAATATCACTATCTTCAAAAGGGCTTTAGATTTCATATGTAAAATCTCTGAAAGCTAGGAGAAAAAGTACTCTTTATAAATTTTTGCATCTTTTCATCATATACCTTTTAACTATTTAAACATGACCTTCATCCTATAATGGTTTATAAAAAGGAGTATGTAATCCATGCCTTAAATCTATCGCCTATAGCTCTGTCCATCAGCAATTCTTAAATCGCACATTAGAGAGCATTCTGTTGATAAGATAATGTATTATGAAGAAAGAAAACTTAGAACATTGAAGATATCCGTAATGGCAATAGCTAGCGTTGTCTTTATAGAGATGTTTTTAGGTTTACTTGTAGGCAGTTTAGCAATAGTGAGTGATGGTGCCCATGCGCTTCTAGACGTCATGGCAACGCTTATCCTACTACTGGCGGCGAGGGCTTCCATGAAACCTCCAGATGAAGAACACACTTATGGTCATGGAAAAATTGAACCATTAGGTGTCTTTATCAGCGGATTGATTCTCTTTGGAACAGCCATCTTCCTCGCATTTGAATCCGTATTGAGGATTGTTAAGGAATGAACTATACCTTGTCCAGGAATGGAAGTTTGCAGGTTTTATAGCAATAGCTTACACAATATGCATAGACCTATTAAGAATCGCAATACTCCATAAAGCCGAAAAGGAAGGTATCACCATTAAGGCAGACCTATATCATGTAATGGCTGATCTAGGCTCAACACTATTAGCGCTTTTCGGCTTCGGATTTACCGTATTAGGTCTATCTGTTTCAGATGCCTTAGCATCCTTTATTTTAAGCGCTACATTAGGCTACCTTAGCGTTAAATTGGCTTGGACAAGTGGGATGGAGCTCAGCGACGCTGTATCGCGGGATATTGTAGAGAAGATTGGAAGAGAAGTAGCTTCAATTAAACACGTATCTAATGTTAGAAAAATTAGAGTTAGAAGGGTTGGAAGTAAGGTATTCATAGAAGCAATAATTCAAGCCCCAAATTACTTTAGCTTTGAAGAATCCCATGCACTAGCATCCAAGATAGAGGAAAAATTGAAACAGTGTTTTGAATTTCCCGAAGTGATAGTTCACGTTGAACCGTCGAGGCATGGGATAGCGATGGAGAAGCGTGTAGAGAAACTTGCAAGGGAAGTTGAAGGTGTGAGAGATGTACATGAGGTAAGCATTGCCCACTCTAACGGTAAACTCTACATAACATTACATGTACGTGTAAACCCAGCTCTATCGGTTCAAGAAGCTCATGATATAGCGGAAGCCGTGGAGAGAAAGTTGAGAAATGAGGTAGACGCAATCGAGCATATAACTGTCCACGTAGAGCCGCTAGAAGATAAACCAAGAGGCCCTGCTGTTAATGATGTAGAAATCTGGCAGATTGTAAATGAAGTTATAAGCGGCTTCCAGAACGTTTTAAGCTTGAAAGGATTAACTACATACGTTATCGAAGGTAGACGTCACATAAACTTAGATTGTTACTTCAAAGGACAAATCCCTATAGAGGAAGCCCATAAGATTGCATCGGAGATTGAAAACACCATAAGGAAGAAGCTTACTGAAACCATAGTCACGGTTCACATAGAACCGGCGGGAGAGAAACTAGAATAGCATCCGAGTCTTTCAAAGGAAAATCCCAAAATTACATATCCAAACGGGCTTCTTAAGACTTAGATTCTATCGAGCCTAATTGCTAACTAGAACCAGATGTCAGAAAAACTTTTAAGAGTTTGAACGGTTCTCTACAAGTACTTAGATTGAATATTAAACTGATAGCCTTAATGGCTTTACCTATAGTTGCTGGAACCGCTCTGCTAATAGTCTTCTTCAGTATGGAGAATAATACTAAAGCACCCCCATTTATAATAACCGATGTTAACGGTTCCGTCTTCAAACTAGATGATCAGAAGGGGAAAATAGTTATAGTGGAGTTTATGGCTACATGGTGTAGATACTGTAAAGCTCAAACTGAAGAGCTTAAACTAGTTTATGAACGTTTCAGAGATATGCCCATCATAATAATTTCCATAAGTGTAGAGCCCTCAGGCGACCTGAAAACGCTCGCAGAATATAGGAACAACCTCGGAGCTACATGGATGTTTGCTCAAAGCCATGAAGTCGGTTTAAACTACAGCGTTAAAGTGCTTCCTACAACGGTTATCATAGATCATGATGGTAGGGTAAGGTTTCGGCATGAAGGTGTTGTAGAAGCCTCAAAATTGATAGATGAAATTTCCTAACTATTAAATGAGCTAAAGAGATGAATAATTTGAACCTAACTCTAGTAATCTTAGCCCTCTTGGGAGGTTTTTCAGCCTTCCTCTCACCATGCGCCTTCCCATTACTTCCAGTATACGTAGTAAATTGGATTGGCGAAAAACAGATGAAGAAGTCGTTGATTGTAGGCTTGAAAAGCGGTTTAACAATTTCCATGGGGCTTGAAACGATACTAATAATCTTCGTATTGATTCCCATATACTTAGTTGAAAAAGCCATATCAATCATTCCGACCATAAGCATAGTCCTCGGATTACTTTTGATAATTTTCGGAATAGTCAATTTAAGTGGAAAAGTACCAGTATACGTTCAAGTATGGTTTAAAGGCATGAAGGGAGAAAACCTTTACGTCAAACAGTTCTTTTACGGATTAATATACGCCTTCAACTCTTTAACCTGCTCTCTACCTATTCTCTTCATGGTTCTTTCAGCCCCTTTAATTGGCGGAGAACCTCTAATACTCTTCATAGCCTTTTCAACAGGCATGATCATCCCCATGTTTCTGTTAACCGTTTTCTCGTCATTTATCGGAGAAGTACTGATTAAGAAATTCAAAGGCATACTGCCCTATATTGGAAAAATCGAGGCCATGGCCGCCATAATAGCGAGCCTATA
This sequence comes from uncultured Candidatus Bathyarchaeia archaeon, assembly GCA_964463005.1. Taxonomy (GTDB): domain Archaea; phylum Thermoproteota; class CALKCG01; order B24; family B24; genus DTBU01. The sequence goes on along the minus strand of CAYWZZ010000015.1, from coordinate 27,543 downwards.
CTTAACCCTTACGAATTTAAGTATTTGAAGATACTTTTTAGATTTCTATAACACTAGAACGGTTCACGGTCATAGGTGTGGCTTTAAGCAAGTTAACCTGATTGTCGCGGATGAGTTTATGGACATAAAGGAGCCCTTGAGAAATTAACGGCAAAAAGTGCTTAAGCAACTTATATGCTCAACCTTTATGGAACTAAGGGGTGTATAGATTTTGTCTATTGATTTTAAACCAGCGGTTGCATATGTCCGTGTTAGTACAGGGGAGCAGACTGTTGAAAATCAGAAAATAGCTATTGAAGAGTGGGCGCGTAACAACGGTTATCTCATCCTCAAATACTATGAAGATGAAGCCATAAGTGGTAAGGTTCCCCCTCTTAGAAGACAAGGGTTTAGAAGGCTTATAGAGGAGGTCGTAGGTTTAAAACCAAGGCCTATTGTAACAATCGTGTATGAGCTTTCAAGGATAGGTAGAAGCTTCTACGAAACACTTGAAGCTGTAAAGGCACTTGAAACGCTTGAAACTCCACTCGTCAGTATAAGCCCTAAAGAAAGCTTTCTCCAGACGTTAGACCCATCTATCCGTAAGCTTGTGCTCGCAATATTCAGTTGGGTTGCTGAAAGGGAGAGGGAGCTGTTAAGCCAGAGGACTAAAGAGGGGATGAGAAGAGTTAAACTTGAAGGGAAACCAATCGGCAGACCTATGAAAGTCATCGATAAAAAGACCGTCATAAGCTATTTGGAGAAAGGATTAACGATGTCGGCTATAGCTAAAATTCTAGGTGTGAGCTCTAAGACTCTCAAGAGGAGGCTTATAGAGTGGAATATAAACCCGTGGGAGTATAAATGGAAAAATTCAAAATAGGATACTATGGGTCTAAATTCAACCGGGATAGCAATTCCTGAGGTATCCTCCAATTAAGCTGTCTACTAATAGTCCTATGAGGCTTAAACTTTCTCTTCAAGGCTTCGATGTCTTCACCGACCACTCTTATATTTTCAATGTTTGCTTCTCCAAGTCCAAACTTGTGACAGTAGTATATGTAACCTATATCCATGGGATTGAAACCCATCATATAGGCTGACACCGCGTCTACAGCTACCGGATCTAAGCCAGCTAACGCTACACCCATTGGAACTTCACTGCCCCAAACAGGTCCATCCCCCTCCATGGCTTTAAAGGCGTCTACAACCGCTAAATGTACTGGTATGAACTTAGCTATTTTATAGATGTTTAAATTTATAGCTGGATATCCTTGATGAATTCTACTCTTGTACGGTTTAACTATGCTTC
>CAYWZZ010000015.1:0-26152 GCA_964463005.1 uncultured Candidatus Bathyarchaeia archaeon | reverse complement strand
CTTCAACGTATTCATCGCTGTTTAAATCTAAGAGTTCAACACCGTATTCACTTTTAAGATTCATGTAACCGAAGTTTCTATATCCCTTAAAAGTATCTCCGTAAGACCCCTCTCCTATTATAATCTCCCCCGTAGCTAAGGGTACAATGGTATCGAGTAAAGCCTTGACAACGTCTACGTGGGTAGCGGCCAGTTGAACACTATCTGATACGAAGTTCGGCTTTATAAGGATCCTACGTTTGCCTTTGATGCTTCTGGCAATATCATCATGTATAGCATCTAAAGCCTTCTTAACAGCCTCATATCTGCTAGTTCCTCTGGATACTGCTACTATAGGTTTATCTCTATTCATATTCATCACCTCCTCAAAATAATTTTAAACTAGTTTGCTTCTAGGAAGCTTAAAAAGACATAAGCCTATTAAATAGTTGATGTCTAGTGAAGCCTTTATCGTGGTCGTCGCGGATATCACTTCAGCCATAAAGTCTTTCGATAGATTGGCTGAAGAAGTTAGTTTTAAACCAAACCGATGTAATATAGCAGTGGTTAAACCTAACATCTGCGGGTTTTACCCTCCAGACATCAACTTGCTAAAGGCTATAGTATTGTACGCTGGAAGTTATGCTGAAACGGTTTATGTGGGTGACACAGCCAGCACTATGTATTCTCCTGAAGAGAGGTTTAGAAGCTTATCTATTTATGAAAAATTGGGTGGTATGCGAGGCGTTAAGCTCGTGAATTTCTCCAACTATAGTAAGGTTAACGTTACGGGTTATAGGGCGTGCTCCTCCCTTCCCCTTCCCTCGATTTTAATGGAGGCGAAACCATTCATCAACCTCGCCAGAGCCGGAAGCCATCCGACAACAAGGTTAACGTGTTGTGTTAAAAACATGTTTGGACTTTTAATGGTTAAATCTAAGTTTCTAAGCTACCATGCGAAAGGCGTTGATAAAGTCTTAGCGGATCTGGTTAAGGTAGTCCCGAGTGGATTGCATGTAGCTGAATTAAACGGTAGAGTCCTACTAGGCTTAGATCCATTCACGGTAGACATAGCCATCTGTAGACTTCTAGGAATGGAGCCTAGAATTGTACGCCACCTAACGATGATAGCTGAAGATAGGGGGTTAAACATATCTAATGTCTTAGACAGACTTATAATCAAACGGTTTCAGTAGGTTAAAACCAGTTATACCTTCACAGTTTTGAATGAATGGGCTATGAATACTAGTTGCTTATACAAGCTGAATTTTTGAAGCATAGTTTTTAAGCCTTTTAAGGGCTTCAATTTTATCCTTATCACCTATATTAGCTTTGGATATTGCATCTTCAAGGAAACCTATAGCTTCATCATATTCCCGCCGCTTCACGGGGAATGGGATGCCATCTTTCCCCCCAAATGCAAAAGTGTACTTAATGGGGTCTTTCCAACTGGGTTCGACACCGTAGACAAGCTCTGAGATTAAAGCTAGAGCTCTAACGGTTGAAGGTCCAACCCCCCTAATCGCTAAAAGTTCTTCGTAATTGTTCGGAGCGTTTTCGTAAGCCTTCTTAAGTGAATTCCAGTCTATAGCTCTAGGATCAACCTTATACGATTTTATTATCGGTGTTTCAGAGGTCCCACTTATCCACTTTGAAAGAGTCTCCTGTCCTTCAACGCGAAGCGATAGTAGTGTTCTTCTAAGTTTCTCAGTCCCATCTTTGACAAGGTCTACCGCCAATTTTCTAAAATCTTCAGAATCTCTAGCCACGGTATTGAGTACACTATCGTGTTTCATACTGCCCATTATTCCGCTATGCGGTTCAACGACGAAGCTTTTAAAGCTTCCCGAAAGCCAGTGGAATCTTCTAGCAGTTTTGAAATTTGGGTTCATACCTTGCTGGACGACTGCCCAACTCCCATCTTCTGTTATGAACATCATGTGGTGGTAGAGTCTGTAACCTGCCTGAACAGCTACGTTATCTATTTTCGCAGTCATTCTACTCGCATATTTAAACCGTTCACTTTCCTCTTCTGAGAAATCGTAAACTCTACGCAATTCATCTATCTCGTTGAGGCTTAATTTTGAAAGCCTCCCCTTTCCCCCAACGGCTTTAACACCTAAATCCTGCCTGTTGAGTATGGTCTTTAAAACTCCACAGAGCACGGTAGTAGTGCCGCTACTATCCCAATCGTATGCTAATACACATGATAGAGCTTGAAACCAAATGGGGTTGGAGAGTCTTCGTAGAAACTCCTGACAACCATAATTATCTACAATAAGCTTAACAATACTACTGCCTAATCTAATCATTCGTCTAGTCAACCAAGAGGGAGCTTTACCATCATGGAGAGTAAGGTCTGCAACGCCAACCCGTTGAAAATCCACAAATTTAAATAATGCTGGGGGGAGATAAATAGTTTCCTGAAAAATTTTAAGTAAAGACTCTTCCGATGTCTCGGAGTCGGATACATATACGCATCTCTCAGATAAGTCCATCATAATTCTCCACGTCTATAGGAAAGCTATAAATTACTTCTTCCACTAGAAGAGAAATGGGGGGTGCTGTAAGATGCGTGAGTGTGAGGAGGCTTCAACTGAGGGTTATCCAGAAGCTCCGATAAATCTACTTTGCGAATACGCCATAGATCCAATTGGGTTAGATGTAGCTAGACCGAGGTTCTCTTGGACACTGGTGCACGTTGAACGTGGTCGTGTACAATCTGCATACCAGATACTTGTAGCTTCTAAGCTAGAATATTTAGCCAAAGATATTGGTGATATGTGGGATAGTGGGAAAGTTTGCTCAAGCCAATCAGTGAACGTGGAGTACGCTGGAAAACCTTTAGAAAGTTGTAAAACGTACTACTGGAAGGTTAGATGGTGGGATGATAGGGGGTATGTCAGTCCGTGGAGTAAGGTAGCCAAATTTGAAATGGGATTATTAAAGCCTGAAGATTGGAGGGCTAAGTGGATTACTGGTGGAGATTTATTTAGGAAAAAGTTTACGTTGAGTGGAAAAGTTAAGTCTGCTAGAGCCTACGTAACGGGTTTAGGTTATTATGAGCTGAGTATAAATGGATGTAGGGTTGGAGATAGGTTACTCGACCCCGGGTGGACAGACTATGAAAAACTAGTACTCTACTCAACTTACGATGTTACAGACTTTTTGAGAGAAGGAGAAAACGTTGTTGGAATTATGCTAGGCAATGGTCGTTTCAACGTTAAACCTGAAAGGAGGGGTTTTCATAAACACTATGGCGATCCAAGGGCTATTATGCAGTTGAAGATAGAGTTTGAAGATGGATCTTCTGAACTGATAGTGACAGATGAAAGTTGGAAGGTCTCTAAGGGGCCGATTGTAGAAAACGACATCTACGATGGGGAGGTTTACGATGCTAGACTTGAAAAGGAAGGGTGGAATTCCCCCGGTTACGACGATTCGTCTTGGGAAAATGCTAAAATAGCAGAGCCACCGGGTGGAATATTAGTTTCGCAAGCAACGTTTCCGCCTATAAGAGCTGTCAAATTGCTACAACCAGTACGCATAATGAACCCAAAGCCCAACGTATACGTTTACGATTTTGGTCAAAATTTCACTGGCTGGGTTAGACTGATCGTCAGTGGCCCTAGGGGGGCTAAAGTTAAGCTTAGATACGCTGAACTGCTAAACCCGGATGGAACTGTAAACGTTGCAAATCTGAGAGGCGCTAAAGCTACAGACGTATACATTCTTAAGGGTGAAGGGATTGAAGTTTACGAGCCGAGGTTTACCTACCACGGTTTCAGATATGTAGAGGTTACTGGTTTCCCAGGAATACCCAGCATCGATAATCTTCAAGGAGTTGTCGTACATACGGACGTTAAGCCGGTAGGCGGCTTCTCTTGTTCAAACCAGCTCATCAACGATATTCATAAAAATATACTATGGGGTCAGTTGAGCAATCTAATGAGTATACCAACTGATTGTCCGCAGAGAGATGAACGTATGGGATGGATGGGTGATGCACAACTTTCAGCTGAAGAGGCTATTTACAACTTCGACATGGCGGCTTTCTACACCAAGTGGATCCGGGATATAAGATTTTCCCAGAGAGATGATGGTAGTGTACCGGACGTTGTTCCACCATATTGGAACCTCTATCCAGCCGACCCGGCTTGGGGAACCGCGTGCATAATCATACCATGGTATATGTACCTCTACTACGGTGATAGGAGGATTCTTGAGGAAAACTACGAACTTATGAGAAACTGGGTTGAATTCTTAACCAGTAAAGCTGAAAATCATATCCTGAAGTTTAGTAAATATGGAGATTGGTGTCCACCGGGGCAGATAATGTCCTTAAACACTCCAGGCGAGCTGGTATCGACATTATGCTACTATGAAGACGTACCATTGTTGTCTAGAATTGCACGTATAATTGGAAGGTTTGAAGATGCTGAGAAATATGCTAAACTAGCTGAGGATATTAAGAACGCATTTAATGAAAGGTATTTAAAAACAGATCATTATGCACCTCCAGGAGGTGGCTATAGTCAAACGGCAAACTGTATTCCACTATACTTAGACATGGTTCCCCAAGATAAAAGGGAAGCTGTATTGAAGAAGTTGCTGGATGATCTTGTAATTGCTCACGATTGCCACCTAAACACTGGGATAGTTGGAACGAGATATCTGTTCGATGCTTTAACTAAATATGGCTACGCTAACATAGCTTATAAGGTGGCTTCTCAAACAACGTACCCAAGCTGGGGATATATGATTAAAGAGGGTGCGACAACCGTTTGGGAGAGGTGGGAGTATCTAGCTAGCTCAGGAATGAACTCACACAACCATATAATGTTTGGCGGTATAGATTCGTGGTTTTATAGGGTTCTAGCTGGCATAAACGCAGACTTTTCACAGCCCAGTTTTGAAAAGGTAATAATTAAGCCGCATATAGTCGAAGACCTCACATACGCCGGGGCTTCATTAAATACAATACGTGGGTTAATAGTTTCAAGATGGTGGAAGAGAAGCGATACAACATTGACCCTCGAGGTGGTGATACCCGTCAATAGTAAGGGTGAAGTTTACGTACCGACGATGGGTTTAAAGAATCCAGTAGTTGAAGAAAGCGGAAGAATTGTTTGGAAGGATGGGTGTTTTATCGAAGGAGTCCCAGGAGTAGAATCCGGAAGAGTAGAAGACAACTACATAATCTTTAACGTCGGGTCAGGCTCCTACACGTTTTCAGTAAGAGAAGGATAGACTTAATCCCTCCGTTAAATTCCATCAACGTTTTCAGCCCACCTAGTCTCAACAACGTCGTGCATAGCCAATTTGGAAATATTTTTCAAGGCTTTCTATGAAACCTATATTGATGGGTTGCAATATACTACTCATAGTATCCGATACTTTCAGATACGATCTACTTCACGGAAGATTCTACGTTAAAAACGGAGTTAAAGCGAAGCTGAGCAATTTGGAGAAGTTTTGCTCAGATTCCGTTGAATTTACTAGAGCGTATCATGCATCCTTTCCAACAGTGCCCAATAGAGCTGATCTACTCACGGGTAGGTTTACATTCACGTACTACGATTGGTCTCCTATGCCTAAAGACTGGATTACTCTTCCGATGATTCTCAGGAAGGCCGGATACGTCTGCGTGATGGTGGCGGATACTCCACACATTTTAAAAGACGGTTACAACTTTGACCGTGGCTTTGACGCTTGGGTTTGGATTAGAGGTCAAGAAAACGACCGGTATAGAACCAGTCCGTTGAATGTTAAACTTCCATGCAGCCCATGGAAGTTGAGAAGTGTAGAAACCACAATACAGCATATGAGGAACAACTACCATAGGAGGAGTGAGGAAGATTGGATACCTGCTAAGACTGCTTTAGAAGCATCACGTTGGCTTGAGGAGAATTATAAGAGGAATTTCTTCTTATACGTAGACTTCTTCGACCCCCATGAACCTTGGGATCCGCCTAAGTGGTATGTGGATATATACGACCCTGACTATGAAGGTGAAGAGGTTATATATCCAGCCTATGGACCCTGCGATTATCTCACCAAAGATGAATTGTTGCATATTAGAGCTATGTATGCTGGTGAGGCAACGCTAGTGGATAAGTGGATAGGTTTCCTACTTGAGAAGGTGGAAGAGCTTGGTCTTTTGGAGAATACTACCGTCATATTTACAAGCGATCACGGTTTCTATTTAGGCGAGCATGGGCTTGTTGGGAAATCCATAATCATGGGGGAGTATCACGGTTTAACAGCTTTATACGAGGAGGTAGCTCATATACCGCTCATCATGAGATTTGCAGATAAGCTCGGTTTAAAAAACGGTGTTAAGATAGACGCTCTCGTTCAAACGCCCGATATAACCGCTACTATACTTGAGCTTGCAGACGTGGGCAAACTCGATGGGATAAATATCCAAGGTAACTCCACCGTACCGCTCGTTAAAGGTGAAAAATCTAAGGTAAGCGATATAGCAGTCTCAACCCCCTCGTTGGTAAGAAGCGTATGGGCTGGGCTTAGGGCAACTATAACTACGGATGAGTGGGCGCTCATACTAGCACCTGAAGTGAGCGTCAGAGGAGAAACTGAGAAGGCTGAGGTCACATTGATAGTAGATGGAGAACCTAGAGTGGTTAAACCCTTCGGTAGGATAACAACCGAGCTTTACAATATAAAATCTGATCCAAAACAACAGGAGAATATAATAGCTGAAAATAGGGATGTTGCCGAACATCTACGAAAGCGTTTTCTAGAATTTCTCACATATCTAAACGCTAGTGAAAATATGGTTAAACCTTGGCTTGAATGTATAGGGTTAGACTAAGTACATCCGTTTAAATCTTAAAGCATCCTCCCCCATGTATATGTTATTCCAGAGTACGTAGACGTCAAGCCCACGGTTTTGAACTGGTTTAACGTACCGCTCGTAGAGCACTTTTAAATCATCATCCGTATACTTATACCTATACATTTTAGAGCCTAAACCATGCAACCTATAGTATACTGGGTTTACACCGTAAGTCTGCGTCTCTGATTTAAACGGGTCGACTACGTGTATTAGGTTGAGCTCCATACAAAGATCCCTTACCATATTAGGCTTCCAAGAATCGTGCCTAGGTTCCCATGCCAATATTAAACCATTACGGTTGATTGTCTTAAGAAATACCTTCATGGATTCAACATTTTCATCTGTACATGAAAACGACGGTGGGCATTGAAGGACTACAATTTTAGCCTTTAAAGCTTTAGCCACTTCCTTAGTTTTTTCCCAAAAATCGTAGTTGATCTTAGTCGGTCTTAGGAAACCGACTTCTCTAGCCTCTTCAGGGTTTAGTTTTAAACCGCTTCTTCTCCAAGTAGGGCTACTAGTCGGATGGGTTAAACCTTGGAAGCCCTTCATAGTAAATTCAAACTCTTCTGGAGCCTGAGACCTCCAGTTCTCAACGGTTTTCAACTTAGGTAATTTGTAGAAGGTTGATTGAAGCTCTACGAGGTTGAATTTTCCAAAATAGGCTTTCATACCACCTTTAAATGGGAAACCGCAACATCCGACTTTTACACAGCCCATTATAGAGAAACTGTGTTGAAGAGAACTTTTAAAGCTAGGGGTTTGATCGCTCACGGCGGAATAATGGTTATCGCTCTCTAATATCCATGTACAGGTACGTTTAGATGAACATTAAGCTTAAACCTAATTCTATAGAAGTATGAGTTTGAGGTGTTTAGGATTGAAATCATGGTTTAGACCGAAAATATCCCTAGAGGGTTTCTGGAAATTCAGAGTCGATAGAGATCTAGTCGGTGATAGAGAAGATTGGTTTAGAGGCTTTGAATCAGAAGACTTAATTCACGTCCCATAATCTTGGAATGAGCAGAACCCAGAGTGGGATCAATTCAGCGGTGTAGCATGGTATCAGAAGGACTTTTACGTGGGTGAGTATTTGGATGGAAAGATTGCGTGGATCGTATTTAAAGGTGCAGGGTATAGGGTTAGGGTGTGGATTAATGGGAAATTTGTAGTTGAACATGAAGGGCCATTTACATCTTTTAAGCATAGGGTTGATGAGCTAAAGTTAGGCGGATTAAATAGGATTGTAGTGAGAGTAGATAATTCACCATCCATATACAATCTGCCTCCGGCGATCGACCTCAACTTTACAGCTTTCGACTTCTTCCATTATGGGGGTATACATAGACCAGTATATTTAGAGTTTACAGATAAATGCTATGTTAAGAATTTAACCGTGAACGCGGATAGCGATGGATATTTAAAGGCATTAATTGATTGCGTATGCGAAAAAACGTTTGATTTAAAAATTTCATTGGTCACTAAAGATCTATCTTCAACTGTACACGAAGATTTAATAGCTAATGTAAAGCCGGGTAGGTATGTTTATGAGAGGAAGTTCGATGGAATTAAACAGTGGAGCCCTGAAGAACCGAATCTTTACAATCTAATCGTAGAGATCTACTTTAATGGTGTATTAAGAGACTCCGTTTATGAACGCATAGGGTTCAGAAGCGTTAAAGTTAGTGGCGGCAGAATATATGTAAACGATAAACCGTACTTCCTTAAGGGCTTCTGTAGACATGAAGACTTCCCGGTTTTAGGTAGAAGTCTACCTGGAGCTGTACTTGTAAGAGACTTTTACCTTATGAAGAAGATGGGAGCAAATTCTTTCAGAACATCTCATTATCCGTACTCTGATGAACATTTAGACATGGCTGATGAGTTTGGGTTTCTGGTAATATTGGAGCCGCCGTTGTGCTATTCAGGTTTAGAACGGATACTTGACAAAGAAGGTATAAAGAGGCTTTTCCGCGATGGCGAATACCTAGTTAAAGCCAAGAAGGTCATTGCCGAGATGATTGAAGAGCATAAGAATAGGCCGTCAATCATCATGTATAGCGTTACGAATGAACCGCCAAGTGATATACCGGAGGTCGCTGAGTTCATTAGAACACTCTCTGCGTATTTTAGGGAAATTGATCCGACGAGGCCATTAACTTTCGCTTCTCATAAAAGTGTTAAAGACCTAGCTTTAGACTACGTAGATGTTTTATCGTTGAACTTTTACCGCGGATGGTATTCTGAGTGGGGAGATATAGATGAAGGAATAAAGAACGTGTTGGCAGAATTGGAGGAGATCCACATGAGACATCCAGATAAGCCGATAATTGTTTCGGAATTTGGTGCCGATGCGATAGTAGGATTACACAGCGACCCACCGCAGATGTGGTCTGAAGAATATCAGATGTGGCTCATTAAAAAGTATGTGGAAAATCTGTCTAAGAGGGAATATGTTGTAGGACTTCACATATGGAATTTCGCAGACTTCAGAACTCCTCAGAGCCCGTGGAGAACAATACTGAATAGAAAGGGGGTATTCACAAGGGATAGGCAGCCAAAAATGTCTGCATTAATGCTTTTAACAATATTCGGTGAAAGCAATAGTTGTAAAGAAGTGTGAAAATGCCCTTAATTAATCCAGCGTTAAAAGTGTGAAGGTGGCTGTAATAGGATCTGGAAAGTATGACGTTCACAGCAAGTATACATGAGGTTATAGTTGAGGGGGGAATTTGGTATGTTATGTTACATAATTGAGAATAAGCCTACGTTGGAAAACCCTAAGACTAGTTTCCTAGTCTCTCTATCTGTTTTGAGGATTTTGAAGAAAGCTGTTGAAAGGGGTGTATGCAAGACTTAGCATTTCGTCGGTGGTTGAACGTAATGCTTTTTAACCTTCCACTTCTAAATTAAACTATGTGGTATTATGCGTACTACACCCATAGGTATAGTTATGCTTGTCGATGAGAGGGAGCATGTACACCGCCAATACTACGCGGAATGTATGGAGGTTCTCCATAAGTGGGCTGACGTTATACGTAAGGGTGTGAAAAACATAGATGGGTCTTCGCCGGAAGTCGTCGTGGGGTCTGAGCTCATAACATCTGTGAGAACGGCTCAGAAAGTGGGTGAAGAGATTGTGCGTGCAAACTGCAAACAGGTGATTCTGTGTTTCTACGTTTGGGATTTTCCATTCTTAGTGTGGCCCTTCATAAACACCGTAGGTAGGGATAAACCTATACTCTGCCTTTCAAATAACAGCGGTAAGTTTCCTGGAAACGTTGGGCTTCTAGCTACAGATGGAGCTTTACGTCAAGTCGGAATTAGAACACACCGTATTATAGGCGACATAGAAGACCCAGATACCAGGGCTAAAGTCATAGATTGGGTTCGCGCTGCACAAGCGTATACAGTTATCCGTAATGAAGTTTATGGAATGTACGGTGGGCACTCCATGGGTATGGAGACCGGATACTTCCATCTAGTTCCAATAATAAAAACCTTCGGAGTAACTGCACGTCAAATAGACCAGTTGCTCTTAGTTAAGAAGATGGAGGAGGTTGATGAGAGGGAAGTTGAAAAAGGATTGAAGTGGTTTGAAGAACTTCTAGGAGACCGTATAAAGTATGATGGTAAAATGCTTACACGTGAGACGCTTAAGACGCAGATCCGCCTCTACCTAGCGATGAGAATGGTTAATGAGGAGAAGGGGTTCGACTTCTGCGGATTGAAGGGGCAACGTGAATTGACCGAATACGTTTGCATCGGTGACGTAGCTGAAATGCTCATGAACGATCCATACGATTGGAATGGGTTTAAAGAGCCGACCGTATGCGCTACGGAAGCAGATTCACTAGCAGCGGTCACTATGCAAATTTTAAAATACATAAGTGGTGGCCTTCCAGTACTGTTTATGGACGTTAGACTATACCATCCAGATAGAGACATATGGGACTTCTGCAACTCTGGAAACCACGCAAGTTGGTACGCCTCTAGAAGCATGGATCCGAGGGAGAACTTCAAGAAGGTGACTTTCCACCCAGCTCTAGAATACTACTTTAAAGCTGGTGGAGCCTCCGTAGAGTTTGACGCAGCTCCAGGTGAAATAACCTTTGCGCGGTTAGGTTTGTGGGAGGATAAGCTCTACATGGTCATTGTACTAGGTGAAGCAGTCGAACTTCCACCTGAAGAGCGTAAAGCCTTAAACGCGCAGACAAATCCCACATGGCCTCATGTACATGCCAAACTACACTGTAGCTTTGAGGAATTCACATCGGTATTTCCATGCAATCATATACTCGGCGTTGCTGGAAACGTAGTCCGCCCATTAACCTATTTCTGTGAAATAGCCGGAGTAACTCCGATAATCCTCGGACCCGAATCGGAGAGAAGAATACCGCCCATCTGGGAACGTATATCTGGAAAGTGATTTTCCACAGCATATCCCTACACATTTTTTCAACCGTTTGAAGACTGTGATTATTGGGGTCTTCTATGGCTAAGCCTAAAGTATACGTAACACGTATGTTGCCCCCTCCGGCTTTAGACATTTTGAGAGAATACTGTGAGGTAGAAGTAAACCCTAGAGAAGAGCCGCCGTCAAAGAGTGAGCTAATAAGTCGATTGAAGGATAAACATGCTCTACTATGTCTACTTACGGATAAGATCGACGCTGAAGTTATGGATGCGGCATCGGATCTACGCGTAATAAGCACCTATAGTGTAGGATATGATCACATAGACGTTGAAGAGTCTACTAAAAGAGGCATATACGTAACTAATACGCCCGGTGTATTGACAGATGCAGTTGCAGACTTCACATGGGCTCTTATACTTACGATAGCTAGAAGGGTTGCTGAGGCCGATAGTTACGTTAGGGGTAGAAGATGGAAGATAGCATGGTCTCCTACACTTTTCCTAGGATATTCAGTTTACGGTAGAACTCTCGGAATAATAGGGTTGGGACGTATAGGAATCGCCGTAGCTGAGAGGGCTAGGGGATTCAATATGCGGATAATCTACTACGATGTTCAACGCCCACCATCGGATGTTGAACGGAGGCTTAATGCCGAGTATAAACCTCTTGAAGAGTTGTTGCGAGAGTCAGACTTTGTAACGCTTCACGTACCCCTAACTAGAGAAACCTACCACTTAATAGGTGAGAGAGAACTCAGGTTGATGAAGAAGACGGCCTTCTTAATAAACACCTCTAGAGGTTCAGTTGTAGATACACATGCGTTGGCTAAAGCGCTTAAAGATGGTTGGATCGCTGGGGTTGCTTTAGACGTATTTGAAAAAGAGCCTATTGAAGAAGATAACCCCCTCTTAAAGCTTCCAAATGTCGTTTTAACACCTCACATAGCTAGTGCTACGGTGGAAGCTAGGTCTAAGATGGCTGAGATAGCGGCTTTAAACATAATATCCGTTTTGAAGGGGGAGAAACCTCAGTATTTAGTTAATTCAAACGTGTTGAATGTTAAGCCTTTGGAAAAGGTTAGAATGATTTAAAAAAAAGTATAGGTTTAAGCATACCCCTCCATTATTTTAACGTCCTCCAGTCTACCTCTAAATGCAGCTTCCAAGAGAGGCTTCATATAGTTCTCTATATCACCCTTCTCAGGATTTAAAGGTATGGGCATGTTTAAAAGCTTCATTCTAAGTGCTGGATCTTTTGCGGCATTTAACATCCTATTCATATGCTCTACACTGGCTCCAGCATTTTTTAGAGACGTAGGCACTTTTAAGAACTCTAGAAGCCACATTAAACCCTTAGCAACAGCCATGCCGAGGTTTAAACCTTCAAGCTTTGAAACATCTTCCACTATAAACCCCTCCTCACTTAGTATAAGCCCTAAAGTCTTAAGTTGCTCTTGGATGACTGGAGAGAAGAAAAGCGTATAGTATACGTTTAAAATGCCGCAAGCCCTCCCATGGGTCAAAACGTCTACTAGAGAGAAGCTTCCAAGGTGGGGGCCGCTAGTCCCCCCAATCATTATGGCATATCCCCCGAGATCTGTGCCAAGACCAAGGCCAATTCGTGCTTTCAAATTCGTCGGATCGCTTCTTAAAGTCTTTAAACTTCTGAGTATAAGTCTAGCACCTACCTCTACGAGTCGTTTAGCCTTTTCAAAGTACGGTTTACCAGAAGCGCCCATGAAGACCTCCCAGAGGTGGGAGATACCATCTAAACCACCATCGACTGTTAGATTTTCAGAAGCCGTAAGCGTCACGGTATAGTCGAAAACGGCACGTTTAGGTACTATAGCCTCATCTACTATGAGCTTCTTCTGACCAGTTACAGGGTCCGTCACGTTTGAATATTTCGTCAAATGTGAGCTTGAGCTTGAGGCCGCTTGAACAGCCACCATTGGGGTTAAATCTCTACCAGTAGCCTCCTTCATCTTACTTACTATCCCAGTTCCAAAATATGGGTCTATTGTGCAAGCCCCGCTCCAAGGAATACCTAGAAACCTCTCGACTTCATAGGGTGTGAAAGTAGCTAGAATGTTGGAGGCTTTAACCGCGTCAAGCGTGCTTCCTCCGCCAAATGCCACTATGGCATCTGGCTTGTACATAGCTATTTGAAGAGCAATCCTATAAACATCCTCGCGAGGAGTATTCTGCCTCGCTCCCGAGACTTTCAAGTAAGACAGGCCATTTTCCTCGAGGCTTCTAACTATCTCCTCCATTGATTTAAAAGCCCATTGAGAGCTACTTCCAACCAGTAGTATCTTCCTACCGAATTCTCTCGCAAATTTACCCACAGAGTTTAAAACACTGCATCCAAAGACGTAGTGTTCACCTTTCCAATCCTTTAAGAGAGTTTCAGCCTCTCTCATCAATTCTTCCGTGGTCTTCATGGCGGGTCACCAGCTTTAACTTAAGCAACTGCCGTATTTAAGGGTTATAATGGAAGCCGTGAAATTTGGGAAAGCTTTTTACCCTCGATTTAACGATATTTTTGATGTTAAAATGAAAAAACCGAGAGACTACTTTAAAGATTTTCTCAATGGAGAGTCTAAGAAAGTATCAGTTTCATATGAGAAATCCAAGCTTTCGTGGAATTACAGGGATGTTAAAGACGAAGATGCTGAGAAGCTACCGCGTTACCTTGAATCTCCATTTTTAGATCAAGTGGCTTCAGAACCCGTTA
Organism: uncultured Candidatus Bathyarchaeia archaeon; assembly: GCA_964463005.1. Taxonomy (GTDB): domain Archaea; phylum Thermoproteota; class CALKCG01; order B24; family B24; genus DTBU01. The sequence continues at coordinate 12,161 of CAYWZZ010000015.1, read as the reverse complement.
TTTTAACGTCTAGGGAGCTCAACACCATAAAAGAACACATCAAGCTTTTAGATGCTAAGGTTCTTAAGCTTCGTAAATCCAATAGGTTGCTGAAAATACTGTGTCTAATGCTCCTACTGCTTCTAGTGGCTGTTGTTGTCATGAATCGTGTTGGAGGTGTGCCTTTTGAGCCTTAAAAAGGCGGTTTTAAAGCTTAAGGAGGAGATAGGTTCTAGGTTTGTAGGGAACGAGGAAGTAATAGATATAGCTATTTTAAACCAGCTTCATAAGAGGAGTTCAACTCTTATAAGAGCTCAAAGAGGTGTTGGAAAATCTACACTTATGCTTCTAATACTCAGAGGGATAACTGGAGAAGACTACGTAGTGATATCTGGTGCTTCAGAGGTTAAAAGGGGAGAAGTTGTAGGTAGACTTCACATACCCTCGCTTGAGAGGGAGGGTGTTGAAAGAGTCCTATGGGCTGCATTTGTACAGGCTAAAGGTAAGGGTATAGATGAAGTCAATAGGTTAAACCCGTATACAACCTCTAACATCCACCATATGATGCAGTTCGGCGAAGTATGGGCTTATGGACAGAGGGTTAAAGTTGGAGATTATGTTCTCATAGCTAATGAAAACCCAGCCGATCCCACGACCTTTATACATCCACCTCCATTCTACGATAGGTTCGACGTATGTATATACCTGAACTCTTTGAGCTTGAGTGACAAGTTTAAGCTTCAATCTCTTTTAGAAAGTTACGGAGGAGAACTTGTAGAATCTATGCCTCAAGTCCTCACTTTTGAAGAGCTTCAAAGTATAAGGAAGGAGGTGGATGAAGTTGAACTCGATAGTGAAACTATAGGGCTTATAAACATGCTGGTTAGAGATTTTCAGGCGTGTGTAAGAGGTAGAGAGTTTTCCGAGGTGAAGCCTCCGATACTGTGTGAAGGTTGCCACTTCCTCAAAGACGTCTGTAGCAATATAAAAGACCCACCTAGTGAGAGGTCTACAATAGTCTTAACACAGCTTGTTAAAGCTAAGATTTGGCTTGAGGGTAAAATTAGCCAAGATGATATACTATCCCTCGCCTTATGGGTTTTCCCACATAGGATGAACCTTGTTAAGACTAGAAATCTCCTAAACGATATTAGAGAGCTGTTGATGCGTGAAAGAGTAAAAATGGATGAAAGAGTCAATAGGAGACAGTGGCTTATACTCAGCAAGCTTATGAACGGCTTCGATAGGGGATTATACACGTATGCTAGGGAAGTAGCCGTAGAAGACCCCGTGTTTGCAGAAGAGCTTATGAAGCTTGAGAAGACCTGGATTAAGGAAGGTATACTTAGAGAGGAAGATACTTTAGGAGTGTATTTAAGATGGAGGTAGAAACAGTCAAAATAGATCCTACAACGCTGAGGGAGATATTCGTCAAAGTTAAATCTGAACTGTTCTTCCCACCGATTCAGTTTAAATTGGATGAGAAGCTTAACATACCCATTAAAGTGTTAAATGGAGAGTTGCATGTAAACCCATCTCTCTTAAGTAGATCCAAAGACCCTCACCGTTTGATGCTATGGCTCTTAAGGCATACACTTGCTCATATGCACTACTGCCCCTATGATGCTAAAACCGCCTATTACCTGCAGAAGATAGCTTATAGCATCCTTCGAGATAATAAGCTGGCGTATACGGCTGTAGCGATGTTTTCAGATTTCCAAGTGGACTGTATTTACCTTAAGAATAGGTATGGTGAGACTCCGTATCACCTATATGATACGCTTGATAGATGTAAACCGGTGGGGTTGGAGTCGCTGATATTTGCAGTTTATAGGGAATTTTTCCCAGACATCCCCTACAAACCTGAAGACGATGAAATCGAAATACTCGGCAGATTATTAGCAGACTCCATAAGGCCTCCGAAGTCTTGGATAAGTAAAATCAGAGCAATATCAGCCGTTCTATTAAGAGCTGATACTCAAGAACATAAGCGTATTTTAAAGAAGCCTTCTAAAGATAGGATTGGGTTAAAGAATATCCCGTTGATTGAAGACGCATATCCAGATGCTGTTAAAAGGATAAGCCAAATTTTAAGTCACATTGAAAACGAGAAAGACGCTAAAACGTTCTACGAAGTTTGGATAAAACCTAGGATTGGAGAGGAGGACGTTAAGAAATTGTCTGATAAGATCAAAGAGGCGTTGCGTAAATCTGAAGAAGCGGATCGCATATACACGTCTAGGGAGTCTGGGAAGGCTTATAGGGCATCTGCTGGAAGAGGTTATGGAAAATTTACACTACCCACGTCTATCAGTAAACTTCTGGAGAAGATGCCCTTAGACGTTAAAGACCTCTTATGGAGGAGGCTCTGGTACAGGTCTAGGGCTGAAAACATTTTGATAACGTATTTGGCTTCAAAAGGTGAGGTTAAGCCAACTTGGACTATACAGAGTTATCCTGAAGAGTGGTATGTTGAAGATGATATAGAGTCTTTAGACTTAGAGGCGAGTTTAGATGAAGGCCCTATAATACCTGAAGTTACAACGATCAAATGGCATATGAGGTCTGCTGGTAAAGGTGGAGAGTTCCATACGAACATCATACCGTCTGTTCTGATAGTTTTAGATACGAGCTACAGTATGAGCAATATACTGGATAAGGTATCTACCGCAGGTTTCATAGCGTATTTGAGCGCTAAATGGGCTGGTGGAAACACAGCTATTGTGAACTTCTCGACAAATCATATAGTAGCCGATTGGAATGCGGATGAAGATTTTAAGGAGTTTACACTTTCATCTAGATTTAGAGAATTGACGATAATGCCCACTAAGACCATAGCCAAGCTTCTAAACGCGGCTAAAGAGCTGTGCTTCATAGTCATTATAACAGATGGTGGATGGCAGAATTTTAAAGAAGCTCTAGAAGACCTTAAAACATTCGGAAATAAGGGACATAAGGTTTCGGTCTTCTACATAAAGGATTGGGATTACCCAGAGGAGGTTAAAGCCTTGGTAAAGGCTCCATATATAAGCATGTACCAGGTTAATGACCCGGTAAGAGACCTTGAAGGCTTAATCCTATCAGAAGTTGCAAGCGTGTACGCTGAGAATATTAGACCCTTAATCCAGAGTACTTACTGAAAATTCTAATCCATGAAACTGTTCTCATACTTTGAAAAGCGTAGAGCCCCGTTAAATAGCGTTATGCGTGGTTTATGAACGCTTAAATAATTGGCGGGTTAAATTTTACACGTGTTCTTATGTCCACTATAAGGACGGTTGAAGCGTATCCGCTTAAAATACCGTATGTAAGACCTTTCGTATTATCTAGAGGCGTCGTGGGTAAGCCCGGGGTTCCTGGAGATCACTTATACGTTAGAATTGAAACATCTAACGGTACGGTTGGTTGGGGTGAAGCTAGGCTAATGCATACTTGGATGTATGAAACGTTGGAGTCTGCGTATACGTCGCTGGTGAACTATATTGCCCCGGCTTTGAAAGGCATGGACTCTTTCAGTTTAAACTTAATCTTAAGGAAGCTTGATAAATTGTTGACGCCAGTTGTGAGCTCAGGTCAGCCGTTTGTCAAATCGGCTGTAGAAACAGCACTATTCGACGTAATGGGTAAAATTACTGGTCAACCTATCCATAGGCTCATAGGAGGTAAAATATGCGACTACGTGGAGCTTTCAGCTATGATGAGCGGTGACCCTGAAGCTATGGCTGATTACGCCAAAGAGATGGCTTCAAAGGGCTATAAGTGTTTCAAGGTTAAAATTATGGGCGATCCAGTTGAAGACGTTAAAAGGCTCAAAGTCGTTAGCGAAGCGGTTCCAGATGCAACCATATGGGCAGATGCCAATCAAGCCTATACGAGCTTCACCATAAGGAGGCTTTTAAACCTCATAGCGGACATGGATATTAAGAGAATCATATGTCTCGAGCAACCAGTTCCCACTTGGGATTACGGGGGGCTTAAACGCATAACTTCAGAAAGCCCCATACCAGTAGCAGTTGATGAGTCTATGTTCAGCCACTATGACCTGATTAAACTGATATCTGCAGATGCGTTAGACTTAATAGTTTTAAAACTCGCAAAATCTGGAATCATTGGGAATCTCAAGATAGCCGCTTTAGCTGAAGCTACAGGTATAGACCTATTCGCCAGCGGTATGACTGAAAGTGGGGTCGGCTTTACAGCCTCAGTACATTTATTCAGCACCTTGCCCATAGCGGCGCCGATCGATATAAACGGTCCGCAGTTTCTCGAAAGCCTCTTAGTAGATGGTTTAAGTTTTGAAGGTGCTAAAGTGAAAGTGCCGGATAGACCAGGCTTAGGAGTTGAAGTAAGGGAGGATAAAATTGAAGAATATATGGTTAAATTGAAAATTTGAAAAACTATAGAGATTTATCATGGTTAACCGTTTAAGCCACCGTGTTTTTAAATACCTAATCTTAAGGAAGCTTGCTTAAAGTAGGTTCTCGGTACTTTAGATGAGAGGATATCGTTGTCAACGGTTTCAAAGTGGATAAGTTTAAATGGTTTTTCGGCTTTAGCTTTTCCATCTCCTCTGCTCTGGCTACATGATAGCCTATTGAGTCAATGGGTTAGTTTCCCGTGAAATTCCTCAATTAGTCGGTTCTGGGGATGAAACCGTGAATTTCCACTTAACTCAGAACTCTTTGAGAAGACAGTACTTTAAAGGGCGGGTTTTAAAACTACTAGTATCTGTAGCCTCCACTTTAATTATCTTGGTGACCGTTCTGTCCATAATAAGACCGTCTGTAAAATTGGTTTACATGGGTACGGATAAAGTGGCTAAGAATTGGTTCCTTAGAGGTGAGGAGGCGAGAATATACTTTAAGGTATTCAACCCAGCAATTGCTGAGAACGACCTTGAAATCTACTTGAAGCCTATGGACGATCCATCTAAAGCAATTAAAGTATCTACTTTAAAAATCAAGGCTATGGAAAATGGGATAAACATGGTAACTCTGAACACCAGTTCTTTAGAGCCTATGCTTTACCTGCTGGAGTGCGTTTTCAATGGTAGAGTATTCAACGGAGTTTCGGAGAGTCCAAGGTACAATTTTGAATGTTACCCTTGGCTGTTCGCCGTTATTGAAGAGCATAATTTCTCAAAAACAATCTATAGACTTGGAGTTAACATACACTTCATAGCCCCTAGGGAGATGGATCTAGACATGATAAAGTATGCCGGTATAAACTTGATTAGAATGAACTTCCTATGGAGTGAAGTGGAAAGAGAGAAGGGTGTCTACAGTTTTGGAGAGTATAGAAGGCTCGTGGATGCTTTGAGAAAGCGGGGTATAACGGCTCTATTCATACTCGACTATGGAAATCAATACTATGATGGTGGTGTTGCGCCATATAGCGATGTTGGTAGGGAGGCTTTTGCAAAGTTTACACTTGAATCCTTTAAAGAGTTTAAAGGTGAAGATATAATATGGGAGCTTTGGAATGAACCAAATCTCTCTTAGTTTTGGAAGCCTAAGCCTAACCCGGAGGACTACGTCCGGTTGTTGAAAGCCGTTCATTCAGCCGCTAAAGAAGTCGGTGGGGTTGAACTTATAGCTCCTGGTATAAGCGGTTTTGATTTCAAGTTTCTAGAGGAAACGTTTAAACTGGATATGCTGAATTGTATAGACGCTGTCTCTATACACCCGTGTAGGAGTACAAACCCTGAAACTGTAAGCCTAGACTACGCTAAGTTAAGAGAAGTATTAGCCTCATATGGCTTCCCTCTAAAGCCCATTGTTTCAAGTGAATGGGGCTACTGCACCAGCGGCTCATACGATAACAGGGTATCTATCGTAACTCAAGCGGAATACGTTGTCAGGATGTTCCTCATTAATATAATGAATGGGGGTCAACGTGAGCGTTTTCTACGATTGGAAAGACGATGGATATGATATCCATGATTCTGAGCAGAATTTCGGCATAATCGCGGATTATGAAGGGCTTAGGTTGATCTATGGAAGACCAGTGTACTTCATTAAACCAGCATATTACGCTATATATACTCTTACGTCGCAACTAAACGGCTTCCAATTTAAAGGTAGAGTTGAAACTGAAAGTAGAGACGACTACATCCTTATTTTTGAAAATGGGGATGGTGTTGAAAAGTATGTGTGCTGGACTACTGGGTATGCGCATAAGGTTAGGCTGAGTATACACGCTAAAACCTTGGAAATCGTGAAACTTTTCGGCTTGAAGAGTCTTCATAAAAGTGAAAGTGGCGAATACGAATTGACTTTAACATCAGCCCCCATATTCGTACTTCCAACATCTTAAGCAAGGTTAAATTCATTCTTTAGTTAGCTTTACTTTAAAGTGTATTTAGACTAAAGGATTATCCATCTACGTAACAATCTCCTAGTTTTAACGCTTCAGTAGAGTATTCCATCTTTCGGTTTGGATGGGGGGCCTCTTCATTCTACGACAAGTTTCTTCATAGACCCTTACACTTATGGACTATACTGACTAGAATGTAAAGGCTTTTACCAATAGACTTCACATTATATCTTCGAGAGATTGAATTCATACGTCGATATACCTCTCCCTCTCCCAGTCTGTGATCTTCCTACACGTATATTCTTCCCACTCTTTAAGTTTGAGGTTTAGAAAGTTTTCACCTGCTTCCCCTAAGACGCTACTTATAACTTGGTCTCTTCTAAGAGATTCTAAAGCTTCTTTTAGATTTGACGGTAGTGTCGGCAGACTCTTATATAATCCTTCCTCATATATGTCTTTTTCAATGGGTTCTGGAGGCTCTAGGTTTCTTTCAATACCGTCGAGTCCAGCAGCTAGTATGGTTGCGAATAGTAGATATGGGTTTGCAGATGGATCTGAGGCTCTATACTCTATTCTAGCTGAATTTCTACTGGTGAATTCTGGGACTCTTATCAACGCGTCTCTATTCTTCATACCCCAGTAGATGTATTTAGGTGCTTCAAATTCTCCAAGCCTCTTGTAGGAGTTTATAGTAGGGTTGGCTATGGCTGTTATAGCACCAGCATGTTCGAAGATTCCAGCTATAAATCTCCTAGCTAAATCTGAGAGTCTGTAAAGCCCCTTTTCATCGTAGAAGAGGTTTTCACCTTTACTCCATAAGCTTAAGTGGATGTGCATACCGTTTCCAGGCATACCGTAGAAGGGTTTAGGCATGAAGACAGCCTTCAACCCTTCAGATTCACATATGAGCTTGATTATGTTCTTGGTTAGAAGTATCTTGTCGGCAGTATTTACAGCGTAATCGTGCAATATATCTATCTCGTTTTGACCGGGTCCAACCTCGTGATGGCCACTACTCCACTCTATACCAGCTTCTGTAAGCTTCTCAGCTATTCGGATTTTAATCAAGTTGGCTTTATCCCTCGGAGATACGTCGAAGTATCCTCCGGTATCAATAGCCTCGCCGTTCCTAAGGACGTAGAATTCAAGTTCGCCAGCCGTGACGAATTTAACCTTATAGCTCTCTTCTGTTCTGTTTAGAAGCCTCTTCAAAACTATACGCGGGTCTCCATTGAAGGGTTTACTCGCCTTATAGACTTCACAGAAATACGTTTTAACGCCGTTGATCGTATAGCTTGATGAAGCGTCAGGTATAAGCCGCATATCGCTTTCAAATCTTCTCGCAAACCCCTCTATTGAAGAACCGTCAAACCAAATACCCTCAACGTTAGCTTTCTCGAAAAGTCTCTCAGATATTATAACCTCCTTTAAAGTCCCATTTATATCTGAGAACCTTAAGCTTATTATATTCACGTCCTCTTTTCTTAAAATCCCCGCTATTATACTTTTTTATCCCCTTCACCACAATTATGCATTAAATCTTCACATAACTCGAAGAATGGACTGTTTAAAAGCGGTAACATCGAAAGGGAATTTTTGTAAACGGGTTCTCGGAGATTATTGTGAGTTTCCCATAAATATCCTCTTGAAGATACGTGTAGATTTATGGTTTCACAATACTTTTAACTGTTCTACTGCAAAATTAAAAATAACTAAATTTGGTTATAATTGAATGGCATCTTTAGGTATTATGGAGGCGGTAGATTTTACTCTATCATGGGATGAAATTATAAGCCTAAGCGAAGTGCTTGAGTTTGAAAGCCTATACGCAAGATGGAAATATGTGCCTCCAAAAAATTTAGATTTCTTTCCACTTTACGTGGGCTTCAAAATCCTGAGAATGCTGAAAGGACTTCTCAGGAAAAGGATATAGTAGGAGATTTTTACTATCATGTGTTTAGTGGTCGATGGTTGTATTCGAGGGATAGGATTATTGCTGCTGTAAACTGTGAAGAGCCTGATCGCGTGCTTATATATCTTAGACCGTTTGAGAGGAACTATCTAATAGATAGTGGTAAAGTCTGGAGGAGCCAGTTTGAAAGGGTTAAAATGTTTTTAAGCCTAGGTCTTGACGATGTTTTAAGTATTCAAACACCTCTTATGATAAGCTCTGAAGTAGAGGTTAAGGTTTTTAAAAAGATTGAGAATGGCGAAGAATACCCGTTACTGGTTAAGGAGTATCATACCTCTAGAGGCTTGTTAAGACATGTTGTGAGAATGACTCGGGATTGGCCTCACGGCGAGGATATTCCGATCTTCAGCGACTACATAGTTCCAAAGGCTAGGACGAAGAAGTACCTAGTAGAGGGGGAGGAAGACCTCGACGCTCTATCTGTATTGTTTAGAAGACCGGAAGGTTTGACTGTCGAAAGCTTTCTGAAAGAAGCTGATGTTGTCAGAGGGTTTGCCGAAGAAAACGGTGTTTTAGTTGAAGGTTGGGGGCCGATGGGCGGCGATGCCGTAGTATGGCTTTGCGGGGTCGAGAACGTTGTCAAGTGGGCTTTTACAAAACCAGAGCTTCTGATGAGGCTTCTCAGAATAGTGTTGGAGTGGGATCTATGGAGTATAGAGTTGCTTTCAAAGGTCAAATGCGTAGACCTGATTATCCACCGTGGCTGGTATGAAAACACAAACTTCTGGCCTCCGAGACTATACAGGAAGTTCATAGTTCCGATTCTTAGAAGGGAGGCCGATGAAGTTCATAGGAGGGGGTTGAAACTCGGCTATGTGATAACCACTGGGGTTATGCCTATTCTCGACGATATAAAAGATTGCGAAGTAGACCTTCTACTCGGAATAGACCCTGTTCAGGATCGGGTAGACTTTAAAGTTGTGAAGGAGAAGCTTGATGGGAGAGTCTGCGTATGGGGTGGTGTAAACTCAGCTGTCACACTTAGGTCTACGAGGGAGGCCATCAGAAGAGCCGTATACGAGGCCATTGAAAACCTCGCCCCTGGAGGAGGATTCATCCTAGGAGCCGTAGACGCCCTATTTAAAGATACGCCGTCCGAAGGAGTGGGGGCTTTCATAGAGGCTTGGCGTGAAAAATGCGCATACCCACGGAATACGTAGAGCGTCAGGGGAAACGTTTTAACATTTAGAGATGCGAAGACGTTTGCCGAATAGAAGCTAGAAGAGTTTAAGTTTTAATTGGAAGCTATATCTCTAACGTGGTCTGCTTGCCGGGCTTAGAGAGAAGCGTTCTGAGCGTTCAAATGCCTGATGGCAGCTTTGTCGAAGTATCCTACTTTAAGCTGGAGGGCGGGTCTGGTGGTCCCGTTGTCTACATTCACGCAACTCAGCATGGCGTTGAGCTTACAGGCATTTATACGATTAAGCTTCTACTCGACAGCGTTTTAGGTATGAACGTTAACGGAACGATCATACTTGTCCCCGTGGCAAACCCACTGGCTGTGAGGTGGAGGAGGCATTTTTACAAGATGGAGCTGGGGGAGCCGTACTCCAGCTACCATCCGCATCAGATGAATAGGCTTTGGCCCGGTAGAGCCGATGGGAATGAAACCGAGAGGATAGCCTACAGCCTCTACAAGAACCTGATCGAGCGGTCGGACTACGTTATAGACCTCCACTGCTATGAGCAGTGGATTGCACCGGCTTCTTTAGCCAATGGATGGGATGAAGTATCTGTCAAGCTTGCAGAGTACTCGCTACTACCTTTTATAGAGGTCTATGACAAGCCTAGCGTTCATAGGGGTATGTTGAGCTACGTGGCTACAGAGGCTGGTAAACACTCCCTCACGATTGAGCATAGTGGTCAGAGGTGGGTTTTCCCAGAGCAGGCTAAACTCGTACATAGGGGGTTTATGAACATACTCCGCTATCTAAACGTAATCCCCGGGGAGCCTATTAAGCCTAAACTTCAGCTTACACTTGGGAGAGACCCGCACGTAGACGTGTACGCCCCTGAGGGGGAGTGGATAATAGTGACCTTGAAAACGGCTGGTGAGGAAGTAGGGGAGGGGGAGGAAATAGCCAAACTACTCAACATGAAAAGCCTGGAAGAGGAAACGGTTAAAAGCCCTGTTAAAGGCATAATCTACTGGATAGGGTCTACGAGAAACAACATAGACACTAGGCCTTCAGAAGAAGTCCAAGTAGTCTTGAAGGGGGAGAAATATCGAATAGCAACGATCTACAGTTTGAAAAGATAAGGATGGGGCCGTTTAGAATGGGTGGAAGAACTACGTATGTTTATTTGCAAATTTGAGGCTTCGCATAATCTCTCAAATACTTGGTGGAGCTTAGCCTCTGAGGGTTGTAATTCCAACAATTACCTAAACCGCCTAGATTATACTGGTTCAGCGTTTAGGAGTAGTGTTTAATAGTCTTTTGTTGAAAGATTTAACGTTTCGGGGAGTGTTTAAGAGGGGAAGGGGTGTTGGAGGGCTTTAAGAGGGGGCTTTACGCTCTTTTCCTAGTTAACCTAGGAATTGCTTTATCTTCTGAGTTGATTATGCCTCTTCAGCCCCTTTTCATTCAGAGTTTAGGCGCCTCAGTTGTGGAGGTTGGTCTTGTCCTTTCAGTTTCAGGCTTCGCTGCTACGGCTTTGATCATACCCAGTAGTTTGATTGCTGAAAGGTATGGGAATAGGACCGTAATAGTCTTAAGCGTGGTCTTCGCCTCCATATCAGTCCTCCTGTACACTGTTGCGAAGAATTGGATTCAACTCTCCCCGCTCGTCATAATGTATACGGTTTCGTTCACAGTGTTCATACCTGCCCGTATGGTCTACATAGCGGATAGTAGCCTATTGGAGAATAGGGCCAGCGTCTACGGGCTTATGAACGTTGCTTGGCCCTTAGGCTCTTTAACAGCGCCTGTTTTAGCCGGGGCTATCGTGGATAGCTATGGGTGGAAGCCTGTCTTCATAATAGCATCCGCCATAATGGGTTTATGCTTAGCCCCAGCTCTAACGATTAAGGAGGCTAGGGGCTTAAGTAAACAAGTTGAAGAACGTGTGGATGATCTGAGCTTTAAAGGGCTTTTTAAAACCATGGTTTTACTCATAGTATTCCACGTGCTAATATCTCTAACAGCCGGCTTAAGCAGCTCCCTCCTCTCCATATACGCTTCAGATAAATTCCAAGCCTCAACCACTCAAGTCGGCTTCATGTTTTCAATAGTTGGATTAGCGACTTTAACCGCCCAGCTTGGCGCGGCATACGTCTTGAAGAAGATGGATTTGAGGAAATTCCTCCAACTATGCCTCTTAACCATGGCTCCTCTATACGCACTACTCCCATTCATAGACGATCTAAACATATTCACAGCGATCTACGCAGCTTCATACGGCTTATACTCCGCTACATGGCCTGCATCAGCAACACTTGTAACCATGACCATACCGAGCTCTAAGTGGAATATAGGCATGGGCCTTCGACAGACAGCCGTAAGACTCGGCTTCTCCCTAGCCAGTATGATGGCTGGCCTACTATGGACAAGCCTAGGTTCAACCTCAGTATTCTACCTATCCTCAATCTTAGCAATCTCAACAATAATCCCACTCATACCCTTCAAGAAGAATTAACAAAGAGCTCAAAAAGCTTATGTATATGATTAAAACTTGAAAGTAATGAAGGTCGTATGCCTAATATCATTTCAAATACCTGTGGTAACGAGCTTATTGAAATCATATTAACACACGATGTCAATTGGCCCCCTCAAGGTTCCGGGATAGACTATATCTTAGCCAGAAATGATAGATTTAGCGAGGAAGTAGTTTTGAAAACCATTAGGGAAGGATATAACCCGTACTTCGATGTACCCGATGTAATGGATTTGGAGGA